>JBKOWM010000065.1:0-23290 GCA_046724395.1 Actinomycetota bacterium
TGTGCGTGTACGACATCACGTGGCCGACGTGAATCGACCCGGAGACCGTCGGTGGCGGCGTATCGACGACGAAAGTCCTCTCGCGGGGCTGCGAACGGTCATACCGATAGACGCCCTCGGTCTCCCATCGCTGCGCCCACCGGGCCTCGAGACCATCGAGCGACGGCTTTTCGGGGACGTTCGTCATGCGGGCGAGTCTACGCACGATGCTCCGGGCCGACCGCATCCTGGGGCGGCCGTACACTCGCTCGATGCAGACATGCGCGAGCTGCGGCACTGCGAACCCCGACGGCGCTCGCTTCTGCGTCTCTTGCGGCTCCCCTCTCGTCGCGGGCTGCCGTCAGTGCGGCGCCGAGCTGCCGGAGGGAGCACGCTTCTGCCCCGCGTGCGGCACGCCGGTGGAGGCCGTCGAAACGCAGCCGACGGGCACCGAGCGAAAGCTAGTCACGGTTCTGTTCGCGGATCTCGAGGGCTCGACCGGTCTCGGCGAGCGCCTCGATCCCGAGCGCCTCGGCGAGCTCCTCGAGCGGTACTTCGCGGCCATGCGGGAGCAGATCGAGGCCGAGGGGGGGACGGTCGAGAAGTTCATCGGGGACGCCGTGGTGGCCGCGTTCGGCGTGCCGACGGCGCACGAGGACGATCCCAGCCGCGCCCTGCGAGCCGCGCTTCGTATGCGTCGGCGACTCGCCGAGTTGAACCCGGAGCTCGAGCGGGCGTACGGCGCCGCGCTTCGTGTCCGGACGGGAGTCAACACCGGCGAGGTGCTTGCCACAGTCGGCCCGCACCCCGGCGAGCCCATGGTCACGGGCGATACCGTCAACACCGCGGCCCGGCTCGAACAGCTGGCCGAGCCGGGCGAGATCGTCGTAGCCGAGCGCACGGCGCGCGCCGCGCGCGCGTTCCCGTTCCGACCGCTCGGCGCCCTCCAACTCCGAGGTAGGGCGGCGGGCGTCGCGGCGGTCGTGCTCGAGGGCGACGAGCCGTCGAGACCCGATCGCGGTGTTCCCGGGCTTCGGGCGCCGATGATCGGCCGCGATCGCGAGCTCGCCGTGCTGCGGAGCGTGTACGAGCGCGCCGTCGAGGAGTCCCGGCCCGCCCTCGTGACGGTCTACGGCGATCCTGGCGTGGGCAAGAGCCGCCTGACGCGCGAGTTCGCCGAGTGGGCGGAGGGCGTGGAGGGGGGCGCGTCGGTCCTGCGAGGTCGTTGCCTGCCCCACGGCGAGGGCGCCACGTACTGGCCGCTCGCCGAGATCCTTAAGTCGCTCGCCGGCATCCGAGACTCCGATGCGCCGGGCATCACGCTCGATCGTCTGCGCGCGTTCGGCGCCGACCGGTTGACACGGGAAGTCGCGACCGACCCGACGAAGGCAACGGCGGCTCTGGCATACACCGTCGGCGTCGAGGACCCGGAGCATCCGTTCTCGCACGTGGAACCGCGCGAGATGCGGTCGAAGATCCACGCCGCGTGGCGATCGCTGTTCTCGGCGCTCGCACGCGATCGACCCGTGATCGCCGTCGTCGAGGACATCCACTGGGCCGACTCGGCGCTGCTCGACCTGCTGGAGGAGCTTGCCGACCGGGTCGTCGGCCCGGTCGTATTCGTCTGTCCGGCGCGGCCGGAGCTGACCGAGTCCCGGCCCGCGTGGGGTGGCGGCCGCCGGAACCGCTCTTCGATCGCGCTCGAACCGCTCGCGCAGCACGACGCGGCACGGCTCATCGGCTTCCTGCTGGCGGTCGACGACCTGCCTGAGAGGGTCCGATCGCGTGTCCTGGAACGCGCCGAAGGCAACCCGTTCTTCCTCGAGGAGATCGTCCGACACCTGATCGATAACGGCCGCATCGTGCACGCGGACGGCCGATGGCGCGCCACGAGCGACGTCGACGACGTCGAGATCCCCGACACCATTCAGGGCGTTCTCGCGGCGCGGATCGACTTGCTCGATGCGAACGCCAAGCGGACGCTGCAGCGGGCCGCCGTCGTGGGCAGGGTCTTCTGGCCGGGACCCGTGGGTCGACTCGGAGACGGCGACGGTGACGCCCTCAGGGAGATGCTGCATCAATTGGAGGAGCGCGAGCTCGTGCTGTCCCGGCTCGGTTCCGCCATCGCGGGCCAGCCCGAATACATCTTCAGACACGTCCTGACGCGGGAGGTGGCCTACGAGAGCCTTCCGCGCCGCGAGCGCGGGTCCGCGCACGCGGAAGTCGCTCGGTGGCTCGAGGACACAGCCGGCGGGCGAGCTCGGGAATTCGTCGACCTGCTGGCGTACCACTGGGAGGAGGCGTACCGGAGCGAGCTGGAGTCGCCATCGGCGGGCGGCCGTCCCCTCGACGAGCTTCGCGACAAGGCCTTCGAAGCTCTCCGAAACGCATCGGAGGTCGCACGCCGGCGCTTCGCCGTGCGCCACGCGACGTCGCTGTCCGACCGGGCGCTCGCGATCGCAGCGGACGGGGAGCAGCGAGCGGTCGCGCTCGAGCAGGCGGGATTTGTGGCGCTGAGCGACTACCGCGGGGACCGAGCATGGGACTCGTTCGGGGAGGCGATCGAGCTTCGGCTCCGGGCGACGCCGGACGACGGCGTCGCCATCGCCGCCGCCTGCGCCCGGGCGGTGGAGGCCCCCACGCGGTGGCCAGGGTCGATGCGGACGATGGTCGAAGAGGAGGAGGTCCGGCGACTCATCGACGTCGGGTTCGCGCATGTGCCCGAGGGCGACTCCGAGGAACGCGTGCGCCTGCTCATCGCGCGGGCGTTCCAGCCCTTCGCCGTCGGGATGCGGCGCGTGTTCGACGATCCGTCGCTGCGAGAGGCCGAGGAGGCCGGTCTCGTCGCGTCCGACATGGCGGTGCGCCTCGGCCGTCCGGACCTCGCGTCGGCCGCGCTCGACGCCGCGGCGTCCGTGCCCGGCAACCGCGGGGACTACGGCCGCATGCTAGAGATCAACGCACGCAGGCTGCCGCTCATTCACAAGCTCGACGATCCGCTCGAGATCGGCGACATCTACTCGATGAACTCCTGGTGCAACGCGTACGTCGGCAACCTACGCGAGGCGCGAGAGTACGCGGCGGAAGGCGCGCGGTCGGCGGGCGACGCGCCCACGCTCGTCGGATGTCTGTCCTGGCTCGCGTTCGCCGAGTTCTCACTCGGCAACTGGGATGCCGTCGTCACCGAGATCCAGCCGACGATCGAACAGCATCTCGGCGACCGAGCCGACGCTCCCCCGTACTTCACCATCCCGGCCTTCGGGTCGACCGCGTTCATTCTCGCGGCGCGTTCCGCGCCGGCCGCCGCGCGCTACATCGACATGCTCCGCGGGGCCGCCGGCGTGACGCAGGGATATTCGTCCGGAATGGTCGAGGCGTGGATCGCGTGGATCGCGGCGATCGGGGGCAAGCCGACCGAGGGGCGGGCGACCTTCGACACGATCTCCGAGGGCGCTCGTCTCGGGACCATCCGGCCGTTCGCCGACGTCGTCGAGGCGACTCTCCTCGCGGAGGAACGTCGCTGGGATGTCGCGCCGGCGTTCGTCGAGACGACTCGCCGGTACGCATTCGCCGCACGCCTCGTCGCATTGCCGCCGCACCTCGACCGCCTGGAGGCGCTGGCGACTCTCGCCGAAGCTGACGGCGCCGGGCTCGAGGGCCTCGCGAACGCGGCGGACGCGCTCGAGCGAATCGGAGCTCGGTGGGATCGGGCCGTCGTCGATCTCGACCTCGCGCGGTCGCTCACCGACCACGGGCGGCGAGATGAGGCGCTCCAACTCCTGACCAGGGCGGCGGAGACGTTCGAGGAGCTGCGGGCGGTCCGGGACGTGGAGCGAGCGCGCGCGCTCCGCGCCGTGATGGACGGGTAGCCGGCTAGGCCGAACGCTCCTTGCGGACCCGCGGCTGCTGCTGTTCGCGCGGCACGAGCGTGGGGTTGACGCCCGAGAGCACGACGTCGCGGTCGATGAGGCACTTGTGCACATCCTGGCGTGACGGCAGCTCGTACATCACATTGAGGAGGACCTCCTCCATGATGGCGCGCAGGCCGCGGGCGCCCGTGCCCCGCAAGATGGCCTGATCGGCGATGGCCTCGAGGGCGTCATCCTGGAACTCGAGCTCGACGCCGTCGAACTCGAAGAAGCGTCGGTACTGCCTCACGAGAGCATTCTTGGGCTTGGTCAGGATGTCGACGAGCGCATCGCGGTCCAGGTTGTGCACGTTCGTGATGACCGGCAGGCGCCCCACGAACTCGGGGATCAGGCCGTACTTGAGCAGGTCCTCGGGCATGACGTGAGTGAGGATCTCGCCGAGGTCCTTGTCCTCGGCGCGCCGGATGTCGGCTCCGAAGCCGACGCCGCGGCTGCCGGTGCGGCTCTCGATGATCTTGTCGAGGCCGGCGAATGCTCCCCCGCAGATGAACAGCACGTTCGTCGTATCGATCTGGATAAACTCCTGGTGCGGATGCTTACGGCCGCCCTGCGGTGGGACGCTCGCGGTCGTGCCTTCGAGGATCTTCAGCAGGGCCTGCTGTACGCCCTCCCCGGAGACATCGCGCGTGATGGACGGGTTCTCGCTCTTGCGCGCGATCTTGTCGACCTCGTCGATGTAGATGATCCCGGTCTCGGCCTTCTTGACGTCGTAATCCGCGGCCTGAATGAGCTTAAGCAGGATGTTCTCGACGTCCTCGCCGACGTAGCCCGCCTCGGTGAGCGCGGTGGCGTCGGCGATCGCGAACGGCACATTCAGCATCTTGGCGAGCGTCTGAGCCAGCAGCGTCTTGCCCGAGCCCGTCGGTCCGAGGATCAGGATGTTGGACTTCTGAAGCTCGACCTCGCCGTCCTTGGAGCCGACCTGGATGCGCTTGTAATGGTTGTACACCGCAACGGAAAGCACCTTCTTGGCGACGTCCTGTCCGATGACATAGTCGGCCAGGAAGGTGTAGATCTCCTGCGGCTTCGGGAGCTCATCCAGCTTGAGATCCGAGGCCTCGGAGAGCTCCTCCTCGATGATCTCGTTGCAAAGATCGATGCATTCGTCGCAGATGTACACTCCGGGGCCGGCGATCAGCTTCTTGACCTGCTTTTGGCTCTTACCGCAGAACGAGCACTTCAGCAGGTCCGAGTCTCCCAAGCGCCCCATGGCCCCCTGGCTCTCTTTCGCGCCTCGTCGTGATTCTTCGGCAACGTGGCGGGCCGGGTTGAATTCCCCGGCCCGAGGGCTATGTTACGCGCCCGCGGCAGCGGCTGCCGCGAGTTCCGGGATCACCTTTCGGCTCGTGATGACCTCATCGACGACGCCGTAGGCCACGGCTTCCTCGGCCGTCAGGATGTAGTCGCGGTCGGTGTCCTTCGACACCTTGTCGATGTTCTGCCCGGTGTGCTTGGCGATCAGCTCGTCCAGGAGCTTTCGGTACCGCAGGATCTCCTTGGCCTGGATCTCGATGTCAACGGCCTGACCCTGGGCGCCGCCGTGCGGCTGGTGGAGCAGCACGCGGGAATGCGGAAGCGCGAAGCGCTTGCTCTTGCTTCCCGCGAGCAGGAGCACCGCGGCCGCCGAGGCTGCCTGCCCCATCACGATGGTCGATACGTCTGGCTTGATGTACTGCATCGTGTCGTAGATCGCGAAGAGCGCCGTGATGTCGCCGCCCGGAGAGTTGATGTACAGGTTGATGTCCTTCTCCGGGTCCTCGCTCTCCAGATGCAGGAGCTGCGCCATGATCAGGTTGCCGACGGCGTCGTCGATCGGCGTCCCGAGGAACACGATGCGCTCCTTCAGCAGACGCGAGTAGATGTCGAACGAGCGCTCGCCGCGGCTCGTCTGCTCGACGACGACGGGAACGAGGTAGTCGCTGATGTCACTCATGTGGCTCCTCCGCCTGCTCCTGCTGCTGTGGCCGATGTTCCTGCACGGGAGGTTCGGATGCGTCCCCGGCCTCGGGCGAGACCGGATCGGATTCCCGGCTTTCGCCGACGTCCGATGTGATGTCGGCATGCTCAACGAGGAAGTCAAGCGCCTTCGAGCGGATGATATCACCGGCAAGTGATACAACCTGACCGCTTCGCTCGAGCGATCGCGCCACCTCCTTGACGTCTCGGCCGAGCATCTGGGCGAGCCGCCCGATCTCCGCGCCGAGCTCGTCCGCCGTCACGTCGAGGTCCTCGTTACGCGCGACGGCCTCGAGGACGAGATCGGCCTTGACCGCGCGAGTTGCATGTGCTCGAGCGTCCGAACGGAAGCGTAGCTCGTCGAAGCCCTGTGAACTCAGGAGATCGTCGAGCGTCATGCCCGCGCGTTCGGCCCGCTCGCGAGCGTGCACGACTCGGTGCTCTGTCTCCTCGTCGATCAGCGTGTCGGGCAAGTCGACGTCGACCGAGTCGACGAGCTTGCGCAGGACGAGGTCGCGCACCTCGCCGTCGGCCGACCGCTCCTTGTTGCGCCCGAGCTGCTCGCGGAGGCTTTCCGTGAGTTCCTCGATCGTGTCGAACTCGGACGCTGTCCTGGCGAACTCGTCGTCCGCGACGGGCAGCCGTTTGCCCTTGATCTCCTTGACGAGGACCCGGAACGAGACCTCCTGGCCCGCTCGATCACCGAACCGTTCGTCGAGCGGCGCGTTGAATGCCAGGATCTCGCCTGCGCGTTTGCCCTGCAGCTCCTCGTCGAGCTTGCCGGTGAACTCGCCGGATCCGACCTCGTAGAGGTAGTCCGGACGCGTTGCCTCCGCGATCTCCTCGCCGTGCACCGTCGCGCGGAGATCGATGACCGCGTAGTCGCCGGGACGCGCCGGGCGCCCGACCGTCTCGACCTCGGCGAAGCGATCCCGAAGCCGGTCGAGCAGCTCGTCGACCTCGGCCTGCGAGATCGTGACGCGCGGGCGCTCGACCTTCACGCCCACGTAATCGTCCCTCGACAGGGACAGACGGGGACGAACTTCGACGACGGCTGTGAAGATCAGCGGCTGCCCCTCATGAAGGTCGTGCAGGTCGATGTTCGGCTCGGTAATCGGGGCCAGCTCGTTTTCGCGGATGGCCTCGCGGTAGTACGCCGGAAGGCTGTCCTCGATGAACTCCCCCACGACGGCGTCGCGGCCGATCTGCGCGTCGATCACCTTTCGCGGCACCTTCCCCTTGCGAAAGCCGGGGATCTTCACCTGCTGGGCGATCTTCCGGTACGCGCGATCCAGGTCCTTGCCGACCCGATCGGGCTCGACCTCGACCGTCAGCCGGACCTTGTGCCGGTCGGTCTCCTCGACGGTCGTCTGCATCGTCCGTCGAGCGTACCGCACAGGTACGCGTCGGCCGGTCGACCCAAGCGGGCTCGCGGGCTCGTTCGGCGGCGTATCGTGCGCGCCATGTTCGAGTCCGAGCTGACCTTCACGCACGAGCTCGCCGACGCCGCCGGTGAGCTCGCCATGTCCTTCTTCCGTGGCTCGTTCGAGGTACGGCTGAAGGTCGACCAAACCCCCGTGACCGAGGCGGATCTCGCGATCGAGGCGATGATCCGCGAACGCATCCACCAGCGCTTCCCGGGTGACGGTGTCATCGGCGAGGAGGGAGGCGTCGAGGGCGCGAGCGCCCGTCGCTGGATCGTCGACCCGATCGACGGGACGAAGAACTTCGCCGACGGCATCCAGATCTGGGCGAATCTGATTGCCCTCGAGGTGGACGGCGAGATCGTCGTCGGCGTCGCCAACGCCCCCGCGATGGGCGAGCGATACGCCGCCGCGAAGGGCCGCGGCGCGACGCTGAACGGCGAGCCCATCCGCGTCTCGAGGGCCGACCGCATCTCGCGCTCGTTCATCCTGTATTCCGAGCTCGGCGACTGGCTCGTCGGACCGTATGCGGGCGTGCTGACGGATCTCGTCACCCAGGCCCGTCGCGAGCGCGGGTTCGGCGACTTCTGGGGGCACGTGCTCGTCGCGCGGGGCTCCGCGGACGTGATGATGGAGCCGGACGTGTCGGCATGGGACTGGGCGGCCCTCGATGTCATCGTGCGCGAGGCGGGGGGCCGCGTGTCGACGCTCGAGGGCGCTTCGCTCGCGGAGCGTGGCAGCCTGCTGAGCACGAACGGCCGTCTTCATGACGAGATCCTCGCCAGGCTCGCGGCCGTCCGCGCGGCTCGATCCGGCGCGTAGGAGCGGCTAGAGCCGGATCCGCTCGACGTCGGACGGGGCCCGCTCGAGGACGAGCGTCGCCGCTGCCACGTCCTGTACGCCGACGCCCGTCAGATCACACACCGTGATCTGGTCCTGGCTCGTCCGGCCGGGATGCCGGCCCGCGACGATGTCGCCGATCTCGACGGCCGCCCCAGTCGAAAGCGTGCCCGCGTCGACGGCGTGATGCAGCTCCCCCAGGCGGGCGCATTGATCGCGGCTGTCGACGACTACCAGATCGGCGAGCCCGAGCACGGCGGCAGAGAGCTCCTGCTTGCCCGGTGAGTCGGAGCCAACGGCCGTCACATGGGTTCCCGGGCCAAGCCACTCGCCGTGCACGAGCGGCTGAGTACTCGCCGTGCACGTGATGACGACCTCCGCCCCGCGAACAGCTTGCTCCGGGGTCGCCGCGATCGCGAAGGCCGACGCCGGCAGCCCTCTGCGTTCGAGGTCCGCCACGCACCGCCGGGCGTGGTCCGGGTTGCGTCCCCATACGCGGATCGCGTCGAAGGATCGCTCACACGCCAGGGCGTCGAGCTGCCTACGAGCCTGCTCGCCCGTCCCGAGCACCGCTACGGTCTCCGGTCGCAGCGGCGCGAGGTGCCTGGCCGCAAGCCCGCCGGCCGCGGCGGTGCGAGCATCGGTCAGATAACCGCCATCCAGCAGCAGCGCCGCGAGCGATCCGTCTCGCGCGTCAAACGCCAGAACGAGTCCGTCGATCGCCGGCGTGTCGAGGCCGTAGAAGCCCGATGCGACCTTGACCGCATACCGAGACCCGCCGTGCACGTGGCCCGCCTTCACGTGGACCTCGCCACTCGCCTCCGGCACGTCCAGGTGGATGACGGCCGGAAGCTCCGCCATCCCCGCCGAGTACGCTTCGAACGCGCGCCCCATCGCCTCGATCAGCGAGGGCATGTCGAGTGCGGCCCGGACCTCGTCCGCTCGAAGAACCAGGACGTCCCGCATTCGTTGGGAGCCTACCGACCCGGATCCGGCCGACGGGACGCCTGGCCGTGAGCGTCCCGTGACCGGTGGTCAGCGGCGCGGGCGCCATCGGGCATACGCTTCGCTTCTCACGGCGGAGGCGAGACATGAAGGTCGACGAGCCGCGGTCTCGAGAGACCGACAGACGCCGGTCGGCCGCCAAGCGCGAGCTCATCTTGGATTCGGCGATGCGCCACTTCGCCGAGAACGGGTATCAGGGTGCCCGCGTCGAGGACATCGCCCGCGACCTCGGGATCGCCAAGGGCTCGATCTTCCAGCACTTCGGAAGCAAGGCCGGCCTGTTCCTCGCCACGTACAAGCGCGCCGTCACCTCGCTCCCGGCGTGGCTCGACGCGCCGCCCGAAGTGGTCGATCGCGGGTTCTGGGACGTGCTCGATTACTGGCTCCGCCGCACCGAGCACCTGATCCGCGACGATTGGATCCCTAACCGGGTGGCGCTCATCGGCAACTACGGAACGGACCTGACGCTCAAGCGCGAGATCAACCGGTTCCTCGTCTCGGAGGACCCGTACGGGACGCTCGACTTCGTGGAGTACGGGCAGGCCAGGGGCGAGGTTCGTTCGGACGTCGACGCCGAGATGCTTGCCTCGATGCTTGACTGGGTGGCCGAGCGGTTCCAGGACGCGCTGGTGAGCGTCGAGCTCGACCCCGGACTGATCCACCGCCACCCGAACCAGCCGCAGAGGCGCGAGATGCGGATCGAGCAGCTGACGGAGCTTCTCCGGGGCGCGATCGGCGCTCGATAAGGCGGCGGGGCGCGGCGAGCCGCCGGAGCGTCGCCCCGAACCGCTCCGCCGCTAGGGCGCCCGGCGCACGAGGGCGGCCTCGGCGTCTGTCTCGCCGACGCGCCGACGGCGGTAGTTGGCGAGCGCGAACCGATCGCAGGCCGTCTCTGCCGCCGACTTCTTGCCGAGGCGCTCCCAGAGATACCAGTGCATGAACTCGTGCAGGTACAGGAACCTAAGCACCTCGCGCGGGCTCCGGAACGTGACGCCCTCCGTCAGCCAGATGAACCGCATGCCCTTGCCGGGCCGTCGTTTGGCCGCATACGGAACGATCTCGCCGAAGGGGAAGAACGGTTCGGGGACCTGCAGGACGATCTCGCGGTCGTCGAAGTCGGTCCACGCGGACAGGTGCGGCTTTTGGCGGTAGCGCAGCGGCTTGACCACGACCCGGTATCCGCTCGCCGTCGGGAGCCCTGCGAGTATGCCCCGGACGCGATCGGACGGCAGCTCCGCCAGCTCGGATCGGATGCGCATGGAAGACGCAGGGTAGCGTTCGCAACCGACGTCGGGAAGGCGACGAAGGGCGGGAAACACCCGGCGAAGGGAGGAACGCTTGGGAACACCCGGCCGGCCCGAACCCGACAGAGAAAGCGAGAAACCGCCGGGGCCCGAGGGCGCCAGCGGTCTCTCACAGCAAACAATACGACCGGCCTTCGCCGGCGGTCAAGGCCCTCGCTCGTTCTTGTCAGTTTTTGGTCGGGGCGGGCGGATTCGAACCGCCGACCTTCTGCTCCCAAAGCAGATGCGCTGACCAGGCTGCGCTACGCCCCGGCGGGACCATTGTAGGACGGGCTCAGAGGCGGAACTCACCCTCCCCCACCAGCCGGACGCGGCCTCCGACCCAGGCGATCCACACGTCCTGCTCCCGGACCACGTCGACGTCGAGCTGGCTGGGGCGGCCGACCTGCTCCCCCTGCCGCACGGTGAGACCGCCCGGCATGCCGGCGATGCCGTACTCGCCGAGGTAGACACCCAGCGGCCCGGCGGCCGAGCCGGTGGCCGGGTCCTCGCCCACGCCGGGATCCTGGTCGAACATCCTGGTCAGGACGCCCTCGGCCTCCTCGGCGAACAGATAGAGCGACTCGCCGCCCGTTCGACGGAGCACGTCTCGCAGCGCGGCGGCGTGCGGCTCGGCGCGCCGCACCGTGGCCGCATCCGCGATCGGAACGATCGTATGCGGCAAGCCCGTCGTCACCGTTTGGACGGGGAGCCCGGCGACCAGATCAGACTCCTCCAGCCCAGCCGCGGCGGCCGTCGCGGCGCGATCGTCGAACGGCGCAGAAAGCTCGGCCGGGAACTGCCGCATTCGCCCTCGTCCGGCCTGCGGGTCAACCTCGACGCGAACGACTCCGGCGCCGCATCGCTGCATCGTCGAGCCGGCGACGCGTCCCTCGCACACAAGCAGAAACGCCGTCCCGAGTGTCGGATGCCCCGCGAACGGGAGCTCCTGGCCCGGCGTGAAGATGCGGACGTCATACCCCTTGGCATCGACCGACGTGACAAACGTCGTTTCGGAAAACCCGATCTCCCTAGCGAGTGCCTGCATCGTGGACGCGTCGAGCTCGCCGGCATCGGGAACGACGCAGAGCTGGTTGCCCGTAAACCGGCCGAGGCAGAAGACGTCTAGGAGGCGGAAGGGCGCGCGCACCGGTTCGACGCTATCACCGCCCGCGGTTCGGCCGTTGCTAGCGTTGCACCGTGTCCGAACCGGCCCGCTTCCGCGACGGCGTTCGCGCCGTCGCGGCCCTTGGCGTCGCGGTGTTCGGGTTCGGGGTGTCGTTCGGACTGCTCGCACGGTCCGCCGGGATGGGATGGCTGGCCCCCATCGTGATGTCGGCGACCACATTCGCGGGGTCCTCGCAGTTCGCCGCCGTCTCCGTGTTGGACGCCGGCGGGACGGTCGCCGCGACGATCGCGGCGGCGGTGCTCCTTAACGCTCGCTACGGGCCCATCGGAGTCTCGGTCGCACCGTCGCTCGAAGGCGGACCCGCGAAGCGGTTCCTCCAGGCACAGCTGGTCGTCGACGAGTCGTGGGCGGTCTCCGCCCGGGGCGACGGGAGCTTCGACGCGCGGATCCTCCTCGGCGCTGGCCTCGGCCTCTACGTGGCGTGGGTGGCGGGCACTGCCGTCGGCGTCGCGTTCGGGGACGTCCTCGGCGACCCGACCGCGCTCGGCCTGGACGCCGCGTTCCCGGCCCTGTTCATCGCGCTGCTCGCCCCACAGCTCCGGTCGCGGCGGGCCGTCGCGGCCGCCGCGCTGGGCGGCGCCATCGCGCTGGTCGTTACGCCGCTCGCGCCGCCCGGCGTTCCCATCGTCGCGGCAGGGCTCGCGTGCCTCATCGGACTGCGCCGGTGACCGCAACGTGGGTCGTCGTCGCCGGCGTCGGCGTGGCGACGATGGCGATCAAGGCGCTGGGACCGGTACTGCTCGGAGGTCGCCCACTGCCGCCGCGTCTCGGATCCGTCGTTCGGCTGCTGGCTCCCGCCATCCTCGCCGCCCTGGTCGTCAGCCAGACGTTCGCCACCGATCGGTCGCTGGAGGTCGACGCCCGAGCCGTCGGTGTCGCCGCCGCGCTCGTGGCGTTGTGGCTGAAAGCACCGGTGCTCGTCGTCATCGTCGCCGCGGCGGTGACGACGGCGGTTGTCCGCGCCGCGGCCTGAGCCGTCCGGACGGCGCCGCGCCTACGCGGCGTCCATCTCGAACCAGACCATGGTCCGCCCCGCGTCGTGCTCCGTCCCCCAGGCCGACGCCAGGGTGTCGAGCAGGAAAAGTCCCCACCCGGCCGTCCGCCCCATCGCATCCGGCGCGGGCACGGCCGCCTCGAACCCGCCTCCGGTGTCGCGCACCTCCACGTGGATGCGGTCGTCGACCTCGACGGCTATCTCGATGTCCTGCGTGGGTGCGGACGAGCCGTGCCGGACGGCGTTGGACACGACCTCGGTCGTGAGAAGCGACACGTCGTCGACGACGGAGGCGGGCAATTCCTTCGCAAGCGTGCGCATCCCGGCTCGGGCGAGCGCGGGCGCAATCGGCTCCGCGGGCAACCGCAACTCGGTTCTCGCGTGTCCGCCCACCCCGCCCCTCCTGGCATCGAGCGCGCCACGACACCCGCTCTCGCCTGTACCCGCCGCTTCTGCGGCGTACGCACGCCAGGCCAGACGGCGGCTCCCGCGTCCCGGCCGGTGCGAGTGCCTCGGCTGACGCGCGGCAACTCGGGGCGATCAGGCCGAACGAAGCCATTCGGCGACGTAGACGTCGACCGGTTCGGCCTTGCCCTTCAGCTGCATGCCGGGTACGAGGGTCGCCGTGAGGACGTCGGCGACGTTCCCGTACGTCGCAGCCGTCAGCAACAACTCGCCCGGTCGGGCGGCGGCTTGCACGCGGGCCGCCACGTTGGTCGTATCGCCGATCGCCGTGAAGCTACGGTGCCCGCCCGCACCGACGTTGCCGACGACGGCCGGGCCCGTGTTCACGCCGATGCGGAAGCGCGGCCAGTCGGGGCGCCGCTCGTGCAGCTTCGCCGTGCGGTCGCGGATCGCGAACCCGGCCCGGACCGCGCGGATCGCGTGATCCGGCTGATCCTCGAGGGCGTTGAAGACGGCGAGGATGGCGTCGCCGGCGAACCGCTCGATGAGCCCTCCCTCGACCTCGGCGATCGCGGGCACGACGACGGCCCAGTGCGCGTTCAGCATCTCGACCACCTCCGCTGCCGAGCGGCGTTCGGAGAATGCCGTGAAGCCCGCGAGGTCGGCGAACAGAGCCGTCACGTCTACGGAACGACCGCCCAGGTCTGCGCGCGCCGGCTCGCGCTCGAGCTGCTCCGCCAGTCGCGGGCCGATGTAAGGACGGAAGAGTGCGTCGACCCGGCGGAGCTCTCGCGCCGATCGTTCGAGCATGTCGAGCTCCTCGGCCCCGAACCCTTCGGCGCGCAGCCCTTCCAGGACGGGCGTAAGCGGGTCGTCGGCTGCGAGCGCCCCCGTCACCGCGGCGAGCGCTGCCGATGATCGTCGGTCCAGCCGGTCGAGCGTGCGATCGAGGTACAGCCCACCGAACGCTGCCGTGAACGACCCCTCACGCCCGTACTCCAGCCGCGCCGCCGCGGCGATCACGCCGAACGCCACCGCCATCAGGACGTGCCACTCCCACCAGCTGGCGTGCCAGCTGCGCCCGACGATCACCGCGATCATCGCCTCCGCGAGCAGGACGAACGCGACGGTCACGGCGAGCGGCAGCGTTCGTCGACGGCGCCGGTAGACGTCGGCGTAGCGGATCGCGGCGAAGGCGTACAGACCCACGCCGATCGGCGCGAGGACACGCAGCGCGAGCGGAGCCTCCTCGGGCGGTCGGCCGCCCAGCGCCGAGACGTTCGACAGCGATACGACTGCCCAGGTCAGAAGGAGACCGAGGAGTGCGAACCGGACCGCGCGCTGCCGGTGCCGCGGTGCGATTTCGAACCGTTCGTGATCGAGGGCCGACGCCGCGGCGAGCACGGCCGCGAGAAGCAGCCCGATCGCCGTAGCGATCACGAAGCCGGTGTTCTTGTCGCTCAGCAGGATGCCGGGCGTCGCGAGCGCGTGCAGCGCGAGGAACCCGGCGCTCGACAGCAGCGCGAGCGAAACGAGGAACAGCCGAGTGTCACCACGACGGCGGGCCGCCTCGCTCGTGAGCCAGCCGAGCGCCACGTTCACGAGCGCGACGCCGAGCACCAGCCAGAAGTGCGACGGGTGATGCTCCCACATCACGTCGAGCTCGGGTCGCGCGAGCAGCAAGGCGAGCCCGAGGAGCGGGATCGTGAGCAGCGCCGCTACGGCCACCGCGTTCCGGGAGCGAACAGCGCTCGGGTCGGCCATCGCGGCATCCTCGCCCAAGCGCAACCGTCACCTCAAACGCCCCGAGGGTCAAAGACCGAGGCGGATTGCCGGAGCAGCCCGGACGAATGCGCGGGGCCGGGCCGGCCGGTCGAAGTCACCGGAGTCGAGGATCTCGCGAGTGTCGGCAGAGGGGGGCTTTCACGACAACGGCCGAAGCCCGACCCGGGCTCTCACCCACGCAACCGGCCTCCGAGCTGAGGAGCGGGTGACGGGAATCGAACCCGCACCGCCAGCTTGGAAGGCTGGAGCTCTACCATTGAGCTACACCCGCGTCGGTCGAAGCGTAGCAGCGAGACGTACGGAGTCCGCGACGGCGCGCCGAACATCCCCTGTCAGCTGCGTTGACCCGTACGGAGATCCATCCAGTTCGACTCCATCGCGACGTAGCGCTGCCAGGCCTGCCTCCACCCGTCGTCGGACCGCGGGAACCGCTCCAAGGGTTGCGCCGGGGCCTGTCGATCCCAAATTCCGAAATGGTCGCCGGCATACCCGAGCAAATACCGCTCGCCCGAATGCGTGAACTCAACACGGTCGCCCGGGGCGGCCGGCGCGCGGTCCCCCTGGCTCGAGCCCGCGTACCCGCCCGTCGTCTGCGTTGCGATCGGCTGCGTCATCGCGGCGGACGAGGGTTCGCTCGGCGTCGTCTCGACGACGCCGGCAGGCGGTCTCTCGGCGCCCGCGGGCGGCTCGGAGACGAGCCAGGACAAGCACCACCGGCACTTGATGGCCTCGTCCTTGATCTCCTCGGCGCAGTAGGGACAGTTCTTCATGACGTGAGCCTAGCCTTTCCGGTCGACCTGGGTCTCGTCGTCCACCGCATGCCCGTCGAGCTTCATCACTCGTCCGCCTTTCATGACGAACGAGACGCGGGCGAGCCGCTCGAGATCGCCCAGGACATCCCCCTCGGCGGCGACCACATCGGCGACGCGTCCCGGAGCGATCGCGCCGACGCGGTCCTGCCATCCCATCATCTGCGCAGCGATCAACGTGGCGCTCTGGATCGCCCCCATCGGCGTCATCCCGAGGTTGACCATGTACGGGAATTGCCGAGCGTTCATCCCGTGGGGATAGATGCCGCTGTCGGTTCCGTAGGCGATCCGGACGCCCGCCTCGACCGCCTTGCGGAACCCCTCGCGCTGCGCATCGGTCGTCTCGTCGTTCTTCCGCAGGATCTCTTCGGGCCATCCATGACGGCGACCGACATCGGCGATCCAGTCTCCGTTGAAGATGTCGGCGACGAGGTACGTTCCGCGCTCGGCCATGAGATCGATGGCCTCATCGTCCATCAGCGAGCCGTGCTCGATCGACCGGACGCCGGCGCGAACGGCGCGCCTGATCCCCTCGGCCCCATGAGCGTGAGCCGCGACGTACACGCCGTACATCGCCGCCTCGTCGACGGCCGCGCGGACCTCGGCCTCACTGAACTCCGGCGCGCCGGGCATCGTGCCGCGCGTCATGACGGCGCCGGTCGCGATGACCTTGATGAGATCGGCGCCGCCGTGGAGGATCTCGCGAACGCGCTGACGCACCTCGTCGACGGAGTTCGCCACCCCGAATCGGAGCTCGCGCGGGACCGCGACGTCGGGTGCGACCGGCGGGATGTCGCCCCCGCCGCCCGAGACCGTGACGTAGGCGCCGGCGCATTGCATGCGCGGCCCGATGCACCAGCCGGCCTCGATCGCCTCGCGCAGCGCGACGTCGACATGCGCCCGGAAGGTCCCGACGTCGCGTACGGTGGTGAACCCTGCGAGCAGCGTCAGGCGAGCGTTCCGCACGCCGGTCAGCGCTTCCTGGGCGCCAGTCCGCCCCAGCAACAGCGCGTAGTCGACGCTTCCGCTCTCGTCCTCGTCGCGGCCGATCAAGTGTGCGTGGGAATCGATCAGCCCGGGCATCACGGTGTGACGCGAGAGATCGATCACGCGATCACCGTCGTCGTATGCACCCTGGTCCGGCCGGACCGATTCGACATTCCCCCCGCGAATGGCGATGACCTGTGCGCGGCGCGCCTCGCCGGCCTCCACGTCGATCAGCGTTCCGGCCCGGATCAGCGTACGGTCGTTCCCCGCCATGGCTGCCGAAGGATATCGGCGGCGCGACCCGGCCTGCAGAAAATGAACGCGGCCGCGACCCGTTCCGGTCGCGGCCGCGTTCCCGTGCCGAATCAAGTGGCCTCGCGCAGGTCCTCTCCGGTCGGCTCCTCGACTAGGCGCTCGAACAGCGCCCGGTAGTGGACCATCGCTTGGCGAAGGTCCTCGGTCTCGGCCTGCCCGTTTGCAGAGCGCACCGAGATGTCGTGCCCCGACCGATAGTCGCCCACGACCTCGGGGTGATCCACCGAGATGTCGGCGGCCCGCTGATCGAACTCGTCCATCGGATATCCGCGCTCGCGCATGACCTGCGTGACGAGGGTGTCGGCGCGTCCGACCGCGGCGGCCGGATCGTCGACGAACGCCGCCTGAACGGCGCGCCACTCCTCGGCGTACCGCTGTCGGGACTCGCCGGCGAGCGGCCGGATGTCGAGGTCGGCCCGCCGGCGGCGACGGCGCTCGAGCTCAGACTCGGCGTCTCGCGCGTCGCCCGTCTCTTCCACCGTCCGGTCGTACTCGGGACCGAACTGCTGACGCAAACTCTCCGTACGGCGGCGTCGCATCGCGGCCCAGATCGCCAGAGCCACCGCGACGACGATGACGATCGCGACGACCACCCAGACCCATGCTGGCATCGTCGTCCTCCTTCCTCCGTCTCTCTCCTCGTTCTCCGCCGACCCCGACGAAGCGGCCGGCCTAGTGAGCGTTTCCCGATTCGAGCTCGTCCTATTCCCGTGCAAGGCCAGGCGGCCGAGGCGGGGCTGAGGCGGACGGTGGCGACGGCCCTGACACGGGGCGGCGCCTGGCTATGCTCACGGTGTTCGTCGGGGGCACGACATCGCCAACGCGGGCTGTGTTCGGGGGGTGAATGGTCGGACGGACTCTGCTACGAGCGATGAGATCGGCGCCGAGGTCTCGTCTACGACAAGACCCAGCGAGAAGGGAACTGCACCATGAA
This sequence comes from Actinomycetota bacterium, assembly GCA_046724395.1. GTDB lineage: Bacteria > Actinomycetota > UBA4738 > UBA4738 > HRBIN12 > DATAEU01. The sequence goes on from JBKOWM010000065.1 coordinate 17,835, forward strand.
GCTGACGACTGTCACGATCGTCACCGTCGACGGGGTGATGCAGGGACTCGGCGGACCGGACGAGGACCGCAGGGGCGGATTCGAGCGCGGCGGATGGGTCACGGCCGCGCGCGACAACGAGGGCATGACGTTTCTCAACCAGGTCTACCAGCGCGCCGACGCGTTCCTGTTCGGCCGGCGGACCTACGAGATCTTTGCCGGCTCCTGGGGAGCGTGGCCCGACCCGGGCGACAGCCCGATCTGGACGGCATTGAACACGCAGCCCAAGTACGTCGCATCGACCACGCTCACCGAACCGCGCTGGGCGAACACGACCGTCCTCTCCGGAGACGTCGCGGCGGCCATCGGCGAGCTGAAAGCCAAGCCGGCGGGTGAACTGCAGGTGCACGGCAGTGGCCGCCTGGTCCGCTGGCTGTTCGACAACCAGCTTGTCGACGAAATCACCCTGCTCACGGTGCCGGTGGTCGTCGGCCAGGGCACGCGGCTATTCGCCGACACCGGCCCGGACATAGCCCTTGACCTGGTCGACTCGCAAGTTACCCCGAAGGGGGTAACGATCCAGGTCTACCGGCCCATCGGGCGCCCGCAGTACGCACACGCCACCGTGTGACATAGGTGCCGCGGTCAGTGAGTGTCGTGGTGGTTATGTCGGCTTTCGGCGAGGCGGTCGAGTTCGTCGATCACATGTCGCCGCCCAGTCGAGCGCAACATCATCGGGCGCCGAAGCATTCACGGGTGTGTTCATCCACTGCAGGACACTCTTGATCGGTCGGCCGACGGTGCTGACGTCGCTCTGAGTTCCCTAAGATGTCCAAACAGCCGATTGCGAGAGGCGATGGACGACACGGTCGAACTGCTCGGATCCGTCCCGCTGTTCGGGAGTCTCTCGATGCAAGAGCTGGGGCAGATCCGGAACTCTGGTCGGGAAATCGAGTTCCGCGCCGGAACGGACATCGTTCGGGAGGCCGGTCAGGACGCGGACTTTTACCTGATCCTGAATGGAGAGGCGACGGTATGGGTTCAAGGGCGACACCGACAGACCCTCAGCCCCGGCGACCACTTCGGTGAGATGTCGGTCCTGGACGGAGGTCCCCGCAGCGCGACGGTGAGGGCTGAAGAGCAGGTGCGCGTCCTCCGGCTGAGTCGCTGGAGCTTCCTCGCCCTCCTCGACGAGCACGGGGCAATCGGCCGAAAGCTCTTGGTCGAGCTCTCGAGCCGGCTCCGGGCCGCCGAAGGAGCGCTCGTCCACTGGTAAGGAGTCGTCGCCCGCCGGACTCCTAGCGACCGTCTGCTTCGCGGGCGCGTGCGGCCCCGACTGTGACGAGCAGATCCCACGTGTTGCGTAAGGAGACGAACAGCAGGACCACCGTTACGACCCAAAGCCAACCGAGACCGGCGGTCTCCTCGGTCGCCCGAATGAGGGCACCCGCCAGAATCACGCCGAAGTAGGCGACGAAGCTCAGGACGAATCGCAGCAGGAGTTGATACGTCTTGAGCGTCCGCGTCCGGCTCCGCACGGCCGCGCCGGGGCTCGGTGCGACGATGCCCAAGCTGACGACGCCCGCGGCCATCAGTTGCGTGCCGAGAGCTGATGACGCCTGCCGGATGAGAACGAACAGAGAGAGGAAGAGCGTCAGCCCGAAGTTCGCCAGCGTGATTCTTGCGAGGCTGCGCACATCGGGCCGCGACACGATCACCGGTAGATGTAGTGCGAGCCCGACGAACAGAAGTCCGACGAGCGTCGCCGCGGCCGTTCCAGCCACGATGTAGAAATCGTGCCAGCGCTCAACGATCACTTGGTACGGCACGCAGATGAGTCTCGCACGGAGAGAGGAAGAGCTATCGGCGGACTTTCTTGCGCCGGAACGGTAGCATCGCGCGTCGTGGGCGATGGGTGGATCCCGATCGGCGCGCTCGTCGACATGCCCGACGGCAAGCCGGCCAAAGTCTCGTTGGACGGGGCCGATCTCCTGGTGCTTAGGCGCGGCGAGGACGTGCTCGTTGTCTCTAACCGCTGCACGCACCAGGGCGCACCGCTCCACCGAGGCGCCCTTCACTCGACCGGAAGCCTCGTGACGATTGCATGCCCAGCGCACGGCAGCATGTTCTCGCTCGCCGACGGCCGCGTTCTTCGCGGTCCAGCGACGAGCAGGCTGCCCGCGTACGAGGCACGGGTGAACGGTGAGATCCTCGAGATCCGGGAGCGTCAGTGAAGGATCCGATCGCGAGACTGCGTACCGTACCGCGGTCCCGTCGGGAAACGACACTCGCCACGCCCGAGAGACGAATGACGGAGGCAGAGCGCAGACGAGTCAACTCGCCTCGACGTCCCGGCCGAGCTCTGCCGCCTCCGGGGTCCCCTTGTCGAAGAAGTCGTATCGACGGTGGACGCTCATGCCCACACCCTCGTACAAGGCGACGGCGCCGTGCACGTTCTGGGCGTCGACCTGCAACCTGACCTCGGGCATGCCGCGGCTGGCCAACTCGGCGAACGAGCGATGAAGCAGCGCCTTGCCGATCCCGCGACCGCGCCACTCCTTCAGGACGCCGAGGGTGCCCACGTATCCACATGTCTGGAACAGGAACGGCACGACGAAGCCGACCGTCCGTTTGTCAGTCTCGGCTAGGAAGGCGAGCGATGGATCCCAGTCCTCGCCGTGCAGCTCTTCATTGAAGCTCTCGAACGACATCGGGCGAAACCCCCAGTGCTCGGCGAACGAGGCCTGATCGACCTCGAACAGCGCCCGCTCGTCCGCCTCCTTGTACCGCCGGATCGTTATCCCGGCCGGAGGCTTCCCTGGATCCTCGTCGGACTCGAGATCCATTCGCATCGTGTATCCGGAGCGGACCTGAACGTATCGTCGCGAGCGGAGGAGGTCCTGTGTTTGTCCGTCGGCGTCGGCCGCGACGACTCGCACGCCTTCGGATCCACGGTCGCTCGCCACGCCCTCGCCCCACGCCAACAACCACGACCCGATGCCGCGACGGCGGTAGTTGGGGTGGACTCGGATGGAAAGGTCGAGCGGGCCGCCGCCCTCATCCGGGTGCCTCCAGATGGCCTCACCGTAGCCGATGACGGCGTCGACGTCCCGCAGGATCCTGGTGTCGCGTTCCAGGTTGGTGCTCGGCAGGTTCCAGGTCCACGTCAACTCCTCGCGGACCGGTTCCGTCGGAAGCCCAAGTGCCCGGTCTGCGGTCTCAATCAGTGCGACGATGTCGTCGAGATCAGTCGCCCTTACGGATCCCGTGTCGAAGCCACTCAGAACAGGACTATCCATGAACTGAACGATAGATCGTCCCGACGTTGCTCGGTAGACCTCGTGCAACGGAATCGGTCTTTCGGTGGAGGGTGCGTGACGCCCAGGGGTTCCGAGGAATCCAGCTTGATCCGAACCGTGTCGTCACCTGAATGTACGAGTCGCGGGTCGGTGCGTCCACAGGCGGTGCACCCTCTCAACCGGCCGACAACCTTCCACATGCATAGAGCCGCATCGTTGCCTTGATCTGCTGCTGACGAACGTCTGCAACTTGGACCGGAGCGTTTGCGATCGCAAGCGACTCGAGAAGGAGCGGCGAGCACGCCGGGACTCGGGAGAAGACTCGAGCCGCGGTGCCTAAACTGGCCGCATGCTCGGGATACAAGCGGACGGAGAGGTGTCGCTACGGCTTCACGAGGAGCGGCATGCGGAGGAGCTCTTTAGGCTCGTCGACGAGAACCGCGCTCACCTTCGCCCATGGCTTCCCTGGGTCGATGCAAACAAGTCCCCGGAGGACACGCGGGAGTTCATCCGGCAAATGCTCGTAAGGCTTTCCGACGGCAGGGAGTACGGCTTCGGCATCCTGTATCGAGGGACGTTGGTGGGAGCCGTCGGGCTCGACGTCGCCAAACAGACAAGGGAGGCCGAGGTTGGGTATTGGCTCTCCGAAGACGCCCAGGGACGGGGAATCGTGTCCCGAGCGACGCAAGCCCTTGTGCACTTCTCCTTCGAGGACCTTGGGCTGAACGTCGTCGTCGTCAAGTGCGCCAAGGACAACGTCAGGAGTCGTGCGATCCCTGAACGGCTCGGTTTCACCTTGGAGGCGACGCTTCGCGAGCGCGAAGTCCGCGGTCAGGACCAGATCGTCTACTCGCTGTTCAGGTCGGAGTGGGAACGACCTGAGCGCCACGTCATCTAGACTCGAGGATGCCTACTGAACAGCCACGCGGTGAAGTCCTCCAGCTGTCGGAGTGGTGCGGGCCGCAAGCCGGACGTTTCCGCAGGGTAGAGCGCCGGTAGCTCAGTCGGACAGAGCGGCTGCCTTCTAAGCAGCGGGTCGGAGGTTCGAGTCCTCCCCGGCGCACTTCTCTGACGACGTGTCTCTACGCTCGGGCACGCGGAGGAGTTCCCGTAGCTAACCGGCTGCACTAGCGGGCCAGGGAAGGTTACGAACTCTAACCAAGGAGGGCCTGTGGCACATCAGCGTCGAAATCGAGTGAGGGGCACACCGTGAACGATCTCAAAGGCATCCTGGACGCAAACGCCAGGTTCGCCGAAGACTTCGATAAGGGTGACGCTCAGCTTCCGCCGAGCATGCCCGTCGCCGTTCTGACCTGCATCGATGCGCGGCTCCATCCGGAGAGACTCCTGGGCGTGAACATTGGCGACATCCACGTCATCCGAAACGCCGGAGGCCGCGCCACCGATGACGCGCTTGGTTCGCTCATCATCTCGTCACAGCTGCTCGGCACGCGGCAGGTGATAGTCATCCATCACACCGACTGCGAGATGCTCACGTTCACGAATGAGGATATCTGGCGCAAGCTCGAGGCGGAGACCGGCTCGAGTGCGCGCGATATCGACTTCATGCCGTTCGTGGATGTCGAGGCCAGCCTCAGGGAGGACGTCCAGGCGATCCGCGACAATCCCTTCCTCCCCAAGGATGCTGAGGTAACCGGGTGGGTCTACGACGTCAGGACGGGGCGGCTGCACCAGCTCGAAGACGCATAACGTCGCGTAGCGGCGTTCACCCGCGAACGTCACCCTTTGCCGAACGTCTCCGTGAGCTCGCCGAGGCTCGTTCGAGGGGATCGTCGCCGACCTGAACGAGAACGACCTGCACCACGAGCCCGCCCGGCGCGCGGTTGCGTGGTGGGAGTGACAGCGGGTCGCGGGACGTCGAATCAGTTGCCCTCCCGACTGCGGTCCGGTCGAACGTGACCACGCGTGAGAGAGGTTGCGTCGCACTCGGAATCACCCCGGGGGCGTGATGACCGTTAGAGGCACCCTCGACAGAGTGCACTCATGAAGGACCGGCTGACCCCCGCCATGCAGTCCCGGACCGGACGAGCCGCGGGGGCGTTGGTCGGGGCGACCCTGGCCGCGTTCCTGGTGGGGTACCTAATCCTTGGCCCGATCGTGCTCCGCCTCTTGATGTCTGCCGGTCCCTGTATCTCCTGGTGCCGCGCCCCCTAGGAG
>JBKOWM010000166.1:0-4795 GCA_046724395.1 Actinomycetota bacterium
CGCGGCGTCACGTCCTCTTCGGTCAGGTCACGAAACGGGTTCGAGAACATGGGCGCGATCTGCCTCGACAGCAACCGGTACCCCTCCGACGGCCCGAAGTGCATCCGCTCGCCGAGCGTGAAGCGCAGATGCTTCAGATACGCGGTGTCCCTCCGCCAGTAGTCGCCGGGAACGGCCCGGTACACCGCGCCGTTGTAGCGCCCCTTCGGATTGAACGGTCCGAGCAGGGTGTCGACGTTCGAGACGAACCCCACGTCGCGATGGCGCGCCATCAGCTCCTGAACAACCGTCGATCCGCATCGACCCGTTCCGAGGACGAACACGAAGCCCTCTCCCGCTGTCGTCGTCAACGCGCCGGTCGTCATTGCAGCCACGCCGGCGGTCGCACGCGTTGCCGGATGCGCGCGCGGACGTCCTCTGGAAGCCGATCGGCCACGGCCCGCGCCCCGTTCCGTGGAGCCAGGCGCAGACGCGTCCGAAACGTTCCGACGCCGCGCGGCACGAGCGTCGCCCATACCGCGCTACGGCTCCCGTCCGCGAACCGGAGCTTGTAGGAGTGCATCCCGCGGCCGAAGTCGATCTCCTCCACCCCCCGGTCGAACGCGTCGCGAACCGCCGCAAGGATGGCGACGAGGCCCGGGCGATGTCGCGCCCAGCGCTCGTCGAATCCACCGAGCCAGTACGACAGCCGGTGCCCGGCCGCGACGAAGAGCTGCGAGCTGACGATGTCGCTCTCGTCGTCGACGACGAACAGACGAAACCTGCCGGTCGGGAGCAGCGTTTCCGCCGCATCCCGAAGCATCGCTCCGGTCCCGGAACGCCACGCGGCCGAGCCGCCGCGAGATTCCCACCTCCGACTGTGGAGCACGGACAAGGCCGCCAGCCCCTTCTCGACCTCGCGAGGCTCGGTCAGGACACGCGTCTTGAAGCCCGCCGACGCGAGCGCGCGCTCGCTCCGTCGCATCTGCTGTTGGAAGTTTCGGCTCTTGGTGCTGAACCAGTCGTCGAACCCTCCTGGCGACACCTTCATCACCGGCGCGGAGGCCGAGAGATCCCGGTGTACCCACGGTCGTGCGCGACCCGGCCACGCCTCCCGAAGAGTACGAGGCCAGCCCGGTGTCGAGCCCTCGATCGAAACGACGTGCGGTCGTGGTTTGATGTGGGCGAGGTGCTCGGCGATCGCAAGCGCCACTTCGAGCTCCCGTCCCTTCTCCGCGACAGGCTCGATCGGCGTTGCGCTCATCGCCCCCAGCACGCGGTAGCGGTGCAGTCCGCCGTACGCGCGTTGCACGAAGAAAGGCGCCACGCCGACGAGGCGGCCCTCGTCGAGGACGACGATTGTACGCAACCGGGATCCCGTCGGTGCTTCGTGTCGCCACCAGGCGAGCATCCAGGCCGGCGAACAAAACGGAGCCCCGGCGCGGATGGAGATATCGTCCCAATCATCGATCCAGCGGCTGAGCTCGTTCTCCGCGCGGAGGACGACACCGTCCAAGTGATCGATTCCCTTCGGACGTCGGGCGTTGACGCAGGGCCTACCCGCACACGAACGCTCCGAAAACCTCGGGCGTCGACGCGGCGTCGGCCTCCCCGCCGACGCGAAGCAACGGAGCGGGGCCCATCCTAGCGGCCCCGCTCCGTCGAGCGCCTTGCCGGTCAGTCCTCCGTGGTGGAGAGCGAACGCGCCCCGGAACCCGACCCCGCGCCGCCGAGCATCTGCTCGGCCTCCTCGCGCGTGAGGCCCGTCAGCACCGGCTCGCCGTCGCCCTCGGCCTGCGCCGCCAGCTCGCGCTGGCGCGCAAGCCAGTATTCGGGGATGGCGTCGGGCCTTATCCGGGCCTGCGTGTTCCGGTAGCGCGACATGCCCGTGCCGGCGGGGATGAGCTTGCCGATGATCACGTTCTCCTTGAGGCCGAGCAGCGAGTCGGACTTCGCGCCGATCGCCGCCTCCGTCAGGACCCGCGTCGTCTCCTGGAAGGACGCCGCCGACAGCCACGAGTCCGTCGCCAGCGACGCCTTTGTGATCCCGAGCAGCTGCGGCCGAGCCGTCGCCGGTGTGCCGCCGTTCTCGACGGTCTCGCGGTTCTGGTTCTCGAACCGCCGCCGGTCGACGAGGTCGCCCGGCAGGAACTCGGTCTCGCCCGGCTCGATGATCTGCACCTTGCGCAGCATCTGCCGGACGATCAGCTCGATGTGCTTGTCGTGGATCGTCACGCCCTGCGAGCGGTAGACCTGCTGGACCTCCTCCACCAGGTGTTGCTGCAGCGCCTGCAGGCCCTCGACCCGCAGCTTCTCGTGCGGGTTCACCGACCCCTCCGTGAGCTGTTGGCCCACGTCGACGACGTCGCCGTCCGAGACGGTGAGGCGAGCACGGAACGAGACGGCGTACTGCACCTGCTCGCCGTCCTCCGACGTCACCGTGATGCGCCGGACCTTCTTCTCCTCGTCGTCCTCGATGGTCACCGTGCCGGGGAGCTCGGTGATCTGTGCCTCGCCCTTGGGCCGGCGCGCCTCGAAGAGCTCCTGCACGCGGGGCAGGCCGTGCGTGATGTCCTCGCCGGCGACGCCGCCGGTGTGGAACGTCCGCATCGTCAGCTGCGTGCCCGGTTCGCCGATCGACTGCGCGGCCACGATCCCGACGGACTCGCCGATGTCGACCATCCGGCCCGTCGCGAGCGACCACCCGTAGCAGGTGGCGCACACGCCGTACTCGGCCTCGCAGACCGTGGCGGAGCGCACCCGGACCGAGTCCACGCCGGCCGAGGCGATCGCCTCGATCAGCGCGTCGGACAGCGCGTCGCCCACCGCCGCGATCTTCTTGCGGCTGCCCGGCTCCTTCACGTCCTCTGCCAGCACCCGGCCGAACAGCGATGTCTCGAGGTGCGCGGCGCGCTCGCGCGTGCCGTGCGGGGTCTCGTACGACACCGGCACCGGGATCGACCGGTCGGTCCCGCAGTCCTCCTCGCGGACGATCAGCTCCTGGGCGACGTCGACGAGACGCCGCGTCAGATAGCCCGAGTCGGCGGTTCGAAGGGCCGTGTCCGCGAGGCCCTTCCGCGCGCCGTGGGTCGAGATGAAGTACTCGAGCACCGACAGCCCCTCGCGGAAGTTGGACTTGATCGGCCGCGGGATGATCTCGCCCTTCGGGTTGGCGACGAGGCCGCGCATGCCCGCGATCTGGCGGATCTGCATGATGTTCCCCCGGGCTCCCGAGTTGGCCATCATGTAGATCGGGTTGGTCTTCCCGAACTGGGCCTCCATCGCGTCCCGGACCTCGTCCGTGGCCTGGGTCCAGATCTCGATCAGCTCCTGACGACGCTCGTCGTCGGTGATGATCCCCTTGCGGTACTGGTTCTCGATCTTCTCGGCACGGCCCTCGTAGGTGTCCAGGATGGTGGCCTTGGCCGGCGGCGTGGTGACGTCCTCGACGCCGAGCGTGACGCCCGCGCGGGTGGCGTAGTGAAACCCGACGTTCTTCAGGTTGTCGAGCACCTGCTCCACGACCGCCCGGTCGTACCGGTGGACCGCCGCGTCGACCAACCGGCCGATGTCGCCCTTGATGAGCGGCCGGTTGACGAACTCGAAGTCGTCGGGGAAGCACTGGTTGAGCAGCACTCTTCCAATCGTTGTCTCGACGAGCGGCACCCTGGTCCCGCCATCGGTCTCCGGATCGATCTGGACCGTGTCCGGGAGCATCGACGCGGGCAACGCCTTGCCGGGCAGCCGGATCTTGATGACGTCGTGCAGCCGGATCTTCCGGTGGTCGAGCGCCATCATGGCCTCGTCCGCCGACGCGAAGATCGGGAGCACCGCGTCCTTCTCGGGCGCGTCGGGCTCGATCGACAGGTAGTAGATGCCGAGGACCATGTCCTGCGACGGCACGGCGATGGGACGGCCGTGCGCCGGCGACAGGATGTTGTTGGTCGACAGCATCAGCACCCGGGCCTCCGCCTGCGCCTCCGACGACAGCGGCACGTGCACGGCCATCTGGTCGCCGTCGAAGTCCGCGTTGAACGCGGCACAGACGAGCGGGTGGATCTGGATGGCCTTGCCCTCGACGAGCAGCGGCTCGAACGCCTGGATCCCCAGGCGGTGGAGCGTCGGCGCCCGGTTGAGCAGCACCGGATGCTCGCGGATGACCTCCTCGAGGACGTCCCAGACCTGCGGGCGGGCGCGCTCGACCATTCGCTTGGCCGACTTGATGTTCTGGGCCAGGTTGAGGTCCACCAACCGCTTCATGACGAACGGCTTGAACAGCTCGAGCGCCATGGCCTTCGGCAGGCCGCACTGGTGAAGCCGTAGCTGCGGGCCGACGACGATGACCGAACGGCCCGAGTAGTCCACGCGCTTGCCGAGCAGATTCTGGCGGAACCGGCCCTGCTTGCCCTTGAGCATGTCGGAAAGCGACTTGAGCGGGCGGTTGCCGGGGCCCGTCACCGGACGTCCGCGTCGGCCGTTGTCGAACAGCGCGTCGACGGCCTCCTGCAGCATCCGCTTCTCGCTGTTGACGATGATCTCGGGCGCCTGCAGGTCGAGCAGCCGCTTCAGCCGGTTGTTGCGGTTGATGACGCGGCGGTACAGGTCGTTGAGGTCCGACGTCGCGAACCGGCCGCCGTCCAGCTGCACCATCGGACGCAGGTCCGGCGGGATCACCGGGACGGCATCGAGGACCATGCCGAGCCGCGAGTTACGGCCCTCGACGAAGTTGGAGACGACCTTCAGCCGCTTGATGGCCTTCAGCCGCCGGGTCCCCTTGGCCGTCGCGATCTGCTCGCGAAGCGACTCGGCCTCGTCC
>JBKOWM010000125.1:0-18462 GCA_046724395.1 Actinomycetota bacterium
CTGCAGACCGGACCGGCCACCGAGGAGCTGGACGGGCTGCCGGCCCTCTCGTTCACCGGGACCGCGAAGAACCCGACCGGCCGAACGGTCCACAGCCGACTCGTCCTGGCGTTCGACGGCACCACCGAGTACTTCGTGAACTGTCAGTACGACGATGATGCGCGCGAGGAGATGCTGTCTGGCTGCCGGCGGGTCCTCGCGACGTTCTCGGTGAGGAGCTGACGATGCGCGTCGCCGACCGCTGGTTCGACGTCGACGAGGTGGACGACGGCGTCCTGCGGATCACCGAGCCGCACGCGGCGCCGCTCATCCGCGCCAACCTCTTCCTCGTCCGGGGCCGGGATCGTGACCTGTTGGTCGACTCCGGCCTCGGCATCGGTTCCCTGAGGACCGAGCTCGCAGACCTGTTCGAGCGCCGTGTGACGGCCGTTGCGACCCACCGGCACTACGACCACGTTGGGGGCATGTACGAGTTCGAGGAAGTGGTCATCCACGGCGAGGACGCCGAGGGCGTCCGGCATCCAAACCGGACGGTGTCGCTGCTGACGGCCAACCTCGATCCCGAGTACGTCGCGATGCTGAAGGCGTCCGGCTACGACGCACCGGAGATTCTGATCGACGCCCTGCCGGACGAGGCGTACGACCCGGCCACATATGCGGTTCGCCCGGTAGCGCCGACCCGCATCGTGGCCGGGGGCGACGTCGTGTCGACCGGCGACCGCGCGTTCGAGGTTCTGCACCTGCCCGGTCACACCCCCGGCGAGATCGGCCTTTGGGAGAGGGAGACCGGCACGCTGTTTTCCGGCGACTGCGTCTACGAGTCGGGCGACCTCCTCGACGAGCTGCCCGAGTCGAACATCCCGGACTACGTCACGAGCATGCAGCGACTGCGCGACGTTTCGGCGCGGATCGTGCACGGCGGCCACGACGACAGCTTCGGCAGGAAACGACTGCTCGAGTTGATCGACGACTATCTCGCCCGCCGCGCGCTCGGATAGCGGCGCCGCGACGCGTGCTATCCGGCGAGCACGCGGCCGAGCTGATCGAGGCTCTCGAGGTTGTGGCCGGGCACGAACACGTCGACGGAGGGCAGCGCCGCGGCCATCCCGCGCGCGACCGGCTCGTATCGGGCGCTCCCCATGAGCGGATTCACCCAGATCACCCGGTGGACCAGCCGTCGAAGTCGCTGCATCTGCGCGCGCAGGACGTCGGGGTCGCCGCGTTCCAGACCGTCCGAACAGATCACCGCCGTCGCGCCGCGGAGGGCGCCCCGCTGGCTCCATCCATCGAGCAGCTCCTTGAGCGAGGCGCCGATGCGCGTGCCCCCCTCCCAGTCCTCGACGACCCGGCCGACCTCGTGGAGCGCCCGGTCGGGGTCCTTCCTCATCAGGGTTCGGGTCACTCGCGTAAGACGGGTGCCGAAGCAAAAGACCTCGACGCGTCGACCCGAGGCCATGGCGGCGAACCCGAACTGCATGAGCGCGCGCGCGTACGGCGTCATCGAGCCGGACACGTCGAGGATCAGGACGAGCGCTCGGGGTCGCGCCGCGCGCGACCGCCACGCCCGATGAAACGGCTCTCCCTGGGTGCGCAGCGAGCGTCGGAGCGTCCGGCGCATGTCGAATCGGCTCCCGGACGCCGACGGTCGCAGGCGTCGCGTCCTTCGCATGGGCGCGTCGACCGACAGCCGGCGGATCAGTCGGGAGACGCGGGCGCGCTCGTCGTCCGACAGGTCCGCGAACGACTTCTCCCGTAGCACCTCGACGGCACTCGCGACGACCCCCACCACGCCGTCGGTCTCTGGCTCCTCCGGCGTCCCCTCCGAAGACAACGAGGACGCGCCCGCTCGCTCGGGCCGATCGACGCCAGCTGTTGCCTCGTCCTCGGGCGTGCCCTCCTGGCGATCGGCCGCCGAGGGCAGGTTCACCTCGATCGCGATGCCGTCGCGGAAGAACGACGAGAAGGCGGCGTCGAAGACCTCCACATCCTCGGGACGAGCGATCATCGAGGTGCGGGCGGCCCAGTAAAGATCGACGCGGCCGAGCGGCGACAGCGACGCCGCCGCGCGCGCGAACGTCACGACGCGCCCGGTCCCGACCCGCAGGCCGCGGCGGCGAAGCTCGCGCCCGAACTCGATCAACAGGCCGAGCGACTGAGAGCCGGCCTCACGGCTCGGCATCGCCGACGACCTCCGACAGGTTCGACTCGGCGAGTTCGAGATCCTCGTGATCCTTCAGCACCGTTCCGAGCGTCGCCGCGGCGGTCGGTTCATCCAGCCGGTCGACACCGAGGAACGCGACCGCGTTGGCCCAATCGATCGTCTCGGCGACGCCGGGGCGCTTCGCGACGTCCATCGACCGCAGGCGGGCGACCGCGCCGGCGACGTCGAGCGCGAGGGCCTGGGAGACCTCCGGCGCGCGCGCGCGAACGATCTCGACCTCACGTTCGAGCGAGGGGTGGTCGATCCAGTGATACAGGCAGCGACGCTTCAGCGCGTCGTGAAGCTCGCGCGTCCGGTTCGAGGTGACGATGACCACGGGTGGCTCCTCGGCCGCGATGCGACCGACCTCCGGGATCGTGACGGCGAACTCCGAGAGGATCTCGAGAAGGAACGCCTCGAACTCGTCGTCGGCGCGGTCGAGCTCGTCGACCAGCAGGACGGACTTCGACCCAGCGCGGATCGCAGCCAGGAGCGGGCGCTCGACGAGGTACTCGGGGCCGAACAGGTCCTCGACGCGCGTCTCGGCCGTGACGTCCTCGAGTGCGCGGACGGCGATCAGCTGCTTGGAGTAGTTCCACTCGTAGAGGGCCTGCGACGCGTCGATGCCCTCGTAGCACTGGAGCCGGATGAGGTTTCGGCCGAGCACCTCGGCGAGCGCCTTCGCCACCTCGGTCTTTCCCACGCCCGCCTCGCCCTCGAGCAGCAGCGGCCGATCGAGCGAGACCGCGAGGAAGATGGCGGTGGCGAGGCCGCGGTCGGCCAGGTAGCGGTGCTCGCTCAGCGCGCCTGTCAGATCGTCGACGGAGGCGAACGGACGGTCGGCCATTACGGCAGCGTACCGCCCGTTGGTGCGCAGCGCGGTCGCTTGTCAGGCCGGGCGGATCGGCGTCGTCTCCTCGACCTCGTCGCGACGGTGCCGGCCGAGGAGATAGAACGCGATCCCCGCGATGATGCCGGCGACGAGCACGACGATCCCGGGGACCGGCCCGCGCAGCACCCACCCGATGGACTTGTCGATCGAGATGCGCCCCGGACCCGTAAAGCCGAGCGCTGCCGCCACGGCGAGCAGCGTCAGCGGGAATTCGAAGCCTCCGTGCGTGTTCCAGAACCCCCTCGGCGCGTGCACGGCGAGGATCGCGTTCGTCATCACCGCGATGACGACGACGCATCCGATCGGCGTCAACAGGCCGAGCACGAGGAGCACGCCCGCCAGCGTCTCGGCGATCCCGTTCACCCACGCCATCACGCCAGGCGAGCGGTAGCCCAGAGAGTCGAGCATCCCGGCGGTACCGATTCGGGGCCGAAAGACCGCGGTCGACGGCGGAGTTCAGGCAGGCTGGGCGGGCTGAGGAACGGGCGGCGGCAGCGGAATCCGGATTCCCGCCTCCGCCAGCCGCGCCGAGACCCGCTCGCGGAGCAAGCGCTCGACGTCGAAGCGCTTGGACGGCCTCGTCTCGGCGACGACCCGGATGACCTGTCCGTACTCGGCGAGCGTCTCGATGCCGAGCACGCTCGGCCCTTCCATCAGCCAGTCGCGCATCGCCGGCTCGGTTCGCAGCTCCTGGAAGAGCTCCTCCAGAAGTCCCCGCACGCGCTGAACGTCCTCGTTATAGGAGACCTGAACGTCGACGATCGCCCGTGCCCACCCGCGCGACTTGTTGCTGATGAGCACCACGTTGCCGTTCGGGATGACGTGCAATGTCCCGTCGAAGGCGCGAAGCGTCGTGATGCGAAGCGTGAGCGACTCGACCTTGCCGCCGACGGGACGAGCGGACGTCTGCACCTCGACGACGTCGCCGACGCCGAACTGGTTCTCCAACAGGATGAAGAACCCCGAAAGCACGTCACGCACCAACGACTGAGCGCCGAATCCGAGCGCAACGCCGGCGACGCCCGCGCTCGCGAGCAGCGGCCCCAAGTTGACGCCGACGTTCCCGAGAATGAGCAGGACGGCGATCGTCCAGATGAGCACCACAGCACCCGTCGACAGAGCATGCGTTAGCGTCGCGGCGCGCTGCAGATTGAGGTCCTGCGTCAGGCTGACGGTCCCCTCGAGCTTTCGTTGGAACCGCCCGACGAGCAGGCGCGCGACCACCGTGACGACGATCGCCGCGACCACGATCGAGACGACGACGATCGTGTTTTCCAAATGCCACTCGAATCGGTTGGCGGCCTTGTTCTGAGCGAGCAACGTCAGCATCGAGGCCCAGTCAACCGGTCCGTGCGCAGCTCGTCAAAGGACTTCGGATTCGGACTCGTCACGCGGCGGCCTCTCACCGGTCACGGCGAGGGCCAGGCGACTGGCCGGCCGGAGCTCGCGGCATCGCCGGTGCAGTCCGAACCCCGCCCGGTGTCGACTCGGCCGCTCCGGTCGGTCCTGATCCAGAAGCAGGCTCCGGTCTCGGCCCGCGCCGCGGCGGCCCACAGGCCGTCCGTCGCATAGACGCTGATGACGTCGGGATTGTTCGACGAGAGGTCCGGGTCGGTGAATGCCAGGTCGGATGCCTCAGACCGCATACCGACGGTGTTCGCGGCGGCGAACGACCCGTCGCGCTCGGCGATCGACCGCGCCGCCGCGAGCGACGTTCGGAGGTTGTGACGCGCCGTGAACTCCGATGCGCGCTCGGCCGCGGGACGGTTGGTGAAGATCAAGATCAGCAGGGCCGCGCCGACGACGGAGACGGGCACGACGACTAGCCAGAAGCCGCGATTCGACGCGGCGCCCCGCTGCGCGTCGGCGGTCGCGGCAGACACGTCGAGAGATTACTCGTCGCCGGAACGAGCGGCGCGACCGATCCGATGAATCAGAAGTGCGAGCCGGTCGCGCCCATCGCCGCCTCGCCGGTGCACGGATCGCCCGAGCCGAAGGCCTGCGCGGTGCCGATCGTCCGGGTGAAGAAGCACGTTCCGGACGACGAAAGCGCCGCCGCCCCCCAGGCCTGTTCGGTCGCCTCGATGCTCACGACGGTCGCGGCCGTCGACGGCTGCGACCCGTCAACGTAGGTCAACGCTGGCTCGAGCGCGGACAGCTGCTCCGCTCCAGCGGACTCCAACGATCCCCCCTCCTCGAAGGCCGTCATCGCGGCGGAAAGCGCCGATCGTAGGCTCGCCTGGGCCTCGACGTCTTGGGCCGGTTCCACCTGCTTGGTCGCGTCCTTCATATGCCGGACTACGGCCTCACCGCCCTTCCTGGTCATCGCGAGGACCCCCGCGGCCGCGGCGGCGACCAAAAGGACGCCGAAGACGATCGAGACGGGCTTGAGGCGAGAGCGCCGGCGCCTGGCCTTCCCGTAGGCGAACGAGTCCATCGCTGGAGGTTTCGGCCGGCCGCTCTCATGGCTTGACGGGAACAGGTAATCCGGCTCGGCGTACCATCGAGCCATGAGCGAGCTCACGGACGTCCTCGGCGCCATTGAGTCGCTGTCCGCGCGCGGGCGGCGCCTCGGCCTCGCGACGATCGTCGCCGTAAACGGTTCGACGTACCGGCGACCGGGAGCCCGGCTGCTCGTGCCGGAGGAGGGCGACCTCATCGGCAACATCTCGGGCGGGTGCCTCGAGGGCGAGGTGGCCGATGTCGCGCGCATCGTCATGCGTGAGGGCGTCGCGCGGATCGTGTCGTTCGATCTCACCGCCGAAGACGACGCCGTCTGGGGTTGGGGTCTCGGGTGCAACGGAGCCCTCGAGCTGTTCGTGGAACCCGCCGACAAGGCGGCGGAGGTGGCGGGCGCGCTTCGGATGGCATTGGAGGAGGAGCGGCCGATCGCGATGATTACGGTGCTTGACTCCACCGTTCCGGGCGTGGAGCAGGGCGACCGGATGCTCGTTCGGCCGGACGGGAGCGCCGAACGGTCGTTCGGCAGCGAACGCCTCGATACCGAGGCGACGCAGGCCGCGATCGATCTGCTCGCCCGGGACCGAAGCGAGATCCGGATGTTGCCCGATGGGGTGCGCGTCTTCGTGGAGGTGCTCGAGCCGCCACTGCGGTTGGTGATCTGCGGAGCCGGACACGACGCGGCGCCGCTGGTCCGGGCCGCGGCTGGGCTCGGATGGAGCCCCGTCGTGGTCGACGATCGCGACTCGTTCCTCAACGCGGAGCGATTCCCGGGGGCGGCCGCGTTCGTCCACGTCGAGCGGCCCGATCAGTTGGCGAAGACGGCACCGGTCGACGAGCGGACGTTCGTTGTCGTCATGACGCACAAGTTCCTGAACGACAAGGACTACCTCCGGTCGCTCCTTGGAACGCGCGCGCGAATGATCGCGATGCTCGGCCCCGCAGCACGGACAGAGCGGTTGCTGACGGAGCTCCGCGAGGAGGGCGTCGAGATCGACGACCACGATCGGGGGCGGATCCGCGCGCCCGCCGGCCTGGACCTCGGAGCCGAGGGACCCGAGGAGATCGCGGCAGCGATCGTCGCCGAGATCATCGCCGTCAAGCGCGACCGAAGCGCCGGGTTCCTTCGGGACCGCCCCGGACCGATCCATGACCGCCACGTCGCGGCCGACTCTTCAGGTCCGTGACGACGCCGACGGTGCAGACACGACGCCGTCACCCGCCTGGGCTTGAATCCCTGAGATCGTCTCGCTCATGATCGTCGAGGAACTGCCTTAGGGCGTCATACGTTTCGCCTGGACGCTCCTCCGCCAGGAAGTGACCACACTCGAGTCCGCGTCCGCTGACGTCGTCGGCCCACGCGCGCCAGATCGAGATCGGATCGAGCGGCTCGATGTCCTCGAGCGCGCTCCACAACACGAGAACCGGGGAGGAGATCCGACGTCCGGTCGCCCTGTCGCGGGCATCGAGGTCGCGGTCGTACGTCGCCCCCGCCCGGTAGTCCTCGCACATCGCATGGATCGTCTCCGCGTCGTGTAGGGCGCGGAAGTATTGCTCGAGCGCCCGTGGGTCGAACCGCTCGCGGCGGTCGCGGAAGTAATAGGAGTCGACGTCGTGGCGGATCAGGCGCTCGGGGAAGGGTTCGGGCTGCGCCATGAACAGCCAGTGCCAGTTCTCGAGCGCCAGTCGTGCGTCCATCCGGTTCCACATCTCGACCGTCGGGACGATGTCGAGGACCGCGAGGCGCTCGACGCAGTCGGGGTGGTCGAGCGCGGCGCGGTAGGCGACACGGCCCCCGCGGTCGTGGCCGACGATCGAGAACCGCTCGAAGCCGAGCGACGACATCACCTCGAGCATGTCCCCCGCCATGGCGCGCTTCGAGTACGGCTCGTGGTCGGGCGCCGATACGGGCTTGGAGCTGTCGCCATAGCCCCGCAGATCGGCGGCCACGACCGTGAAGTCCTGAGCGAGGCGAGGTGCGACGCGGTGCCACATCGCGTGGGTCTCGGGATGTCCGTGCAACAGCAGCACCGGAGGTCCTGACCCGCCGCGGCGAAGATGGATCCGCGCCCCGGTCGTCGCGACCTCATCGGTATCGAAGCCGGGGAAGAGGTCATCCATCGCCGAGGGCGACCTTGAACTCCTGGATCGTGTTGCCTCCGTCCACGACGATGGATCGGCCGGTGACGTAGCTCGAGTCCTCGCTCGAGAGGAACACGACCAGCGCCGCGACCTCCTCCGGTGTTCCGGCGCGGCCGACCGGCGTGTGGCTGCCGGCGACGAGCTCTTCTGGCTCCGAGGACCCGGTGTGGATCCAGCCGGGCGCGACGGAGTTGCACGTCACGCCGAACGGCCCGGCCTCTAGCGCGATCCCGCGCATCATCCCGTCCATCCCCGCCTTGGCCGCCCCGTACCCGACGCTCTCCGGAATCGCCGTGTACGGACCCGTGGCAGACGACACCATCACGATGCGCCCGTAGCGGCGCTCCAGCATGCCCGGGATCACGTTTCGCGTGACGTTGAACGCCGTCTTCAAGTTCAGCGCGATCGCGCGGTCCCATTCCGCCTCGGTCAGATCGGCGAACGGAGGCGACAGCGTGGATGCCTCGACGTCCGTCTGCACCATTCCCGCGTTGTTCACCAGCACGTCGATCCGGCCAAAGACATCCAGAACAGCGTCGACGATCGAGCGAGCCTGCTCGAAATCGGTCAGGTCGGCTCTGAAGCCCGCGACGGTCAGGCCGCCCCCGCGGAGCTCCTCCTCGCGCTCCGCGATGCGCTCGGTCGTCGACGTGATCGCGAGCATCGAGCCCTCGCGGCCGAGCGCGCGCGCCGCGGCGAACCCGATGCCGCTCGGGCTGCCGGCCCCGGTCACGAGCGCGACCCGGTCGTCGAATCTGCCCATGGCGGGCGACGCTATCCCATGCCGGTGGCGGCCGACACCGGCCGGGACTACCCTCGCATCGCTGACTACCTGATCGCGACGGAGGCCGACGCGTGCTCATCGAGAACGACTTCGAGGTGCCGGCGTCGATGGAGCACACCTGGACGTACCTCCTGGACGTCGAGAGGGTTGCGCCGTGCGCGCCGGGCGCCGAGCTGACGGAGACAATCGACGGTGATCGCTGGAAGGGTCGAATCAACATGAAGCTCGGTCCGGTATCCCTCACGTTCGCCGGCACCGTGGCGATCAAGGAGCGGGACGACGCTGCCCACCGCGTCGTACTGGCCGCCCGAGGCCAGGAGACGAAGGGGAAGGGAGCCGCCTCGGCAACGGTGACGTCGTGGCTCGAACGTAAGGACGCGAATGCCACCCGGGTGAGGATGCAGGCCGACATCACCCTGACGGGAACTGTGGCGCAACTCTCGCGCGGACTGCTTCCGGACGTCTCGAAGCGACTGACCGCGGAGTTCGCGGAGTGTCTGCGCGAGTCGATCGGCGAACGAGAACAACGGGCCACCGCCGGTTCGGAGGAGGTCGCACGGGAGACGGCGGCTCCGGCGCCGGCGGAACAGAGCGTGGGAGCCCCGGCACCCAAGGAAACATCCTCGATCGGCGGGATTCGGCTCGGGCTCTGGGCGATCTGGCGCGCGATCGTCCGGTTCGTGCGCAAACTGTTCGGCGGGTGATCGCGGCGCTCGTGCTCGCGGCTGGAACGGCCACGCGATTCGGCGAGACCAAGCAGGTCGCGATGCTGGCGGGCAAGCGGCTCGTACGGCACGTCGTCGATGCGGCGACCGACACGCGCATAGGACGGATCGTCGTCGTCGTCGGACACGATGCCGACGCCGTCGCCGACGCGGTGGGCGGCGGCGCCCTCGTCGTGCGAAACCCGAGATTCGCTGAGGGGCAGGCGACGTCCCTCTCGGTCGGTCTCGATGCGCTCGGCGAGGACGTGGACGCCGTGCTGGTCCTCCTCGCGGATCAGCCGGGCGTCACCGCACGTCACGTGAGCGCCCTTCTGGATGCCGCAGCCCATCGCGAGGAGCCGATCGTTCGCCTCGCGTTCGCGGACGGCCCCGGCCCTGCGCTGTTGCGGCGCGCCGTGTGGGATGACGTTCGGGAATTGCGCGGCGACGTCGGTGCGCGGGCCCTGTTCGAGGGACGCCCCGACCTCGTGTTCGACGCCGTCGTCGAGGGTCCCACCCCGCCCGACATCGACACGCCGGCCGATCTTGCCCGGCTTGAGCGCGCCACGGCCTCCGACCGCGCGACGCACGAGCGCCCCGCCGAGCCCGGAAACGAGAAGCCCCCGTCCTTCTGACGGGGGCTCTCGCCTACAGCTAGGTCGGGAGGGGCTAGCCGTAGAAGATGATCGTCACCCAGATGCGCCCGTCGGCGCCCCGATAGACGCCGATCGCCGAGTGGTCGAACCCAGATCGAAGGATGTTCCTGCGGTGCTCCTTGCTGCGCATGAACGCGTCGTCGATTCGACGCAGGCTCGATCCGGCGCCGACGTTCTCACCGCCGATCGACCAGTCGACGCCGCTCAGCTTCGCGCCGAGATCGACGGTGTGGAACAGGTAGCCCTTCGTGGCCATCTCCCTGCTGTGCCTCTTGGCGTATCTGGACACCCCCACATCGAGTGACAAGGCGGCTCTATCGTGCGCGGCTCGATCCTGATTTATGAGTGCGAGCATCCTGTCGCGCTGCGTCTCCGCGGCATTTGCACCGTCCGCGCCGAAACCTTGCGCGAGGAACGCGACGAGGAGGAGAAGGGCGACCGCGGCGGCGCCTCGACCCCTTGTCGCCGCCGTTTGCATCGTCGAGCCTCCCCAAACGAGGTCCCGGGCTGAGATCCCGGTCCCCTGCGGGGGCTCGGGTCTTCGGTAGCTCGGCCGCCCTCGCCCTCGCCTCTCGGGACGGTTGGGCCCGGAGCTTTGCGTCCCGCCGTCTCCGACGGTTTGCCTTTTTCGGGACCGACCCTTCTGCCTGCACGAGGGATATCGGCGTCGGACGTGCGCAGGCGCAGCCACCGTGCACAGAAATGGACGGAAGGCTTAGTTCCGGATCGCCCAACTCAGCATGACGGGTTCAAGCGTCGGTGGCGGAGCGCCGGCAGGACCTCGCGGACGCGCCGAACCTCGTCGAGGTCGACGTCGGCGCACGTCAATCCCGAGCCGTCTGCGGCTCGGGCGACGACGCGACCCCACGGATCGACGACCATGCTGTTGCCGAAGTTGTGGCGCTCGCGGCCAGGCGAACCCCAGGTCCCACACTGCGCGGCCGCGATCACGAAGCACTGGTCCTCGATCGCTCGCGCGCGCAGCAGGACGTCCCAGTGCGCGATCCCGGTCTCGGCCCGAAAGGCCGCCGGGACGAAGACGAGCATCGCGCCGCGCACCGCGAGCGCCCGGTACAGCTCCGGGAATCGCACGTCGTAACAGATCGACATCCCGGCGCGCCCGAACTCGGTCTCGGCGACGACGACCTCGTCCCCGGACGCGAACAGATACGACTCGCGGCTCGGTACGGCGCCCGGCGGATCGGCATCGAACAGATGGATCTTGCGATACGTCGCGACGAGCGCTCCATCGCGGTCGAACAGCAAGCTTGTGTTGAACACGCGATCGCCGTCGAGCTCCAACACCGAGCCGCCGTGGACCCACATGCGATGGGTCCGTGCGATCTCGGCGAGCCGCCTCGTTGTCGGTCCGGGAATGGGCTGCGCCGCCTCGCGCATCTGCGGCGCCGAGCCCTGACGCGGCCACACCTCGGGCAGGGCCGCCACGTCGATCCCCGCCTCCCCGGCTCGGTGCAGCAGTTCCTCGGCCCTCTCGGCGTTGGCCGCCATGTCGTCGCCGCTGGAAAGCTGGATCAGTCCAACCCTCATCGGGACATCGTAGGCCAGCGCCGAACGGCACAGCCTTCGGATCAGACGCCGTGCAGCGGAGCGCCGATCATCCTGCCGCCTCTTTCCCGGACGGGCGTCGTGCGGCACGTTGGTGTGGCGCAACGAGTTGCCGAGCGTCGGCCGTCGCCTCGGGCGCTCCTCGTCACGGATGAACGTATTCCAGTGGCCCCGGGCGGCGCGTAGGATCGTCGGCCAGCCGAGAGGGGGGACTCGTATGGCTTGCGTGAAGACCCGGCGCAAGCGCCGACCGGCGATTCGCAGACTGCTCGCGCCACTCGTCGTCCTTGCCGCGTCGTTGTCCGTCGTCTCACCGTCTGCATGGGCCGCGACCGGCTGCACGACGCCGCCGGCAGTCTTCCCCCTTGAAGACCTCACGCTCGGGATGACGGCGACGGGACTGACGACGATCTCCGGAACGACGCCCACGTCCTTCTCCGTGGAGATCCTCGGCGTGATGCCGGACTACATCTGGCTCGACGTCGACGCCATCGTCGTCCGAATCACTGGGCCGCAGTCCTTCCTCGACCAGATCGGCGGCGTCTTCCATGGGATGTCGGGCTCACCGGTCTCGATCGACGGCAAGCTCGTCGGCGCCGTGTCCTACGCCGTCTCCTGGGACCCGACGATCTTCGGGCTCACACCCGCGCAGACGATGATCGACGAGCTCAACCAAGCCGGGTCCGCGGCGAAGTCTCCCGCCGAGATTCCGTTCGACGCCGCGACGAAGCGCGCAGTCGCCTCCGCGCTCGACACGAGCGCCGCGGACATCCCGTCCGGATTGCAGCGCCTGCCGACGTATCTCGGGGTGTCGGCGCTGTCCGGAGCCGCGCTGGACAAGTTCACCCGAATGGTCCGACACCGTAATCCCAAGATGACGATCCGCCCAGCGAGCGGGATGAAGGCCGGGCTCGCGGTGAGCGCGACGCCGTTCTCACCAGGGCAGCCGGTCGGCTCGGCGCTCTCTTGGGGCGATTTCACCATGTGGACCGCTGGAACGGTGACCTTCACGTGCGGTGACAAGCTCGTCGCCTACGGGCATTCTGTGTTCAAGACCCCGCCCGGCCGGGTCACCATGGGCATGGTCGGGGTAAACGTAGTAGCGGTCAGCGGCAGCAGTGGGCTGTGGCCCGGCGACATGCTCCCCACCCTCACCGAGCCGCGCGGCTCGTTCGTCCAGGACCGCTTCACCGGCGAGGCCGGCATCATCGGCAAGTCACCGCCGTCGATGCCGATCAGGACAAAGTTCTCGAGCGACGACACGGGCCTCTCGCGCACGGGGAAGACGGACGCGATCATGCGCGAGGACTGGTGGGACGACTGGGCTCTGTGGGGACACCTGATCCTGAATCTCGGCGCGGTGGAGCGCGAAATCGGGCCCGGGACTCTCGCGTACGCGTACACCATCAGAGGCACGCGCGAGGACGGGTCCACATTCAGGGTCTCGAATCGGCTGATCAAGTACTCGGACGTCGCGCCCTATGCCGTCTGGAAGCTCGTGAACGCGTTCGACTGGCTGATCTGGGATCGCTGGGAGGACGTCACCGTCACCGGCGTGGACGTCGAGGGAACCATCACGCGTGACCGTCTCGAGGGCCGGATCGCCCGCGTCAGAACCAGCAGCTCGCTCGAGCCTCGCCTGGCCCAGCGGCCGGTCATCCGTGCGCGCCCCGGCTCGTCGGTGGCGGTCGAGGTGACGCTGAACGCCATCGAGGGACCGCCGATCGTCGAGAAGCTCGCGCTCCGGGTCCCACCTTCCGCGGGAGGCGACATCTCCGTCTCGCTTCGTGGCGGGAAGCGACGTGTTCATCTCCACCATGCCTCCTCGCTCGACGAGCTGCTCCGTATGCTGAAAGGCGGAGAGCACCGCGACGACCTCATCGTCGAGGGCCTGGGCAGGACCGTCTCACGACGGGAGCCGGTCATCGTGCTCGGCGGAGGCGGGTTCGTCGTGCGCGTCGTGCGCTGACCGGGGTATCGATCGCTTCGCCGAGATCCTACGATCCAAGGACGATGCCGACGGGCACGTACGCGCTCGTGGACGACGCCGGACGGCGGTTCGGGACCGAGGAGTTTCGATGCGCGCCGGGCCCGATGGGCTGGCGGTACGTATCCGACATCGAGACGACGGATCCGACGCCGCATCGGGAGACGGTCGACCTGGTTGTCGATTCCGGCTGGCGTCCAGTCCGGATGCGCATCGAGACGGGCGAGCACTCGCTGCTCCTCCAACGACAGGAACAGCGTCTCGTCGGCCACCGCGATGGTGAGCCGCTCGAGCTCGATCTCGACGACGACCGTGAGCTCGATTACCTCTCACCGGCCTTCAATGCCGTGACGGCCATGCGACTGGGAAGGACAGCCGAGTTCCCCGTCTGGTACTTCAGCCCGGTCGCGATCGAGCCGGTTGCGATGCGGCAGCGATACGAGCATCGAGGGCACGAGGTCGTCGAGACCATAGGTGGCCGCTTCGGGGCGACGCGGTGGGGGTACGAGGCGATCGGCACCGGCTACGTGAGCGAGTTCTGGACGGCCGGCGACGTCGTCGTCCGGTACACGGGGTACCTGGAGCTCGAGCGGTACGAGGCGGGCGCGACCGGAGCCTCCCCGCTGTGACTACCCCGCCGGTGCCGGGCTATCGCGGCGCGGGCGGAACATCACGCGGTCGAGCATCGGCGGGCCGAAGCCGAAGCGCTCGTACAGCGAGTGCGCGTCCCTCGGGAACCAGGCGCAGTCGCGCTGTGGACCGTTCTCCACCGCCTCACGCACGAGCTCGACGCCGATGATGACAGACACGCGCCCCGCTGCCACGCGCGCCCGCGCGGTTCACGAGGGACGATGGCCGCGTCGTGCGCCGCCTATCGTGCCGCGCTAGACGCGATTGGCGAACGCGACGACCGCTGCGGGCGGACGGAGACAGTGCGCCAGGTACATCGACTCGTTGTACGAGCCGACCCCGAGCATCGCGACGATGTCTCCCTCTCGCACCTCCGGCAGCGCGGCGTTCTCGCCCCAGTGATCGTCTCCCTCGTTGATGTTGCCCGCGACCGTCGCGGTGCCTGCCGGCTCCGCGTCGGCGGCCCGGCACAGGACGATCGGAACGAGCGCTCCGTAGATGAAGTGCTCGGGAGCGACGTTGTAGCCGGCGTCCAGGCCGATGAACCGCACGCCGTCGCGGTCGTCGACGCTGACGACCTCGGCGAGCAAGACCCCGCTCTCCTTGACGAGGAAGTCGCCGGGTTCCGCCGCGATCGTGACGCCGAACGCCGACAGGCGATCGACGAGCACTCCCGCGAACGCGTCGACGTCGAGCGGTTCGTCCTCGGGCCGCTGCGGTACCCCCATCCCCCCACCGCTGTTGACCTCGTCGACCGGGTGCCCCGCCTCGACGAGATGGCGGACGAAGCGGGCAACGCGTTCGACGACGACCTCGAAGTGCGGCAGCCCGTCGGTCAGGAACCCGTCGCCCACATGGATGTGCACGGTATCGATCCGCAGGTCGTACCGCTCCGCGATGCGAAGCGCCTCGTCGAGCTGCTCTTCGAGGATCCCGAACTTCGTGGGCCTGGCAGACGCGTACAGCGACTCGCCGGCACGCCCCCACGACGCGCCGCTCCACACGGCGCCGGCGCGCGGGTTGACCCGAACGCCGACCTTCGACCCGCGCGCGCGCCGCCCGTAGCGCTCAAGCTGCGAGAGGAGGTCGACGTTGACGTGCACCCGATGCTCGAGCAGAACGTCCAGGTCCCGGTCCGAAACGTTCGTCCCCGTGAAGCTGATCTCGTCCATCCGCCAGCCGTGCTCGATCGCGTGGAGAACCTCGCCGGGCGAGCAGGCGTCGATGCCGACGAACGCGAGGCTCCGGAGAAACGCGAGGACCGCCGGATCGCGCTGCGCCTTCAGGGCCAGCCGAAGTGTGAACGGCGCGTCGCGTCGCGCGAACGCGTCCCGCAGCGCGCGCGCCTGCTCGTCGATCCGCAAGAGGTCGTAGACGAAGAGGGGCGTTCCGTGCTCGCGAGCCAGGGACTCCGCGTCTCGGCCGGCGACGAGCAGCCGGCCCCCGTCCATCTGGAGGCCGGGCCTGTTCCACCAGGGATGCGTCGCGGGCATATCGGACGGGGATGCTAGCTTCCGGTCGTGG
Organism: Actinomycetota bacterium; assembly: GCA_046724395.1. Classification (GTDB taxonomy): domain Bacteria; phylum Actinomycetota; class UBA4738; order UBA4738; family HRBIN12; genus DATAEU01. The sequence goes on from JBKOWM010000125.1 coordinate 15,546, forward strand.
ACCCGATCCGATGCGAATGGGCCGGCCCCGACGAGCGCATGCTCCGGTACCACGACGAGGAATGGGGCACGCCGAGTCGCGACGACGTCCACCTCTTCGAGATGCTCACACTGGAGGGGGCGCAGGCGGGGCTGTCCTGGTCCACCATCCTGAACAAGCGCGAGGGCTATCGCCGGGCGTTCGCGGGCTTCGCCGCCGACGAGGTCGCTGCGTTCGGACCCCCCGCCGTGGACCGCCTCATGGCGGATCCCGGGATCGTCCGGAACCGGCTGAAGATCGAGTCGACTCTTCAAAACGCCGGGCGCATCGTCGAGGTCCGGCAACAGGACGGCTCGTTCGCAGCCTATGTCTGGTCCTTCGTCGACGAAGAGCCGATCGTCAACCACTGGCGGAGTCTCGGCGAGATCCCATCGGAGACCTCGGAGTCCCGCGAGATGAGTCGTGGCCTCAAACGCCGTGGCTTCCGTTTCGTCGGTCCGACCGTCTGCTATGCGTTCATGCAGGCGGTGGGGATGGTGTGGGACCACGTAGCAAACTGCTTCCGGTGGACGGAGCTGAGCGAAGGAGACGGCGCGGACGGTCGAGGGGTCCGCAGCTGACATGGACCGGGCGTCGCCGGGCCCAAAGTAAGCAGAGGAAGCCGATGGCCGAAGGGGCGGACGACGCTGTTTTGAGAACATCCCACCGACCGACTGACTGACGACCGACGATCGAACCGGGGTCAGCGGGCCGCCCGCCGCTGTCGGAGGCGTCTTCTTCAGGGCGGAGAGCGCACTCCCCGTAGTACGAATCCTCGAAGCCGACGCTCTCGTCCTCGATGTCGTACTCCTCGTCGAGTCCGTGGCCCATGTGCGCCCTGGCGTCGGCGTCCGTCTCATCCAGCTCATGACACGAGGTGCCGTTCATGGGTGGCTCCCTTGCGCCGCGCTTCGGCTCGACGATCCCGTCATCAGCCTCATCGTCCCTCGGACGCTCCTCCGTTGAGCCGGCTCGCGACGGACGGCCTTGGTTCGAACGATCTCGGGGTCCCGGGGATCGAGCGCGAGCAGCTCTGACTCGAAACGATCCCTCCGAACCTTGTGCCTCTCGACGTGGATGTGCTTCACGATTCATCGCCTCCTGCTCACGGGTCCCTCCGGCTCGCCGGCCTGTCGGCGCCCGGCCGAAGCTCTCTCGCCGAGCGTCCGCCGGAGCGTGGCCATCCCCGCTCGGACCCGGTTCTTCACCGTGCCGCGAGGGATCCCCTGTGACTTGGCGACCTGCGCTGACGACTCCTCTCCGAGGTACGTCTGCGCGACGGCGGAGCGCTGCCGGGGCGGAAGCCGCCGCATCGCCTCGAGCACTCGCTGGATCAGGTCTCGCTGCTCCGCGTGCCATTCGGGACCGGGTTCGTCCGAGACGTCCATGCCGCGCGGCAAGGACGACAGCTTCTTCGCTTCGAGAGTTCGACGTCGCAGAAGGTCGATCGCGAGTCCGCGAGCGGTCAGCAGGATCCAGACATCCAGCGATCCCCGCCGAGGATCGAAGGCTGCGCTCGTGCGCCAGACCTTGAGGAAGGTTTCCTGAACGAGGTCCTCGGCATCGGTCGGGTTCCGTAGGAGGACGAGACCGAGGCCGTAGATCCGCGAGGCGAATCGATCGTAGAGCGCCTCCGCTGCTTCCGGCTCCTTCTCCAGGAACGCGGCGACGACGCTTTCGTCTCCCGTCCGAGCCCGATGAGAAGGTCTCGCTGAACGCTCGCGTTGGATCAGCGCCGTCTTCATCTCCACCACCGCTTCCGACGGCCGCGCGGCGAGCAGATGCGAGATCCCGCGCCGCGTTCCTCAACGTCCTTCCTCGCGAGCCGGACCAATTCGATTGGGATCGTCGGGTTCACGCCGCCCCCTTCCTGATCACTGATCCGCTCACGCCGTCTTCGACGCTAGGGGGAAGTGGACCGTTCGCAATCAACGGAACCTGCACCTTTAGTGCGCCTGGGCCCGACGAAACCCGGGCCCAACCATGGTGAATCGAGGCCTAGGGTCCGCATGCGCCGAGCTGGGTTAGCGCTCGGAAAGCCTGTGCGAGAGCTCGGTCCGTGACCGAACCCCGAGCTTGCGGTAGATCCGCTGCAGGTTCGCCTCGATCGTGCTCACGCTCAGGAACAGGGCCTGGGCCGCCTCCCGGTTCGTGAGTCCGTTTGCCACCAGATCGGCGACACGCAGCTCGGTCGGGGTGAGGCCGACCGGACCGGGAGATCGGCCTCCGATCCTTGCGATCTCCATACTGGCCCGGTCCGCCCACAAGGGAGCGCGCACCCGCTCGAAGATCGTCGATGATCGGCCGAGCGACTCGCGGGCGAGCCGCCACTTCTTCGTCCGACGGAACGCCTGGCCCTGGGCGAGAAGGGTCCGACCCAGTTCGAACGGCTCATCGAACGACCCATGACTCTCGAGCGCTCGGTCGAAGGCATCGAGCGCGTCCGACAGGTTTCCCTCGGAAGCGGCCAGCAGTCCCCGGCCTCGCTCGGCCGTCGCAACGGCCCAATGTCGCCCGAGCGTCGTCGCTTGAGCCAGGAATACCTCCAGGAGTGCCCGTGCCTCCTCCGTCTCACCCAAAGCGACGAGCGCCTCGATCTCGTCGGGGAGGAACCGCAGCACCCCGGGCTCTCCGACCCCACCGTCGAGCACGCCTTGGGCAAGAGGCCACAGCAGGGCGTGCGTTTCCTTCGGGTTCCCGAGCGATAACTCCAGGAACCCCAAAGCGGAAAGGTTGAACTGGCTCGCCTGGACCAACCCCGACTGCCGACCGAGCTCGAGCCCTGCTGCTGCGGCCGCCCTCGCCGACTCCTCGAGGCCCTGATGCGCTTCGACCAACGCCTTCGCGCCGAGGGCCAGCGCTCGATACGGCTGTTGGCCGGTCCACGCAGTGATGGCAC
>JBKOWM010000150.1:0-9343 GCA_046724395.1 Actinomycetota bacterium
AGGTGGTCGGCCAGCCCGACACTGGTGAACGGCAGGATCGGGGCGAGCAGCAACGCGGCCTCGGGCACCACGCGAACCGTGAGGAACGCCCACGCCGTGGCCACCAGCACGCCGAGCACGCGGGCCCGCCACGGGCGCTCGGCGTCCGAGCGGAGCGCGACGATGCCCCCCGCACCGATCCCGGCGACGAACCCCGTGACCGCGTCTGCCGCAAGCGCCGAGATCGGGAGGCCGATCGCCACCGCGAGCGCCATCGCCTTGACCACCGCGCCGGGCGCGTTCGGGTGCGCGGACGCGAACGCGAGCACCACGTAGACGAACGGCACCAGCATCAGCCCGAACGCGATCCACAGGCCGGGGGCCGCGACCCCGCCCGCCTTCGTCGAGGCGACCGAGACCACCCCGATCAGCAGCGTCCAGTATGCGGGGACGAGCAGCAGCGTCGAGAGCAGGATCGCCCGCCACATGCGGCGCGGAGCCTTCGGATCCACCGCGTTCGCGGCCGGCCGCGACGCCCGGATCGCGCTCATCCTTTGACCGCGCCGGCCGTCAGCCCGCGCACGAAGTACTTCTGCAGAGAGAAGAACACGATCAGCGGTAACACCATCGAGATGAACGCCGCCGCCGTGAGCAGGTGCCAGGTCTCCCCGCGTTCGCCCACCAGACCCGCGAGCGCGATCGGCAGCACCATGGTCTGGCGGGTCCCGCCCAGGAACACGTAGGCGACCAGCAGGTCGTTCCACACCCACAGGAACTGGAAGATCGCGAACGCCGCCAGGGCAGGCACCGAGAGCGGGACGACCAGGCGCCAGAAGATCGTGAAGTGGTCGGCCCCGTCGATCTTGGCCGACTCGATGATCGAGGACGGCAACGACCCGATGTAGCTGCGTAACAAGTAGATCGCGAGCGGCAGGCCGAACCCCGCGTGCGCGAGCCAGATCCCCATGAACGTGCCGTTCAGATCCAGGTCCGGGAAGACGATGAGCCGCCCGATCGTTGCGCCGTTGGCGAACAGGCGTAGCAGCGGGATCAGCGTCATCTGGATCGGCACGACCATGAGGCCCACGACCACCACGAACAGCAGGAACCGTCCCCTGAACTCCATCCAGGAGAACGCGTACGCGGCGAAGGCCGCGATCGTGATCGGGATGACGGTTGACGGGATCGTCACCGCGAGGCTGTTCAGGAACGCGTTGCCGAGCCCGCCGCGGTCCAGCGCCAGCCGATAGTTCTCGAACGTCCACTCCGCGGCTCGGAACGGGTGCGCTAATGCCGTCCACCAGCCCGTGGTGTCCACGAGGTTCTCGGGCCGGAAGGACGTGACGAGCACGCCGAGCGTCGGGATCAGCCAGAGCAGGACGATGACCACGATGGCGATCCGGACGAACCAGCCGCCACGACGGGCCCCGGGCGCCTCGTCGGTGGCGCGGGCCTGGGTCGCTGGTCGGGCCTGGTCGATCTCGGGGATCGGGATCGCCGGGGCGCTCACCGGATCATCTCCTGCTCGCGGAAGCGCTTCATGTTCCAGACCATGATCGGGATGATCGCGACGAACAGGACCACAGCGATCGCCGCGCCTCGCCCGTCGTTGTTCGAGATGAAGAACCAGTCGATCATCCGCTCGGCGATCACCTCGGTCTTATTGGTTTCCGCGCTCCCCATCACGAAGACGATGTCGAAGACCTTCAGCGCGTTGATGACCATGTAGGTGGTCACGACGGCGATCGTGGGCGCGATGCTGGGCACGATGATGCGGCGGAAGACCTGGAACTCGGAGGCGCCGTCGATCCGCGCCGCCTCGGTGATCTCTGCGGGGATGGCCTTGATCGCGGCGGACAGGACCACCATGGCGAACCCCGTCTGCATCCACACCATGATCACCATCAGCAGGAGGTTGTTCCACGGGTCCTCCTGGAGCCACGCGACGGGAGCGTGACCCAGGCCCATCCAGATGCCGTTCAGCAGCCCGATGTTGGAGCCGAACCCCTCCGGCCGGAAGTCGTAGATCAGGCGCCAGGTGATCGCGGCGCCGGCGAACGAGATCGCCATCGGCATGAAGATCAGGGACTTGGCGACGGCCTCGCCGCGGCGCAGGCGGTCGGCGAGCGTCGCGTATGCGAGCCCGATGGACACGGCGACCGCGGGCACGACCAGCGTCCACCCGAGGGTGTTGCGGATCGCCCGCAACATGCTGTCGTCGGTGAAGACGAACTTGAAGTTGTCCAGCCCGACGAAGCTGTCCCCGGTTGAGTCCCTGAAGCTGATCAGCAGCGTGTTGATCACGGGGTAGACGAGGAACACGCCCAGGATCACGAGCGCGGGCCCGACGAAGACGTAGGGCCGGACCCCCTCCCGGTACCGCTCGGGAAGCAGGTCCACGATCCGGTTCATCGCCCAGTAGAGGAAGAAGACGCCGCCGACGCCCACGACGATGGCCACGCCCACCACCAGCAGGCGGTTGGCGTTCTCGTCGCGTAGGAAGTCGAACGTTCGCCACAGGACGGCGAACGCGGCCACCGGGATCGCCAAGGCGACGAGCAGGCGCAGGATGAACACGCCGAGCGCCCGGGGCTTGGAGGGCGGCGCCGTCAGTGTCGCGGCCTCGCTCGAGCCTCCGGATGCGGTCATCGCCCGAACGCACTCATCGACGTCACCATGCCGCCTCCCGGCCTTTCACGCAAACGAGGAGGGGACGGCCGGATGGCCGTCCCCTCCCGCTCGACTGGATCCGGGTGGTCACGCTACCCGGACGGCCAGCTGTCGTCGATGTCCTGCAGGATCCCGTCCAGCGAGTCGGGACCGTCCTGCATGTACTGCACCATGCCGGTCCAGAACGATCCCGAACCGACCTCCGGCGGCATCTGATCCGATGCGTCGAATCCAGCCTGGACCCCGCCCTCACCCTTCAGCGCGGCGGCGAGCAGCCCCGAGGCGTCGGCCAGGACCGGGTTCGCGTAGCAGTCCTGCCCGACGTTCACGTTCGGCGAGAGCCTCGACAGACCGGGGTCCCCGGCCATCGCGCACTGGAACCCCTCGCCGCTGAACTTGTCGAGGAAGTCCTTGATCTCGGGCGAGTTGCGGTAGGCCACCGCGAGCTCGCCTGCGAACAGGCCTCCCTGCTGATCGATCGTGGGGAACGGGAATGCGCTGTAGTCCACGCCGTACTCGGTCCCCTTCGGGAAGAAGGCGTTGATGAACGTGGCCTGCCGGTGCAACCAGCAGCCCGGCGGGCTGTCGAACATCGGCAGCGGCGCGTCACCGAACGCGATCGACGGCGTCTGGTCGGCGCCACCCAGCACGTACCCGGGGTGGAACATCACGTCGCCGAAGTCCTGCACCGCCGTCTTGACGGCCGGGTCCGTGAACGGGATCTCGTGGTTGACCCACTGCGTGTACGTGTCCTGTCCGGCGGTGGCCAGCATGATGTCCTCGACCCAGTCGGTCGCCGGCCAGCCGGTCGACGTTCCGCTCTCGAAGCCGACGCACCACGGCGTCCCGCCGTCCGCCACGATCTGGTCGGACAGCGCCATCAGCTCGTCCCAGGTCTCCGGGATCTCGTAGCCCGCCTTGTCGAAGTCGTCCTTCGGATACCAGATCAGGCTCTTCCAGTTCGAGTTGGTGGGCAGGCCGTAGTGCTCGCCCTGGTATTCACCCAGCGAGACGAAATACTCGCCGAAGGTGCTGTTGAGGTCGTCGATGTTGTACCCCAGATCCTCGAGCGACAGCGCGTTGCCTGAGGCGGCCTGGTCCTTCACGGCGCCCGGCTGCGGCAGCAGGATCGTGTCCAGGGTCCCGGCCTCGGACCGGATCTGCAGCTGCTCCTCGAACTGCTCCGACGCCTCGAACTCGACCTGGTAGTCGACCTGCGAGCCGTAGGTGTCGTCCCACAGGCTCTGGAGCGTGTCGTTCTCCTCCGCAGCCAATGCGCTGAAGACGTTGACGGACCCGGTGTTCTCCTCCAGGGCAGGACCGGTGGCATTACCGGTTTCCCCCCCTCCTCCCTCGTCGCTCGTGCACGCTGCCGCGATCAGCACGAGCACGGCGAGGGGCACGATCCACCTCAATCGCCGCATCACGCAGCCCCCTCTCGTTCGACTCGGTTCATTGTCCCTCCCTCGGTATCGCTCAGGCGACTCGATCCGGGTGCCCACGAAGCTCTGTCGGCTGCGTGCTCCGACGCACTCAGTGCTCCTCCTTTCCCTCGTCGAACGCCCCGTAGGACCGAACCGCCGCGGTTCCCCTGTTGATACGGTCACCCAACCGCTTCCGGTCTGCCCGCGTCATCACGAAGTCTCGGCACCCCCGACCGTCGATCTGCGGATCACGAGCTCGGTCGGCAGGATGACCCGTCGCGGGCCGCCGTCCGGGTCGCGCATCAGTCGGAACAGCGTGTGCGCGGCCTCGATGCCCTGTTGCCGCACGCCCTGGCGAACGGTGGTGAGCGGCGGATCGAGCTCGGCGGCGAACGCGAGATCGTCGAAGCCTGCGAGTGCGACGTCGTCGGGAACCGACAAATCACGGTCCTTGATGCGTTCGAGCGCGCCCTCGGCGGTCGCGTCGTTGGCGCAGAAGATCGCGTCGGCGCCGCGGTCGATCAGCTCCCCGACCTTCGCCCCGGACGCCACGTCGAACGCACCCTCGACGATCAGCTCGTCGGCGGCCAGCCTCGCTCGCGACATCGCGCGTCGGTACCCCTCGATCCGGTCTTCCGCCGCAACGGTTCCGCGGCGGCCGGTGATGTGGCCCACCCGGCGCCGGCCCAGCCGGATCAGGTGGGTCGTGACCATGTCGGCCGCCTCGACGTTGTCGACATCCACGTAGCTCGCGGTCGCGTCGGCTCGTCGGTGACCGATAAGGACCGTCGGGAGATCGGAGGCGAGCAGGCCGTCGACGAGCGGGTCGTCCTGCTGATGAGCCGTGACGATCACCCCGTCGAGCAGGCCCATCCACAGGATCTGGTCGAGCGTCTCCTCCTTCGATCTGTTGCCGAGCCAGAGCATCATCCCGACGGCCTGTTCGGAGAGCGCGTCCGTGACACCCTGCAGCAGGCTGGAGAAGTACGGGTCCTCGAAGAGCAGGTGCGGCGGCTGGTGGATCACGACGCCGGCCACCCCCGATCGTCCCGACGCCAGGGTTCGGGCGGCCGCGTTGGGACGGAACTTCGTGCGCTCCAGGACCTCGGTGACCCTTCGCCGGGTATCCTCCGCGACGGGCCCGCCGTTGATGACCCTGGACACGGTCGCGCGCGAGACACCGCTCAGCGCTGCCAACTCGTCCAACGTCCGCGCCACTCCGCCCCCTCAGGGTTGGAAGCGCTCTCAAGCTATGCCCATTCGCGCGTGCGAGTCAAGCCGAGCGCCTGGAAGCGCTCACATCCGGCCGAGGGATCGAGGTCACACGGCGCCGCGACGGACGATCCCCGAGAGCCAGCCGGCGCTATCCTTTGGGATCCGTCGCTGCGTCGGGTAGTCGACGAACACCAGGCCGAACCGCTCCCGGTACCCGAACGCCCACTCGAAGTTGTCCAGGAGGGACCACACGAGGTACCCGTCGAGCGGTACCCCCTGCGCGATCGCCTCTCGAGCGGCCGCGACGTGCGCGTCCAGGTACGCGATGCGATCGGGGTCGCGCACCCTCCCCTCGCCGTCGACGACGTCGTCGAACGCCGCGCCGTTCTCCGTGACGACGATGCGGCCGGGCGCGTACTCGCGGTGCAGCCGGGTCAGGAGGTCGGTGAGGCCCTGCGGCTCGATCGGCCAGCCCATCGACGTCACGGGGACACCGTCCGGCGCGAACGACCATGCTCCGATCCCGCCCGGCAACTCCTGTGTCGTCCGGTCGGTCGGCGGCGCGGCCGCGACGGTGTGCACGCGGTAGTAGTTCACGCCCAAGGTGTCGAGGGGACGGGCGATCGCCTCGAGGTCTCCGTCTCGGACGAACCCGAAATCGCTGACGTCCCGGTAGTGCTCGACGAGCGCTGCCGGGTATCCGCGCCCGAACAACGGGTCCAGGAAGAGCCCGACCATGTGGCGGTCCGCGAGGCCGGCCGCGGCCACGTCGGCCTCGGAGGACGTCGCGGGGACGGCGGGCTGCGGGTTGACCGCGATGCCGACCTCGCCCGCGTCCCCGAGCGCCTCCATAGCGAGCCCGTGCGCGAGCAGCAGGTGATGCGAGGCCGCGAGTGCCAAGCGGTCGTCGGTCAGCCCGGGGGCGTGCGCCCCGGTTCCGTACCCGAGCCATGCCGAGACCCACGGCTCGTTGAGCGTGAGCCACGTCCCGACCTCGCCGGCGAGCGCCCCGTGGACGACCGCGGCGTACTCGGCGAACCGCTCCGCGGTGTCGCGGTTGGGCCACCCACCGGCGTCCTCGAGGGCCTGCGGCAGGTCCCAGTGGTACAGCGTGAGCACCGGCGCGATGTCGTGCCGGTTCAGGACGTCCACGAGCCGGCGGTAGTAGTCCAGGCCCCCGGCGTTCGGCGGGCCGGAGCCGTCCGGCTGGACGCGGGGCCACGCGACGGAGAACCGGTAGGCGTTCAGGCCCAGCTCGGCCATGAGCGCCACGTCCTCCTCGTAGCGGTGGTACTGGTCGCACGCGACGTCCCCGGTGTCGCCGCCCCGGATCGCGCCCGGCACGCGGCAGAACGTGTCCCAGATCGAGGTCCCTCGGCCGGCCTCGGCGACGGCCCCCTCGACCTGGTAGGCGGAGGTGGCCGTGCCCCAGCGGAAGCCCCGGGGGAACCCTGACGGGCCCGAACTCAGCGCTCGTCCCCGTAGACGCCGAGCCCGGTCTCCGGGTCGAAGACGTGGAGGCGGGCCGTGTCGACGGCGAGCTCGAGCGACTGGCGCTCGGTGGCCGTGGTCCGCGGATCCAGGCGCGCAACGAACGTCGAGGTCCCCACGGCCGCGGCCTTCTCGAGCTCCTCGACCACCACGTTCGTCTGGGCCATGGGTCCCGACTGCGCCCCCACCAGCTCCCGGGTGTCCTCGGTCAGGACCGGTGGAGCGTCCACCGTGAAGTGCACGAGGACCTCCGAGCCCAGGGCCTCCCGCAGGACGATCTCGACCTTCATGCGTCGATCCTGGGGGATCTCGGGCGCGACGGCCGCGTCCTCCATGTCCTCGGGGCGGATGCCGACGATCACGCGCTTGCCTTCGTACGCGCGGACGCCGGGACGCTTCGACGGCACCGAGTCGTCCATGCGGAGCCGCGTGCTGCCGAACGTCACGAACCACCCGCCGTCGTCCTTGGACACGTCCGCCTCGACCATGTTCATCGAGGGCGAGCCGATGAAGCCCGCGACGAACAGGTTGTTGGGGTGGTCGTAGAGCAGCTGCGGCGCGTCGATCTGCTGCAGCATGCCCTTCTTGAGCACGGCGACGCGATCGCCCATCGTCATCGCCTCGACCTGGTCGTGGGTGACGTAGATCGTCGTGACACCCAGATCGTCCTGCAGCTTGGAGACCTCCGCACGCATCTGGACGCGGAGCTTGGCGTCGAGGTTCGACAGCGGCTCGTCCATCAGGAACGCCTGCGGCTCCCGGACGATGGCCCGGCCCATCGCCACGCGCTGGCGCTGTCCGCCGGACAGGGCCTTGGGCTTGCGCTGGAGGAACTCGACGAGCCCCAGGATCTCGGCGGCGTCACGAACGCGCCGGTCGATCTCCTCCTTCGAGAGTTTCCGCAGCTTCAGACCGAACGCCATGTTGTCGTACACGCTCATGTGCGGGTACAGGGCGTAGTTCTGGAAGACCATCGCGATGTCCCGTTCCTTGGGCGGCACGGCGTTCACGACACGGTCGCCGATCGTGATCGTCCCGCCCGTGATGCTCTCCAGACCCGCGACCATCCGCAGGGCGGTCGTCTTCCCGCACCCCGAGGGCCCGACCAGCACGATGAATTCGCCGTCGCCGATGTCCACGCTGAGATCGGACACCGCCGTGGTCCCGTCCGGATACACCTTCGAGATGCCGTCCAGCACGATCTCGGCCATCGTTTCCCCCGTGGCTCGGCCTCGAGACCATTCAACCGCACACGCATGGCCGCGGTCGAGTCGGACCTTCAGGCGTCCGAGACGACCGGGAGCACCTCAGCTTCGCGAACCCGGGTCACCCGCACGCCGAACTCCCGCTCCCGGCGGTCGCGGAGCCTCCGGTAGGCCTCGACGGCATCGGGGATCGACCCCGGAACCTCGTCCGCGCCCATCGACCCGAGCAGGTGATCGAACATCTTCGCGAGCTCGCGACGCACCAGCTCGTCCTCGCCCTTCTCCCGCTTGGAGGCGAGCCACAGGACCCAGTCCCACAGGTGCTGGTCGATGCCGTCCAGCGTCTTGGCAGAGACCGTCCACGGAGGCAGCGACGTGTACGGCTCGCCCTTGAAGATCAGGTCCACCTTGACCGGACCCTTGAGCATCAGCATGTAGCAGGGGTAGTCGCTGATCCGGTCCCACTGCTGAGCGATCGGCTCGAGCGAGGAGACCGCGGCGGGGAGGTCGCGGGCCACGGCGTCGAAGTCATCCGTCTCGAGCACGAAGTCCCAGTCGGACAACGGCGAGGGCTTTCCGTCCGCCCGGGAGCCGACGAGGCGCACGCCGCGGATCCCCGGATGCCGCGCGAGGATGCGCTCGACGCGTTCGGCCAGGTCCCCGTCCACGAAGAGAACCTACGATTGACTCGTGCCGGACATCCTGGCGCTCGAGGGCGACATCACGAAGCAGGAGGTCGACGCGATCGTGAATGCCGCCAACGGCTCATTGATGGGCGGGGGCGGCGTCGACGGCGCGATCCACCGCGCCGGCGGACCGTCGATCCTGGCCGAGTGCCGGGAGATCCGCCGAACCACCCACCCGGACGGGCTGCCGACAGGGATGGCGGTCGCGACGACCGCGGGCGAGCTCCCGGCTCGGTGGGTGATCCACACGGTCGGACCGGTGTACGCGAGGTCCGAGGATCGCTCGGGCCTGCTGGCCTCCTGTCACGCCGAGTCGCTCCGGGTCGCCGACGATCTCGGGGCGCGGACCGTTGCGTTCCCCGCGATCTCCACGGGCGTCTACGGCTACCCGGTCGAGGAGGCCGCCGGCGTCGCGATCCGGGCCGTGCGCGAAGCCGACACCCGTGTGGAGGAAGTGCGGTTCGTGCTGTTCGGGCGGGACGCGTTCGAGGCGTTCGAGCGCGCGATCACTGGCTGAGAGCGGTCCGTTCCCACATTTCGTACCTCGCTGATAGGATTCGACGTCGATGAGCGACGTCGCCACGGACCTCACGACCTCGAGCGGCCTGGCCGAGCACCTCGGCGAGGTACAGGTGGTCGACTGCCGAGAGCCCTACGAGTGGCAGGCGGGGCG
>JBKOWM010000164.1:0-15600 GCA_046724395.1 Actinomycetota bacterium
GATCGATGGCGCGGGTCACTTCACGATCTTCACGCGGATCATCCTCCCCCTGTCCGGTCCGGCCCTCGCGACCCTTGCCGTCTTCACGTTCGTCGGGACGTGGAACGACTTCCTCAACCCGCTGCTGTTCATCGACGACTACCAGAAGTACACGCTGCAAATCGGTCTCAGCTTCCTGAACGAGCAGCACCGGAGCGTCGTCAACTTCAACCGTCTCATGGCCGGCGACGTGATCGCGCTTATACCGATGATCGTCGTGTTCATCGCGGCGCAGCGGTACTACGTGCGTGGGATCGCGCTGACCGGGATCAAATGAGCACCGTCGGGCCGCGGTCCCGCGGGGCCTGAACCATGGGTCTGGTCGTCACCTTCGATGCGCCGGGTGTGGTGGGGCTCGCGGAGGAGGAGGATCCGCCGCTCGGAGCCGACGAGGTTCGGCTGCAGACCCTCTACTCCGGGATCTCGGCCGGAACCGAGCTGACCGCGTACCGCGGGTCCAACCCCTATCTCGACAAGCGCTGGGATCCCGAGCGTCGGTTGTTCGTAGGCGACGAAGGCGCCTCGCTCAGCTATCCGGTCTCCGGATGGGGATACGAGGAGGTGGGCCGCGTGGAGGAGGTCGGCGCGGATGTCCAGTCCGTCCGGCCCGAACAGATCGTGTGGGGAACGTGGGGACACCGCTCCCACGTCGTCGTGAACGCCTCGTGGGCGTCGGGTCGCGTGCTCGCACAAGGCGTGGATCCCATCGTCGGCGTCTTCTCGCAGATCGGTGCCATCGCATTGAACGCCGTGCTCGATGCGGGCGTTCACCTCGGCGAGGTCGTCGCGGTCTTCGGTCAGGGGGTGCCGGGGCTCCTCGTGATGCAGCTCGTCCGGGCCAGCGGGGGAACAGTCGTTGCCGTGGACGGGATCCCGCGGCGTCTCGAGCTCTCGAAGAAGCTCGGCGCCGACCACATCGTCGACTTCACGGCCGAGACGCCGGCCGAAGTCATCAAGGGGCTGACCGAGGGGCGCGGAGCCGACGTCTCGATCGAGATCAGCGGGTCGGCCGCGGCGCTGCACGAGGCGATCCGAGCGACGGCGTACAACTCGCGCGTGATCGCTTCCGGCTTCTTCCAGGGACCGGCCACGCCGTTGTTCCTCGGCCAGGAGTTCCATCACAACAGGGTCGAGATCGTCTGTTCGCAGATCTCGGGTGTAAGCCCTGCGCTCGATCATCGGTGGGACGACCGACGGCTACAGCGGACGTTCATGGGCCTCGTGTCGCGCGAGCGCGTCCAGGTCCGCCCCTTGATCTCGCATGTCATTCCGGTGCGGCGCGCCGCCGAGGCATTCCGGCTACTCGACGAGCGACGGGACGAAGCGGTGCAGGTGGTGCTCGACTTTGGCGAGGACGACTCGGCATGAAGCTGGCCTGTCAGGAGCAGCTGATCCCCGGCGAGACGCTGGAGGAGAAGTGGGAGCTCGTGTCGGGCGCGGGGTTCGACGGGATCGAGCTGCTCGGCCGGGGCGACGGCGTGTTTGAACGCCGCCTGCCCGAGCTCGAAGGCGCACGCCGGGCCGGCGTAGTGATCTCGAGCGTCTGCGTCGCGATGGATCACTTTATCGGTGACTTTGATCCCAACGGCCGGCGCGACGCGATCGCTCAGATGAAGATCTTGCTCTCGGTCATTGCCCACGTCGGCGGGACCGGCGCTATCACGCCAGCGGCGTTCGGGATGTGGTCGAACGCGCTCCCGCCGTGGGCACCGCCGCCTCGCACTCCCGAAGAGGATCGGCGCGTGCTGATCGAAGGGCTGGGTGAGCTGGGGAGCCATGCTGAGCACGAAGGGGCGGCGCTCTTCCTGGAGCCGCTGAACCGGTACGAGGACCACATGGTGAACCGTCTGGGGCAGGCGGCCGACGTCTGCCGTGAGGTGCGTTCGGGATCCGTCCGCGTAATGGCGGATACGTTCCACATGAGCATCGAGGAGGACGATCTGGCCGCCTCCGTTCGCTCGACGGGCGGACTGATCGGCCACGTCCAGCTCGGTGACAGCGGCCGGCTCCAGCCGGGCGTCGGCCACCTCGACTGGCCGGCGCTCATGGCGGCGCTGCGCGAGGTGGGCTACGACGGCTGGTTGGCGATGGAATGCGGGATCCGTGGCGACCCTGCCAGCGAGCTTCCGAAGGTCGCACAGTTGCTCAGACCGCTCACGTGAACCGTCGTCTCGGCGGCCTCAGGCCCACCACATCTGCCCGACCGGCTCGGTGAACAAGATGCTCTTCAACAGCTCGACGCCGCGCCGAAGCCCTTCGTCGATGGACATGTACCCGTCCTCGTGCTCGATCGAGAGCACGTAGTCGTATCCGGTTGCCCGGAGCGTGCTGATGATGTCTCGCCAGATCTTCTCGCCCTGACCGTATCCGACGGTTCGGAAGACCCACGAGCGATCTAGGAGATCGCCGTAGTGCTTGGTATCGAGGACGCCGTTGACAGCGGTGTTGCGGCGGTCGATCTGCGTGTCCTTCGCATGGAGGTGGAAGATCGCGCCCTCGGCACCCAGGATCTTGATGACTTCGACGGGGTCCATCCCCTGCCAGAACAGGTGGCTCGGGTCGAGGTTCGCGCCGATCGCATCCCCGCATGCGTTCCTCAGCTTGAGCAGCGTCTGCGTGTTGTACACCACGAACCCGGGATGCATCTCGAAACCGATCCGAACGCCGCGCTCCTGGGCGTACGCGGCCTCCGCGCTCCAGTACGGGATGACCTTCTCGTTCCACTGCCATTCGAGGATTTCAAGGAAGTCGTCGGGCCACGGACATGTGACCCAATTGGGGAACTTCGATCCCTCGCTGTCACCCGGGCATCCCGAGAAGGCGTTCACGACCGGGACCTCGAGTCGCTCCGCGAGCTCGACGGTCTTTCTCCAGGTCTGGTGGGCCCGCCGTGCCACGTCGTCCTGCGGATGCAATGGGTTCCCGTGCTGGCTGAGCGCGCTGATGATCATGCCGCGGCTCTCGACGGCCTTCCGGAACGATGCCATCGCCTCATCGTCGCCGAGCATCGCCTCAGGGTCACAGTGAGCCGATCCCGGGTAGTTTCCGGTCCCGATCTCCACCGCTTGCACCCCGAGCTCCTGAAGGCGGCCGAGCGCTTCCTCGAAGGGGACCTTCTGATACAAGACGGTGAACACTCCGAGTCTCATCCCACATCCCCCTCGATCGCGATCCGATCGAGCATAGTGCCGCTCCCGTGAGGCGGACACGCTCGTGCCGCCCGCCGCCGTCCGTGGCGCCGGGCCTTACAGCCGAGTGCGCGGTGAGAAGGCCGGTCCGCTCACGATGTCGGCCATCCGATCCAGCAGCGCGGTGGCGAGCGGATCGGCGCCGTCAGCGTCCAGGACCGGCAGGGTGCACACAACGCCCACCCCGGAGCCATGCGCGAACGCGGCCACGATCGCCCGGACCCGATGCAGCCAACCTAGGTGATGACCCCCCAGAACATCGCCGCGATCGGCCGGCGTGTACCCGCTGAGTAGATACCGAGGGGTCAGCCCCTCGAAGGCAAGGTCGAGGGCCGGACCGATCGCCAGTCCGTCCGTGAGCGCGGGCGAGAGCCACCCCATCCCCGTCGAGAGCACCCAACCGTTCCCGTAGATCGATCGGCTCGACTCGGCATCCTCCGTCGAGAAGGGCTCCAGGCGCCCGCGCGAGGCCGGCGGCAGCGCCTGTGCGTTCGAGGCGACGATGACGACGCGTCCTCCGGCCTCGAGCACGCGTTCCGCCTCCGTCCATCGCGCCGTCACGGCCACGGCGGCGGCTCGCGGAGTCGGCTCCTCCGGATAGAGCCACAGCGGCGACGCGCCCGTGTTGACCTCAGCACCTGCATCATCGACCCATCGCGCGCGCAGCACGGCTCGCGTCGGCCGCTCGACGCCTGGAGCCGTGAGATCGATGCGGCCGTCTGACGCGACGCCGGCTGCGTCGAAGCCGTCGAGAGCCCATTCGAGCGCGACGTCCGTGACGCCCTCACTACCAACGGCGTGGACGTCCGCGATCACGCGTTCGCCCGAACGGTACCGGTTGCGTTCGGGACGCACGATGACAACGTCGGGCGCGTTCACCCCGATGAACCGATCATGGAACGCCTTCGGCCCGCGCGACATGTCGAGCAGTCCGTTCGCCTCCCAATGCACGTCCGTGAACTCGGTAATCACGTAGCCGGCGATGCGCCGATGCGACCGGAGATCCTCGATCTGCAGCTTCAGACCTTCGAACTCGTGCTGCTGGCTCACCCGAACGAATCGCGCGAACGAGCCGAAGACGTCGGCGAGGCCCCACTCGTCGAATCGCTGCCTCACCCCGAGGGGGTGAACGATGCCCTCACTGTGGTCACGTCCGGTTTCGAACCACCACGGTTCGTCATCGGCGTCGCGCAACCGGTCCGGATCCGGCAGCCCCCAGATCCCGAACTCCGACACGACGAGCGGCTCGGAACCCTGCACGACAGCATCGCCGTGAGGTGAGTAGGTGATCTGCGGACGGGACACCCATCCCGCCGTCCACCTCCGCCACGACGTCAGTTGCTCCGGCACGGCTCGGTAGACGTGGTAGTCGTTGAGATCGGACTGCAGATGGAAGTTGGGCGGGCACGCCGAGTTGTCCACGAGGAGCCGAGTCGGGTCGAGCGACTTGGCCCACCGGTAGGTTTCGCGCAGCCACGTGCGGTCGGCCGGCCGGCCCGGGAGGTCCGTGCCCCAGTCCTCGTTCACGATGCTGCGAATGATCAGCGACGGGTGATTGAAGTCGCGGGCGACCATTCCCTCGAACGTCTCGCGCGCACGCCGCTTGGCGTCGTCGGTGAGGCGGATCCAGTTGGGAGGTTCACACCACACCAGCACGCCCGCCCGGTCGGCGGCCGCCAGGTACCTGGGATCGGGAGCCTTGATGTGGCACCGGAGCAGATTGAGGCCGAGCTCCTTCGCCATTCGCATCTCTCGGTCGAGGTCGGCGTCCCCGCCAACCGTGTAGATATCCGGCATCCAGTAGTCCTGATCCAGCGCGCCGCGCAGGTAGACCGGCTGGCCGTTCAGCACGATCCGGCCGTCTCGGACGCCGACCGCTCGGAAGCCAAATCGTTCCGTGAGGCGATCGATGATCTCGTCGCCTTCACGGACCTCGAGCTCCAGCGAGTAAAGGTCCGGCGTCTCCGGATGCCATGGTCGCGCGGCGCGGATCCGCGTCCGCACCGTGACGTCGCCGGGGTCGAGCGCTCCTGTGGCGACGGCGACCCCGTCGGGACCCAGGATGCGCCATTCGATGACGCCCGTCGTCGGCGAGCCGCCGAGCGCCACCGTCGCGGACACATCGCCGGTCGATGGGTCGGCGGAGATGCGAACGTCGTCGACGAAGGTCTGACTTCGTGCCTCCAGCCAGACCGACTGCCAGATCCCGCCGATCGGGCCGTACCAGCTCTGCTTTCCGTGGGGGATCTCCGAGAAGGGGAAGGGACCCGCCTCGTGACCTGGCCCGACATCGAGCGCCCTGACGGTGATCGTATTGGGGCCATCGAGGCGCACGACATCGGTGACGTCCAGCCGGAACGGCAGGTATCCGCCCTCGTGCTCGCCGGCGACGCGTCCGTTGATCCAGACGGTCGCGAAGTAATCCACGGCGCCGAATCCCAGATGCATGGTTGCGCGCGCCGTGTCCGGGACGACGAAGTCGCGCTCGTACCAACCCGTTCCGGCCCACAGGCGAAGGTCGTCGAACTGCGCCTGCCACGGCGCCGGAACGCGGGCGGTCCGAGGCCGGCCGAGCGCTCGTTCCCGGTCCGACCTCGAGACGAACGGGCCCACGGGGCCCGTCGGCAGCGATTCGTCGAGGTCCGGCCAGAATGCCCAGGATCCGTCGAGCGATGCACGAGAACGTGCCGACGGCCGGAAGTGCTCGGCGCTCACGCGCTAGCCCGGCGCTGGGGCGATCTCGTCGATCCGCGCTCGGTCCTCCTGCGAGAGTCGGATCCCGGCGGCCGCCGCGTTCTGCTCGATCTGGTCGGCGTTCTTGGCTCCCGGGATTGTCGCCGATACCGCCGGGTGGCTCAGGACGAACGCCAACGCGAGCTGCGCCGTTGAGCGGTCTTCGGCGGCCAGATCCTTCAGTCGCTCGGTTGCCTGCAGCTGCGTTCCGTACCACTCCTGCTGCGGCCACTCGCGTCGGATGTCGCCCTCGGGAAACGCCGTCTGCGTCGTGAACTTGCCGGTCAGGATGCCCATCCGGAGCGAGCCGCGGGCCAACGTGCCGATCCGCCGCCGCTGCGCATACGGCAGGAGGTCCCTCTCCGACGAACGGTTCAGGGCGGAGTAGTCGAATTGGAGAATCTCGCAGGTGCCGTTCTGGTCGAAATGTTCGAGATGAGCGATCTCGTTTGTGCTGACTCCGTACGTTCGGATCTTGCCCGCAGCCTTGAGCTTCTCGAACGCCTCAAGGAACACCTGCGTGTTCTCGTCCCACCACAGGTGGCATTGGTAGACGTCGATGCGATCTGTCCGCAGTCGACGGAGCGACGCTTCGCAGCTGTCGCGGACCATCTGCGGATCGGTGTAGGCGTTCGGGCGTTCGCCGCCGCTGTGCCACAGGCCCACCTTGGTCGCGATGATGGCCTCGTCGCGTCGTCCCTCGAGCGCTCGTCCAACGAGCTCCTCGCTTCGGCCGCGGCCGTAGACGTCGGCGGTGTCGAAGAGGTTGATGCCGAGCTCCAACGCGCGCTGGATGGCTGCCAGGGAGTCGCGGTCCTGGACGGGTCCCCAGGCGTCGCCCCCGATGGCCCAGCACCCCATCCCGATCGTGGAGACGCGAAGCCCCGTCCGTCCGAGATCACGATATTCCACTCCTCTTCCTTTCCTCGCATCAGTCCTGCGGCGGTACACCCCAGTGCGGAAGCCCCAGGAACGGATAGTCGCGTGTATCGCCGTCGCGAAGCGCCTCGAGAAACTCGTCGAAGCCCCAACGTGGTGCGTAGCCGAGGAGGGCCTTCGCTCTGTCGATCGGCCAGAGGAACCGAGCCCAGATGTGCTCGCGCGCGTCCAGACCTCGCTCCCGAAAGAGCTCGGTGCAACGGGGCCAATAGCGTTCGAGAACGGCGACGGGGTCATCGTGCATGGCGCCGGCGTCCGACTCGACGAACGGAGTATCCGCCATGACGTCGAACACATCGAACCCGCCATTGGGCTGATGATCGAGCGCCAGTAGCACCGATTGCGCGACGTCCCGCTCGTCGACACCGCCGAAGAGCAGACGGAATCCGTAATGCTCGAACGTTGCAGGCACGTACATCCCGAAACGAAGCGCGACCACGCGCATCGCTCCACTCCTCGCGTAGTAGCGACCGAGCTCCTCGGCGAGAACCTTCGACACGCCGTAGATATCCGCCGGCTTCGTCGGAAGCCCCTCGTGGACCCACGCCCACGAGTCCGACGATGCCTCGAGGCTTCGGCCGTAGACGCCCATCGTGCTGGCCAGGACGAACCGGTCCACACCCGCGGTCCGTGCCGCCTCGAAGACGGTGAACGAGCCGTCGACGTTGATCTCGAAGAAGTCGCGCGGCGACCAATGGCCGAGGTGGATGCCGTGCAGCGCCGCCGCATGTACGACGGCGCTGCAACCCTCGATCGCCGCGGAGACGGCATCTGCGTCGCGGATGTCGGCGACGATCGAGCGAACCGGGACCTCGATGGGCCGGAAGTCGAACGCCACTGGCTCGTGACCCGCGTCGACGAGCAGCGGAATCGTCGCCCGACCGAGGTTGCCACCCGCTCCCGTGACGAGGATCCGCAATCCGGTCACGCCTCAGTCATCGATCACGGGAGCCGACTCGTCGTCGCCCGACGGGCCGTTGCCGTCGTTCACGACGGGCCATCCATCGATCCAGGTGATCCGGTCGATCATCATCACTCGGAAGGTGAATCGGGTCGGACGTATGCGTGATACACGATCCAGTCCTGCGCCGCGTTGTCCACGATGACGGGGTTGTGCCCGGGAGCGTTGAACATGTCGTTTGCTGCGAGCACCGGGTTGTCCTGGTCACGTTCGAACGGCCCGAACGGCGATCGCGACCGAGCGACCAGGACGGCGTAGTGGGCGGTCTGGTCGCAGCAGGCATCACCGGAGTACATCAGGTACCAGAAGGCGCCGTGTGGGATCAACCACGTACACGGGATTCACGTACGTCGGTCCACGCGGAACGAACGCGTATACGCCGGCGGCGGCGAGGATCAGCAGGCCGACTGCGCCGATGAGGCTCCGGCGCCGCATCAGGTCTCCGGCCGGACGTCCGACTCGGCAGACGGTCCGCGTCTGTCGTTGATGACAGGCCAGCCGTCGACCCAGTCGATCGGATCGATAAACAGATACCGGAAGTTGGTGAAATCTCCCCTGATCATCGCGTGGTACACGATCCAGTCGCCGCCGGCGTCGTCGCGGATCGTCGCATTGTGACCGGGCGCCGTGAACCGGGAGTTCGCGGCGAGGATCGGATTCTGGGCGTCTCGAACGAACGGCCCGAGCGCTGATGTCGATCGAGCGGCCATCACCGCGTAGTGCGCATCCTGGCCGCAGCAAGCGTCGCCGGAATACATGAGGTAGAAGAAGCGGCCGTGTCGGACGACCCATGCCGCCTCGATGAGGCTTTCGTACGGCCGGTCCGATGGGCTGAGGATATTCTTGGGTTCGCCCAACAGCGCCAGGCCGTTGCTCGAGAGACGCTCGGCCCGGATCGGTACGCCGTCCGAACCCCAATAGATGTACTTCCTGCCGTTCGTCTGCATCACGAACGGATCGATCGCGTCGAAGCCGGTCGTTCCGACGATGAGGGGTTTGCCGATCGCATCGCGGAACGGACCGGCCGGGTCCTGTGACGTCGCCACTCCGATGGCCATCTGGGCCGTTTCCAGGTAGCGCGCCGCGAAGTAGAGGTAGTACGTCTCGCCGAAACGAATGATGTGCGGCGCCCACATGTCTCCGTTGTCGGTCCCCGGCGGCGTCCACTCCGGCCGGGTCCGGAACGCGTCCCCGACGAGCTTCCAGTGGATGAGGTCGGTCGAGTGCAGCACCGGGATGTTGTAGAAGACCGCGTCGTGGTAGCTCTGTGTGGTATACGCGTAAAAGGATCCGTCGTCCGCCCGGATGACTGACGGATCGGGTGCATCGTTGCGCAGCACTGGATTGCGATAGGCGGGGGCGTCCGGCCGGGCGATCCACGCGATCGCCGCGGCGATCAGCGCCGTCGTGAGAACGCCGACGAGCAGCACTCGCCGGCTCGTCTGGCCCCAACCGTCCGCGTGTCGCATCGGCGACGGAGTGTAGTTAGCGGGCGGATCGCCGCGCACCCGAGGCCGCTCGCCGCATCCGACGCCGCTCGTCATACTGTCGTCTGGTCCGCACCTTCGCTGCTCAGGAGAACGGCATGGCGGAGATCCGACTTCGGAACGTGTGGAAGGTCTACCCGGACGGAACCGTCGCCGTCTCGGCGGTCAACCTCGACATCCCCGACGGTGCGCTCTGCGTCCTCGTCGGACCGTCCGGATGCGGAAAGACGACGATCCTTCGGATGGTCGCCGGTCTGGAGGACATCACGGAGGGAACGATTCGCATCGGCGATCGCGAGATCAATCGCGTTGCGCCGAAGGATCGCGATATCGCGATGGTTTTTCAGAACTACGCGCTGTATCCGCACATGGACGTCTACCACAACATGGCCTTCGGTCTTCGGTTGAGGAAGTTGGCGCGCTCGGAGATCGATCGTCGTGTTCGCGAGACGGCGGATGTCCTCGGCCTCGGCGATCTGCTGAAGCGAAAGCCGCGCCAACTATCGGGGGGACAGCGCCAGCGTGTCGCCATGGGTCGTGCCATCGTTCGCGAGCCGCAGGTCTTCCTCATGGACGAACCACTCTCGAATCTCGATGCCAAGCTACGGGTCCAGATGCGGGACGAGATCTCGAGGATCCAGCGCGAGGTCGGCGTCACGACGATCTATGTCACGCACGACCAGGTGGAAGCGATGACCATGGGGGATCTGGTCGCCGTGTTGAAGAAGGGCGTTCTTCAGCAGGTCGACGGGCCGCAGGTGTTGTACGAACACCCGGCGAACCTCTTCGTCGCGGGATTCATCGGTTCGCCGGCGATGAATCTCGTCGAGGGCTCGTTGGAGGAGGACGGAGCGTACTTCGCCGTTTTCGGAGGCAACCGCCTACGGCTCGACGACTCGGTCATCCCGGACAAGCCGGGTCTTCGGCGGTTCATCGGGCGTTCGATCATCGTCGGAATCCGTCCCGAGGACATGGAGGATCCGGCCTTCGTCGCGAGCGCGCCGCATGACCGCCGCGTCCACGGGGTGATCGATCGACGCGAGCCCATGGGAGCCGAGGTGGTGGTGCACTTCACCGTCGATGCGCCGCTCGTGCTGACCGAGGACACGCGCGAGCTCGCAGCCGACACCGGCGCCGAGGCTGTTCACCGGCTCGAGCAGCAGGCGGCGCAGGGAAGGAATCGCTTCGTTGCGAGGATGCATCCTCGTACCAGCGTCGCGGTAGGAGACCCGGTTGAAGTCGCAGTGGACACGAGCAGGCTGCACTTCTTCGATCGGGAGACCGGACAGGCGATCTACGGCGACGAGCCGGCCCCCGCGCCGACGTTGGCCGGAACGCGTCCCGCACCGTAGCTGCTCGAGGCGGCGTCGCTCGATCGCGGCGAAACTCGAGTCAGGTCTTGCGAGCGATGAAGACAACGACCGTCGTGTCGCCGGTCGGCTCATCGTCGGTGTAGTCCGCGCGCAGCTCGATTCCGGAGAACCCCGCGCGTTCGAGCAGCAACCTGAGTTCGTTCGTGAAATACAGCGTCATCTTCAAGCCGTGTTCGTCCTGCTCGATGAGATCGCCGCTACGCCACCGGTATCCCCGTATCTCGGCAGTGACGCGCTGAAGATACGGGTCGAGATCGATGGTTCGGCCGCTCAGGGCGTACTCGGTGCCGTCTGAGGCCAGGCGCCGTTCGCTCGGGTCGCTCCACGCCGTCGGAAGCTCATCGCGCCCTTCACGGGTCCAGTGACGCCAGCTCGATGCGTCCTTGCTGTACGGCACCTCATTGTCGAGGATGAGGGTACCGCCCGGCTCGAGGTGCTCACGGAACCGCTGGAGCGCCAACTCATCGTGGTCCCGACTCCCGCCGAGCCCGAACCCCCCACAGACGTAGATCGTCCGGTACTTCCGCGGGAAATCCAGCTCGTGCATCGCCTGCCGATGGAGCCGCGGAGTCAGTCCGTGGCGATGCGCCCGCTCCCGGCAAAGGTCGAGCATGTCCGCCGAGACGTCGCAGCCATCCACGTCGAAGCCCGCGCGGAGGTAGGGGATCAGCAATCGACCGGTTCCGCACGCGACGTCGAGTGCGGGCTGTCCGGCTTCGACGTATCGCTGGAAGTACCTGATATCGCGTCCGGAGGTATTGAACTCCGCCCACCACTTCGCAACGACGCCGTGATGCCAGGTTTCTGGCTGGTCGGACGGATGAGTACGAGTCATCTGCCAAGCGTACCTGCGAGATCTGCTCGCCGACGCTCGTGTAGCGGAGCACGACGTCGGCGATCGTGGCCAGGCCGAGCGAGGTCAGGCTCGGGGTCCAGCTTGAACACCAGGCCGGGCGTCCTGAGAAAGGCATCGGACGGCTCACAGCGGCGATCCATCACTCCTCCTTCGGTCGGAATGACTCCGGTCGGAGGCGCCCAGGCGGTCGACGCAGCTCGTCTCCAATCAGCCGGTCCCAGGCGGTTCGACCACCGCAAGGCAGTGCCCCCGGCAGGAATCGAACCTGCGACTCGCGGTTTAGGAATCAGATGCGGGCGCTTTCGCTATCTGCAGCGAAAGCGTTGACTTGGCTTGTGACCTGCAACTTCGTTCTCTTGAGCAACGCGCCGCTTCTGGACGTTTCCCGGCCTTTCGCGGGACCGCGACGGGGCCGCTGCGGGTCGACCGCGACGGCGGTCACGCAGTCCCGAGGTCGACGGACCCCTTGAGGTCGGCGATTCGGTGCATCTGCTCGCGGGTCGCCGGATAGAGCGAACGGTAGATCTCGTAGAGCTCGTCATACGTGCTCTTTGTTGAGGCGTCAGGCTCGACGACCGTCTCGATCTTTGCCCAATCCGTCGCTTGGGACACGAGGCCCGCGGCCACGCCGGCGAAATACGCGTCGCCGTAGCTCGCGCCGACCGTGACCGTTGGTAGATCCTGTGGGCGCCCCGTGACGTCGGAGACGATCTGCGTCCACAGGGTTCCCTTCGTGCCGCCGCCGACCGCGACCAACCGTCCCGGCTCGGCTCCGGCCTCCGCGAACGCCTCCAGGTTGTGGCGGACGCCGAACGCCGTCGACTCGAGGAGCGCTCGGTAGAGGTGGCCGCGCTCGTGGTTCAGGCCGAGACCGAACATGACACCCCGTGCCCGCGCGTCGAACAGCGGCGTGCGCTCCCCGGCGAAGTAGGGAAGCACCACGAGGCCCTCGGAGCCGGCCGGCACCGCCCTCGCCTCGTCGAGCAGGCCGGCGAAGGGGACGCCGCCCACGACCGTGCGGAACCAGCCGGTCAGCGACCCCGACGTGGACATCGCGCCCGCAAGCGTGCGCGTTCCCTGCTCGACGCCGACGGTGAGCCACAGCTTGGGATGCGGGCGCGCATCGGGCGCGATGGCGAGGATGAACATCGTCGAGCCGTACATGAGCATCGTGTCCGAGGCCCGCCGCACTCCCGCGCTCGTGGCCTCGGACCACGCATCGAGCGTCCCGACGGCGACCGGCGTGCCTTCGGGGATCCCCGTCGCGGCTGCGGCTTTCGCGTGAACGACGCCGGCGGTCTCGCCCGGCCACAGAAGCTCGGGAAGGCGCAGCCCTGGCGCCACGTCCTCGGCCCACTCCGGGATCCAGGTCTCGCCGGCGAGGTCGTACATCGGATCGTGCTGGCTGGCGGAATGGTGGTCGAGCGCGTATTCGCCCGTCAGGCGATGCACGATGAACGAGTTGGGACCGAGAAGCAGTACCGTGCGCTCCCAGATATCCGGCTCGTGTCGTCGAAGCCAGAGCAGCTTCGGCCCGATCGCCTGCGAGTTCAGCGGCGAGCCACATCGTCCGAGGATCGTCTCGGCGCCGTAGCGCTTGGTGAGCTCGCGAATCTCCGCCTCGGCGCGTGTATCGATGCCGTAGAGCATCGCGGGTCGGAGTGGTGCGCCGTCCGCGGCAGCTGGAAGCAGGCACGGACCGATGCCGCTGGGGCACACGGCGCGTACCGGGCCGGGTGCGTCGCGAAGCAGCGTCCGGGTGATCTCGACAAACTCGATCCACCACATCGTCTCCGCGTCGTGCTCGAACCAGCCGGGCCGGGGCATCGAGGTTCGATGCTGCACCTCGGTCGCGGCGACGATCCGTCCCTCCGGATCGGTGAGCACGCCCTTGGTGCTGGACGTCCCAATATCGACACCGAGCAGCACTTCGGTCACGGCGCCTCCGGCAGACGACGATCCCTCGGTGTGGGAACGTTATCACCGTGAGTGGTGCCGGCGTCTGGACGTGCGCCGAGCGTGGGGATCCTTAACACTCGCCGGTCGCCGCGTGGTCCTTACCTAAGGAGGCGAGATGAAAACGATCGAGGCAGCGCGCGACAAGGCCGAGCGTCACCCGCGGCCGGAGTGGTTC
The DNA here is from genome assembly GCA_046724395.1 of Actinomycetota bacterium. Taxonomy (GTDB): domain Bacteria; phylum Actinomycetota; class UBA4738; order UBA4738; family HRBIN12; genus DATAEU01. The sequence continues at coordinate 13,711 of JBKOWM010000164.1, forward strand.
AGCGGCCCCGTGTTCGTCCAGACACTGAAGGATGGTGCCACCGCACCGGACATGGAGATCCTGGCGGTGTTCTTCGACGCGGGCGCGCGGACGATCCCTCACACCCACGCAACCGACCAGCTCCTGTACTTCCTGGACGGCGAGGGCGTCGTCGGCAGCCGGGCGGAGCGACGCATCTATCGAGCCGGCGGGATGGCGGTCGTGCCCGCGGACGAGTGGCACTGGCACGGCGCGACGCCGTCGTCGTCGACGTGTCATCTGTCAATCCGTCCGGGTGGTCCGTCCGTGTGGGCGCCCGACGTCCCGATGTACGACTGGGACACGTACATGGCGGGCGCGCTCGAGAGCCGATGACGATGTTCCGCCTCGACGTGGTCCGAGACCCAACCGACCGCGTCGCGAACGACAGGGTCGTCGCCTGGGCGATCGACCGACTCGCGAATGCGAGTGCCGGGCGTGGGGGATCGGTCCACGCCGTGGACGTGGCCGAGGCGGATGATGCGCACGCCGCCCGGCTGACGCTTGCGGGCTTGAGGTCGCCGGCGGCGGCCGAGGCGCCTGCGGCAGCGGGTCTGAAGCTTCCGGACGGGCCCGAGACCCTGGTGCTGGCGCCCGATCCCCGTCGCCCGATGGGGTCGCTCGCGTGCGGCTCGGATCCGCGCGGCCTGTCCTACGCGATCCTCGAGCTCGCCGATCGCATCGATCACGCGGACGACCCGCTCGCGGCGCTTCGCGTGGACGACACGGTGATCGAGCGTCCGGCCAACGCCGTCCGGAGCGTCACCAGGCTGTTCTGCAGCGAGGTCGAGGACAAGCCCTGGTTCCACGACGAGGCGTTCTGGCGGGGGTACCTCTCGATGCTCGCATCGCACCGGTTCAACCGCTTCAGCCTGACCCTGGGGCTCGGCTACAACTACCCGCGCGACGTGACCGACGCGTACCTGTACTTCGCGTATCCATTCCTGTTGTCGGTTCCGGGTTACCACGTCCGCGTTCGTGAGCTCGACGATGAGGAACGCGAGCGCAACCTGCGGATGCTGCGGTTCATCTCCGAAGAGGCCGTCGCGCGAGGGCTCGACTTCCAGTTGGGCCTGTGGACGCACGCATATGCCTGGATCGATAGCCCGAACGCCCACCACACGATCGACGGGGTGACGCCGGGCAACCACGCTCCCTACTGTCGGGACGCGGTCGCCAGCCTGCTCGATGCGTGTCCAGGGATCGGCGGCGTCACCTTCCGCGTTCACGGGGAGGGCGGGGTACCGGAAGGCAGCTGGGACTTCTGGCGGACGGTGTTCGACGGCGTCGCGGGGTGCGGCCGGCGCGTGGGGCTCGACCTCCACGCAAAGGGTCTCGATGACCGCACCCTCGAGCACGCGTTGGAGACGGGGCTGCCCGTCACCGTCTCGCCGAAGTTCTGGGCCGAGCACATGGGTCTTCCGTATCACCAGGCCGCGATCCGCGAGAGCGAGCGGCTGCCGCGCGACGACCCGAGCGCGTTCAGCGAGTGGCACCGGTACATGCGCGTGAGCGAGGGAAGCCGGCCGTTCACCCGGTATGGGTACGCCGACTTCCTGCGCGAGGATCGCGCGTACGACCTCGTCTTTCGACTCTGGCCCGGCACGCAGCGGCTGCTGCTGTGGGGCGATCCGGTCTTCGCCGCCGGCTACGGACGGGCCGCGGCCCTCGCCGGAAGCCAGGGTCTGGAATGGTGCGAGCCGCTCACGTTCAAGGGGCGGGAGGGCTCCGGAGTCCCGGGATCCTCAAGGACCGGCTATTCGGACGAGTCGCTGGTTCCACCCACCGATTGGGAGAAGTACGCCTACACGTACCGGCTGTTCGGACGGCTCATGTACGACCCCGATGCCTCCCCCGACGTCTGGCGTCGAC
>JBKOWM010000135.1:0-16506 GCA_046724395.1 Actinomycetota bacterium
CCGCTGGCGCCGCGCGGCAGCCAGGGCCCGAATGCCTCGTCAGTGTTTGGCGCGTCCGGTGAACCGCCACGACCGGTGACGTCGAGTCCCGCGAGCTTCGTCAGTGAGGTAATCGCGCTTCGACGTGCTCGCGCTCGTCACGATGCGTGGCCCTGTCGAGCGCCTCCCACTCGCGCGCCGCTGCTTCGCCCGCCGACGGTCGAGGTCCCTACATGTTTCCACTGATGACGCCACGATACTGCGCACGAGGAGTCGCTTGCGACCAGGAGGCGCAGGCGTCCGGGCACGTGGGTGCTCGCTACAGACAACTCCTTGACACGCCGTTCCGTCCGTCGCGCTAACCCTCGGGAACCGATGGAGGAGCGCGGGTGTAGTGGATGCGTCGTCGCTGATGGGAGGACCGATGTTGAGGCGCATCCTGATGGTGGCTGTCCTTTCGCTCGGCCCTGTCGTGCTCGTTTCCGCCCCAGCCGCCGCCGGTGGCGGCTGCGCCGAGGTCACATCGGGACATAGCGCGGCGGTTGACCTAAAGGGTCTGTGCATCTTCCCGACGCTCGTGCGGGTGCCTGGCGGCGGTGGCGAGGTGACGTTCACCAATTACGACGAGGTCAACCACGTTGTCGTCGGCGCCGGCTTCGCGTGGGGGAGCGACGGGATCATGCACCAGGGCGACTCGTTCACGGCGCAATTCTCGCGCGACGGTGTGTACCCCTTTCAGTGTTACCTGCATCCAGGGATGTCGGGCGCGGTGCTCGTGGGCGACGCCAACGGCCACGGAGCCGCGACCTCCGGCGGCGTGACCGTGCCGGTTCCGTCGGACGTCGTGGTGACGCCCTCGTCCGTCAGCGTCGTGAACGGTGAATCTCAGACGACATCGGGGGAAGAGCGATGGTGGCTCCTCGGTCTGGGAGGACTGGTGCTCGCGGCGGCTGTGGTGATCGCGGTGTGGCGGCCGAGGGTCAGGGATTCGAAGGCGCCCGAAGGTCCGGCTGCGGGAGCCTAAGCTTGCGAAGCGCCGTCGTCGCGACGGCGGCGCCTCGGAGCGCACGCGAACGACCTCGGCGAATCTATGACGACGTCGCTTCAACCTCGCCGCGCGCTCGCCGCAAGGCGATCCTTTACCCGCTTGGTCGCGCTCGTCGCCGTGCGGTACTTGCCCGCTTGTCCCCCGCGAATTTGGGGGAAGCGGTGGGTTCCTCTTGGCTCGGTCGTAATCGTGCCGACGCTCGTGGGTGGGTTGATGCTGCTCTCATCAAGAGTGATCGCGGTGACGCGGGTCGTCGTGGCCGGACCCGGATCCACGACGAAGCGTCTCGTCTTCTCGTTGAACCAGACGCCGTACACGATGCCGTCGAGGATGACGGGCCGATCCGCCCACACCCCCCGGTCGTTCCCCAGCGCAAAGTATTTGCGCAAGCGAGCCTCGAAGGTCTGCATGTCCTCGATCGCATCGCCGCGCGTCAGGCATGAGGCGACGTAGGCCGCATACATCGCCGCGAGCGGTACGCAGTGCATCCTGCCCACGCCGGCTCGGAGCTTCGATCGGTCGTCCTCCCTCGATTCCGCGGCTTGAAGGCGTACCTTGGTGATCCCCACGGTTGTGACCCCCTCTACACAGGTGGTTGCGCCCCGACGCTATGGCTCCGCCTCCTGGCGCAATGTGGCGCGCGTCACAAATCGGGTGTGACGTCCATCGCATCGCTCCATGCGCGAGGCGTCACTGTGCTCATCCGTTCGATTGGCGCCGAGAGATCGAGAAGATCCCGCCCGCCCCCATGCCGAAGCCGCCTGTTCCATGCCGAACCTCCAACCCCAAGAACAAGCGGGGGCGTTTCGTCCAGGCCGGCGCTGAACCAGCGCTCAAGGGCGTCCAGCGTTGGAGAGAGAGGTCCGAAAGAAGGTCGGGCGGCCTCGTTTGTCCCACGGCTCGTCCGGCTAATACGCGTGGCATGTGCCGTGTCCGATTCTTGCTCGCTCATAGGCTCAAGACCAACCTCTGGGCGATCCCCTTCGCGTGCGCGCTCGCGGGCATCGGACTGTCGTTGGTGACGGTCTGGATCGATCGATCCGTGGACGAGCCAATCATCCCAACGTCGATTACCGGAGACCCGAACGCGGCGCTCACGATCCTCTCTACCGTTGCCGCCTCGATGGTCTCTTTGACGGCGCTCGTCCTGACCATTACATCCGTTGTCGTGCAGCTGGCAATCGGCCAGTTCTCACCCCGCAGCATCCGCCCATTCCTAGAGGACCGACCCAGCCAGTTCGCGATCGGTGTATTCGTGGGGGCGTTTGCGCACGCGATGTTCGCGATGCGGGAGGTCCACTCGTTCTCGCGGGACGGTTCCGTACCGGGCGTCACAATCGTGGTTTCGTACGCGTTGATCTTCATCAGCGTCGTGGTCCTCGTGGCGTACGTGGATCACATCGCAAGCTCGCTCAAGGTTGATTCCATCATCGAGTCCGTATCCAAAGAGACCCGGCGTCTTCACGAGAAGCTGTACGCAAGGGAGGAGTCTCTGGACGGCTCGCGAAACGCCCGAGACGTGATCACAGCCGATCGAGCGGGTGTGGTGTTCAAAGTGGACCGTGAAGCGCTCGTCAAGGCCGCGACGGACGCCGACGTGACGCTGACGATGCCGAGTGGTGTCGGCGCGTTTGTGCCGGAGGGCGCCGCGTTGTTCCACATCGCCGGTGATCGCGACGGTCTCGACGTAGTGGCCGTTCGCAGGGCCGTCGTGATGGGGTCGGAGCGCACCATGGATGAGGACGGGACGTTTGGAGTGCAGACGCTAGTGGACATCGCCGAGCGCTCGCTCACCGAAAGCTTCAACGACCAGACGACAGCCTCGCAGGTCGTCGACCGGCTGCACGACATTCTGCTCCGCTTGGCGCCGCGTCGGTTTCCCTCCGGACATTTCCGGGACGGGGGAGGGACGCTCCGTCTGGTGCTCCCCGAGGCTGGGTGGGACGACTATGTGCGGGTCGCGCTCGACGACATCTCGCTGGCGGCAGCCCGATCACCTGCCGTTATGCAACGCATCCGCGAAGTACTCCAGGACTTGGTGCTCATCGTCCCACCAGACCGTCGAGAGGCGCTTGAAATCCGGCTTCGAAATCTCCCTGCCGATCCAAGGCTGGATAGCCACGACGACCTGGAGCAAGCGGGCAGGCGTTGATGCCCGCGGGCATGCGCGAGTCGGCGCTCGGCGGACGGGTACGATCGCAGCAGGGAAGTGCGGATGTCCGAGCCACGGTCACGCCGTTCCCGCCGACCGCGGTCCACGATCTCGTGGCCGCGCGTCGCAGCTCAGATCCTCTCGGCATCCGTTCTCGCGTGGGGCTGCGTCGGCGCGATCGTGCTCGCCGGAACCGGCCTCGGCCACCGGAGCGTCGGCTCGGCGTTGCAGCTCGCCTTGCCGATCGTGACCGTTCTCGCGCTTGTGGGCGGCATCACGGGTGTCGCGGGTACGCCGATCCCGCCGTCGCGCGACGTCGCCGGTGCGCTGCTCCGGAAATCGACGCACTTCGTCCACGACAGGTCTAGCCAACGGCGCCTCGCTCACGAAACCCTTGCGAGCAGGTCGTGGAGCGAGGCAAGGTGCCCGTGGTCGCGCCGCTCGCACAGCGAAATTGGATCGAAGTGGAACGCCTCTATCCCGGCAGTCGTTGCGCCGTCGACGTCGAAGCGGAGGCTGTCCCCGACGTGAACCGCTTCGGTCGGCCGGACATCCATTGCTCGCAGGGCCATGTCGAAGATGCGCGGGTCGGGCTTCTCGATGCCGACGACTCCCGATACGACGATGGCATCGACGTCGACTCCCGGTCCGTCGCCGACTTGGCAGATGCCGAGCTCTCGGAGTTCGGCCTCCAACACGTCGTGAGAGTTCGAGACGAGCGCCACGCCCATTCCGGCCGCACGCAGTAGGCGCAACGCCGTGATGGAATCTTCGACGGGCTGCGTCCACGTGCGCGAACCGGGCGTGAAGACGGCCTGGAACGCGGCGACGGCGGGTTCGATCCTGTCGGCGGGGACCGCCAGCGCCCGCGCGAACGCCGACCAGTAGCTCTCCACGGCCTGCTGTCCGGTAGAACCGACCTCATCGGCGGCGCCGATCGCGTGGTACTCGGCTTGATCGATGAGCGACTCATCCGGCTCGAACCCAACGAGGGAAAGTGCCTTCCGCACGGCCTCGTGACCTGGCAAGAGCAGGACGCCACCCACATCGAGAAGCAAGGCGGCGGCTCTGTTCACCCGTCGATTCTGCTATTCGATCCCCTATGGTCCATTGTCTGGGAAAGATGGATCAGCAGGCCTGGAACGCGCGCACGCGACGACTGCTCGAAGAACCCTACCTCCGGGCGCGGACAGGACCTGGGGGCTCGGGGTGCGGACACGCCGACGCCGGCTGGAAACGACGTCACCGCCCTCTCGTTGAGGCGTTCCATCGAGGCGGATCGTGGCTCGACGTTGGCTGCGCCAACGGTTACCTCCTGGAGACCCTGCCGAGCTGGGTCGCAAGGCGTGGCCTCACGCTCGAGCCGTTCGGCCTTGAGCTCATGGCTTCTGTGGCCGACCTCGCCCGGGCACGGCTTCCGCATCTCGCCGGGTGCATCGACACCGGCGACGTGACGGAGTGGGAGCCCCTGCGGCGATGGACGTTCGTGACGGCGCTGGTGGACGCGGTTCCGCCCGGCGGACGGTCTGGCCTCCTCCGCCGTCTCCTCGACCGGTTCGCGGAGCGGGACGGGCGCGTCATCCTGAGCTCCTATGGGAGCTCTCGGCGTCGCGCACCGGCCGAGGCCGTTGCCGACCGGGTGAGAGCGGAGGGGTTCGATGTGACGGGTTCCGCAGAGGCGCGCTCGGTCGGAGGAGTCATCGTGACGTCGACAGCCTGGATCGATGCACATTGCGACTAATGGAAGGCAGTGCCAGCGTGATCCTTCCGCTCGCTCTAGACTCGAGGTGTGGAACTCTCCCGCGAGGGTCGTCTCAGTCGTTGGTGGCGTCGTCAGACGAATCGGAAGAGGCGGTGCGAGCCGGGCGGATGGGATTTTCCTGGCGAAAGTGGGGTACGCGAGCCTCGCCGGCCGCTCCCGTTCGCAGGTGCAGGCGCGATCGCGCTCCCGCTCGACAATTAGCGCCCGCCTGTCGGGATTTTGTGTTTGCTACCAACGGCTCGTCTCCGATGACGTCGAGACGCGCGTCGGTTCACGCACATCGAAGCCTGCGACGCGGCAGACCGGCCGCCGTGTGCGAGCCGCCCAGGCGACCCGGCACGATATGGATCACGGCTCCTCGCGTTCCGGTATTTCAGTGTGAAGGTGTTTCGGAAACGTCGCTCGTGCGCTGACTCATGGATGAACTGCAGAGCGTGCCCGTCGCTCTTGCCCTCGGTCGCTGCGGATGTCAGCGTTCGACCATGCCGAGCTCCAACGGCGTCGACCCAGTGACGGCCGACCATGTCGGCGAGTTCAGGCGTCAAGTCATGGCCAACGGCCGCGTCGTCGCGCGGGCGGACAACCACGCACGGCATCTGTTCCCTGTCGCGATCGGACCCGAGGAGGGAGAGGGCACTACTCGCTCGCGTCGTGGACGAGCGGGCGCACCGAACGCTGGAGTCCGGGCTCGGCTTTGGCATCTCGACATTGTTTGTATGCCAGGGCCTCCTAGCGAACGGCGCAGATGGTCGGCACGTCGCAGCGGACCCCTTCCAGTTCGAGTCGCCACCCCTGCATGCCACGACCTACGCCGGCGTGGGGCTTCAGCTTCTAGAGGAGGCTGGTGTTCGCACTCTCGTCGAGTTCTACCCCGAGGAGTCCCAGATCGTCTTCCCGCGACTGCTCGCGGAGGGGAGGGAATCGAACCTCGGCTGGGCCAGGCAGGACGGAGGGCGAGAAGGCGTCCACGAGTGGGCGATCCTCAGAACTGGTTCGCGCGACGTGTTCCTGCGACCGTACACCGATTTCGTCGGGTTCTAGCCTGTCTAGGCCACCAGCTCACGAAGCGCAAGGGACCGAAGCCACCCCAGATTGGTGGTCCGGTCTTGATCGAAGGCGCTGGCTCCTCGACGGCCGTACGGGACTCCGTGTCGCAGTGGGGACATCATGGCGCCTTCCCGAAGCCGTTCACCGCATAGGGGCACGGGAACGTGTGGCGAGGGGATGAAATCTCTCCGGCCGGGCATACCTCAGTAATGTTGTCGGGATGGACATCCGAATCCAATGCGTCGTCGTCGACGCGCACGATTGCGAGGTTCTCGCCCGCTTCTGGTCGAGCGTACTCGGCTGGCGAATCACGCACGAGGCTGATCAAGAGTGGGCCATCGAGCCGCCCGAAGGCAGTCCCGAGGCCGATGTCGCTCCTGATGTCCTGTTCGTCAAGGTCCCCGACGAGAAGATCGTCAAGAACCGTCTTCATTTCGACCTCCGACCCAAGGACCAGGACGCGGAGGTCGAACGAATCATCGATCTCGGAGCGACCCGAATCGACATCGGGCAGGGAGACGTGAGCTGGGTCGTCCTCGCCGATCCGGAGGGAAACGAATTCTGCGTCCTGCGGCCGCTTCCTGCCTCGACCACAGCAGTGTCGACGTAGAAGGTCGTAGGCCCGGACCAGACATCCTCACGGCCTCGGTGATGGACGCCTCCCGAGCCTCGGCGTGCCGATCGAAAACGTACGTGACCCGGGAGAACGCCGCCACGTCTCGCGTCCAGGCCCTCCAATTCGGGGAGGAGATGAACACCCGCCTCCGGGCGGTCCCACGCCCAGGTTAGGCTCCTCCATTGCCCACCGCTGATTGACCAGACTCGACCCAGTTGGGGGCATCGTCGCCCCATGAAAGTCGGTTCAGGCCGACATGACCCTCGCTCACGCCGGCAACGACGATAATCCGTCGCGACGTCCCGACGCGGTTTGGCCCGGCCCTGTCTTTCATGTCGATCGCTGCATGAGCAACGGAGGAAGGTCAGAATCGACTCGTAGCAGATCGACTCCTAACATGGTCGTTATGCCGGTTGTCTACGAGTGGCGAGGCGAGTTTACGAACGAGGAACTGAATACCCTCCACGCGGAGGCGTTCGAGACTCGGGTGTATGACCAGTCAGAGTGGAACTGGTCCGAGCAGTTGTACTCGCACAGCCTCGGATGGGTGGTAGCGAGGGACGGGCAGGGCGGTTCGCTGGTCGGGTTCGTGAACGTGCCGTGGGATGGGCTCGTGCATGCGTGGATTCAGGACACGATGGTTGCCCAGGTTGTCCGCCACCAAGGCATCGGGAAGCGGGTCGTTGCGATCGCAGTCGAGGAGGCTCGGAGCGCCGGTTGTGAATGGATGCACGTCGACTTCGGAAGCCCTCTGAGGCCCTTCTACTTCGATACCTGTGGGTTCGAGCCGACGAATGCTGGCGTGATCGCCCTGTGAGGCGACTCCTCGTCGCCCCTGAAGGACCACTGTCGGCGGATCGGGTGCACGAGGGCCGCCCCTTGTCGCTGCGATCAACTGCGGTTCGGAGACGAATCGCTACGAGGGGTACAGGCGGAAACCGACCATCGGCCGCCCCGGGAGGCGCTCGTAGAAGTGCGGTCCTCCGTCTTCGGTAAGTAGATCCAGGCGCTTGGCCTTCGTTCGCCGGAATGCCTCGGACACGAGCGTGGTCCCGATACCCTGCCCCCGCTCCGAGGCGGCGACGACCAACGTCCCGATGATCCAGTTGATGTCACCATCGGTCAGCACTTCGATCGCTCCGACCAGCAGTCCGTCTCGAATCGCTACGAGCGTCGTTGTCCCGGGCGCGGTCAGCGCACGTGCGACCCGTTGCGGATCGTCCCACGACTCCCATCCTTCAGCCACACAGAGAGCGGACACAGCTTCCGCGTGAGCCGGGAGGAAGCTTTCGATGCTTACGTCGACCATGCTCAAACAGTATCTCGGACGCGGTCGAGGAGTTTGAGCTTCCGGGGCTCCAAGCCGCGGCCGACGCGTGGAGTGGCGCCGTTCGCTACTTCGGCACCCCCCACTTCCTGCGCCATTCGTCGACGCGCGCAGGCGTCCAGTACGCCCAGAACTCTTCGGGCGTCTGGCCACCTGTCATCGCGGGGTACCTCTCGGGCGCCTGGGCGCGGAGCGCCTCCATTCCCTGTGAGTCGAGCAGCCACTTGTCCTTCTGATTCGGCATCTGCTTGCGTAGCTCGTGCAGCTCTTCCTCGAGGAGAAGTTGGCGAAGCCGCTCCGCGTCGTGTCGCTTCCGCTCGCGTTCACCGATCGTGTTGACGGCGACCACCCAGGCCACGATCAGGACGACGATGAGCGCGACCATGGCCAGGAGGAGGGTGATCACGTGCCCGTCCAGTGCGACCTCCTTGCCGTTGCCGGGATCCCGATCGTACGGCGCTGTGCACGCGCGCTTGGACAACATCGGAGGATTCACGCGATAACCGAAGCGCAACGCGCGAATCGTTGACCACTGGGAGGGGGCCAAACGGCCTAGTTCAAACGGCGTTCGTCCTGTTTGCGTCGTTCGTCGGATACCGCACTCGGGTGACGCCATCTAGTATCCCTTCATGGACGAACGGCGGAGCCCGGGTCGATTTCGCGATCGGTTGTTCGGAGGAGGGGATTCGATGTTCCGGAGGCTGACCATCGCGTTCCTCTGCGATGCGCTGCGCGGGGCGCATCGATGAGTGCCGTCGCCACGCGCGATGCCGACATCTACTGGATCGTGTACGTGACGAGTCCCGGAACTCCGGAGGGCGTCACGCAGGTCGACCGCCGCTTCGAGTTCAGGGGCGAGGACGCGGGGATCCGCGGCTGGAACTGCTACGAGGCCGCCGAGCGGCACGGCCTCACCGTGCGAGCGGAGAAAGTCCGCGTGAAGACCGAGGTGCCGACCCGATCGTTCTCCACGTGATCGCGTCCGGTCCGCCTCGCTCGGTCTCGTCGTACGAGCGCGCCGCTGCGCAGCGTCCGGAGGGCCTGTCGAAGAGCGGCAGTTAGGTTCGCCTCGTGAACGGGTCGTCGCTCGAGGCGATCGTGTTGTACCTCGGCGGCGACGGCATCCGTCTCCTCATGCCGGAGGGCGGGCAGACGCTCCGGCCGCGATGGAACCCGGAGCTCGATCCGCACGAGGTGGTCGTGGATGCTGTGGCCGGACTCGGACTTGCCCCCATCATGGTCCACTCGACGTCCTGGCGCCTTGCCGAGAACACGATCGTGTTGACGTTCCTCGTCGCCGTCACACCACCTGAGCGGCTTCCGGCACGCGTGGGGACCGAGTTGGTCACCCGGTCGGAGCTTGCACGCGGTCATGCGACGGCGGCGCCTCACCACGTGCAGCTGCAGCACGTGGTCGAGCACGGGTTACGACACCTCGCCTGGCTCGTTCGCGAGGACGAGGCGATCCACGAGGCGCTGTCTGGGTGGTCGACGGTGCTCGGGGACTACGTCCCGGAGCCTTTCCGCGCGTTCGGACGGGAACCCGGCGGGTGAGCGCTGCCCTGAGCGGTTGCGCTTCCGCCGGGTCGATGGGGCAGACTTATCACGTGGCGGAATCCGACGATCTCGAGCGTACGATCGACGACCTATACGCCGGAGCGCTCGATTCCTTCACGTCCGAGCGCGACGCGCTCGCGAAGCGCCTGAAGGCGGAGGGCGACGACGGTGGGGCGAGCCGCGTTGGAGCGCTTCGCAAGCCCGTGCGTTCGGCGTGGGCGATCGACCGCCTCGCGCGTGAGGACCGACCGGCGATCGAGGAGCTAGTCGCGCTCGGGCAGCGGCTGCGGACGGCACAACAGCGCGCGCTGTCGGGCGCCGGCGCGGAGGAGCTCCGCGATCGGTCCGAGGAGCGCCGCCGAATGGTGACGGCGCTCGCTCGGCGCGCAGCTGGCCTTCTCGGCGAGGACGAGCCGCCCGCTGCGGCGCTGGAAGACATCACGGCGACGCTGGAGGCCGCCACGATCGACGAGGACGCCGCTCAGCTGGTCCTCGCCGGCCGGCTCACGAAGCCACTACCGAGGCCGTCGGGCTTCGGCGACGTGGTGGGTCTGCGGCCCGTGCAGGGGGAACGGTCGGCGGCGTCACCCGAGCCGAGTGCGGCGGAGGAGCGAGCGGAGCAGCGCCGTCACGACCGGGAGCTGAAGACGGCCGAGGCACGGGAGCGCAAGGCGCGCGAACGCGTCGAACGGCTCAGGGCCGAGATAGACCGGCTGCAGCGGAGCATCTCGGACACTCGTGACGAGCTGCGCGCCGCGGAGGCCGATGCGCGAGGAGCGGCCGTCGAGGTCCGCCGCCTTCGCCGATGAGTCGAGCCGGCTAGAACAGACCGCGAGTCGCGGCAGCGGCGAGCTCGCCCACGACCCAGAGCCCGAGGCCGAGGCTCACACCGGTGCCCGCGACGAAGGCCAGCAGCCTGCCGGCTGCGCGCGGCCGCTCACCGGTGAGCGGCGCCCAGACCGAGTCCGGCGGCGCGAACGCGAATGCCTCGCCGGTTGTCGCCGCGGGATGGCCTCCGTCACGGGTCCGGTCGACGATCGAAGTACGCAGGCTCATCGTGGCAGCAGGCGCAAGGCGATGGGCCCGAAGACGACGTAGCCGGCGATGAACGTCAACAGAAGGGTTCCCATTGCCACGCCAGCGGCGCGAGCCGCTCGGGACCGCATCACCTGGGTCATGGCGTCCTTCATGCTGCTCTGATTTCCCGCCGAAGGCGCAGGTGAAACGACTGATTGCGGCTGTGCGGCCGAAGGGCTCGTGTAGCATCGATCGACGATGCCGCGCTACGAACCGTCGGAGATCGAGCCGAAGTGGGCCGAGCGCTGGGAGCGCGAGGGCCTTTACGGTGCCTCTGACGATCCCTCAGACCCTCGGCCACGCTTCTACGCGCTCGACATGTTCCCCTACCCGTCGGGCGACCTGCACATGGGGCACGTCGAGGCGTTCAGTGGGGGCGACGCGGTCGCGCGATTCGCGTGGATGCGGGGCAACAACGTGCTGCACCCGATCGGCTGGGACGCCTTCGGTCTCCCGGCCGAGAATGCGGCGATCAAGCGCGGCGTTCACCCGTCCGAGTGGACGTACGCGAACATCGAGCAGCAGGCGCGATCCTTCCGGCGGATGGGGATGTCGTTCGACTGGTCGCGGCGACTCCACACCAGCGATCCTGAGTACTACCGGTGGACGCAGTGGCTATTCCTCAGACTCTTCGAGCGCGGACTCGCGTACCGGAAGACGGCACCGGCCAACTGGTGTCCCACGGACCAGACGGTGCTCGCGAACGAGCAGGTGATCAACGGGCGGTGCGAACGCGACGGCACGCCGGTCATTCGCAAGGATCTGACGCAGTGGTTCTTCAGGATCACGGACTACGCCCAGCGCCTTCTTGACGACATGGACGAGCTCGTCGACTACCCGGAGCGCGTCGTCACGATGCAGCGAAATTGGATCGGCCGAAGCGACGGCGCGAAGGTGACCTTCGAGATCGGGGAGACCGGCGACCGCGTCGAGGTGTTCACGACGCGCCCCGACACGCTGTGGGGGGTGACGTTCTTCGTCTTCGCCGTGGAGCACCCCCTGGTGTCCAAGCTGGCCGAGGCCGGCGGCACGAGCACCGACGCTTCGCATCTCATCGAAGAGCTCCGGCACACGCCCCTGACCAACCGGGAGCAGGCGGAGAGCAGGGAGGGCGTCCACCTCGGCGTGCAAGCGATCAATCCCGTGAACGGCGAGAAGGTTCCGTGCTTCGTCGCGCCGTACGTCCTGATGGAGTACGGCACGGGCGCCGTCATGGGCGTCCCCGCGCACGATCAGCGCGACTTCGAGTTCGCCCGCGCGCACGGTCTGCCGATCCGCGTCGTCGTCCAGCCGGAGGGCGAGACCCGCGACCCCGAATCGATGACGCAGGCCTACGACCACGACGGTGTGATGGTGAACTCCGGCCCGTTCGACGGCGTCGGCTCACCCGACTCGATCGCTCGAGTGATCGAGTGGCTCGAGGCTCAGGGCAAGGGAGAGCGCGCGGTCACGTATCGCCTGCGCGACTGGCTCATCAGCCGGCAGCGGTACTGGGGCGCCCCGATCCCGATCGTTCACTGTCCCGAGCACGGCGAGGTCGCGGTGCCCGACGACGAGCTCCCAGTCGAGCTGCCGATGGATGCCGACTTCCGTCTGGGCGGCGAGTCGCCTCTCGCACGCCATTCCACGTGGAAGCAAGTCGCATGTCCCATCGGCGGAGAGCCGGCGACGCGCGACACCGACACGATGGACACGTTCGTCGACTCGTCCTGGTACTACTTCCGCTACTGCTCACCCGGGTGCGAGGACGCTCCGTTCCGATCCGGTGACCTCGAGCGTTGGATGCCAGTCTCGCAATACACCGGCGGTGTCGAGCACGCCATCCTGCACCTGCTCTATTCGCGGTTCGTCGCGAAGGTACTGTTCGACATGGGGCTGGTCGGCTTCTCGGAGCCGTTCCCGCGTCTGATGAATCAGGGCCAGGTCATCTACGACGGCGCCTCGATGAGCAAGTCGAAGGGCAACGTCGTCGAGCCGATGCCGATCGTCGAGCGGTGGGGCGCCGACACGATGCGCCTGACGATGTTGTTCGCCGGACCGTTCGAGGACGACATCGATTGGAAGCTCATCGCCCCGAACCCCGACCGGCCGCCCGGCGTGCGGTCGTGGCTTGGCCGTGTGCACACCGCGGTCGTCGAGGCCTCCGATCGCGCGGGCGAGGAGCCCGCGGGCCTGGTCAAGCTCACGCATCGCACGATTCGGGACGTGACCGACGACATGGAGCGGTTCCGGTACAACGTGGCGGTCTCGAAGCTGATGGTGCTCACCAACGAGATCCGCTCGGCGCTCGACGCCGGCGCGGCCGCGCGCGGCGCGTCCGAGGCGCTGACCCTGATGCTGGCCCCGCTCGCGCCGTTCCTTGCGGAGGAACTGTGGCGCGAGGCGCTCGGGCACGGGGTGAGCGTCCACGCGTCGGCCTGGCCGTCGTTCGACGCCGATCTCGCCCGCGAGGAGCGCGTAACGCTCGTCGTGCAGGTCGACGGGAAAGTTCGCGACCGACTCGATGTCGATCCCGGCGCCTCCGAGGACGAGGTCCGCGAGGCCGCCCTTGCGTCGGAGAACGCGCGCCGGGCGATCGACGGGCGTGAGGTCGCACAGGTGATCGTCCGCCCGCCTCGCCTTGTGAACGTCGTCACCGCTCGCTAACGCATCGCAACTCGTCCGGCCTCGACCGCGTCCGCGTGATCGATGTCACGGTGGGGCTTCATGTCGCCCGGTAGCGTCCGCGGTTCCCGCGTCCGACCACGCCACGAGGGGGGACGATGTCCGACGGCTCCATTCGCGAGCGGCTGGCGATGCTTTCCCGCGGCGAGCTGCTGGCTCTCGCTGCGCTGTTGATTGCGTTGCTCGGCGGCGCCGCGCTCTGGTTCACGCGATCCTTGCCGAGGCCCGTCGAGGTGCGTGCGATGTCCGTCTCGGCGGCGCCGGCCGCGTCGGCGTCGGCCACGCCGGCGGTGGTGCTCATCGTCGACGTCGCCGGCGCCGTACGCGATCCGGGTGTGTACGAGTTCAGCGAGGGCGACCGCGTCGTGGACGCGATCCGGGCGGCCGGGGGCGCGACGCCAAAGGCATCGGTCGACGCGTTGAACCTCGCTGCGCCCCTGACCGATGGCGTTCAGATCCTCGTCCCGATGCAGGCACCGGAGGGCGTCGCCGAGCCGATCCCCTCTGCGGTGCCGGGCGGGCCGACGACGCTCGTGAACGTCAACACGGCCTCGGCGACGGAGCTCGAGGCGCTCCCGGGAATCGGCGAGGTCATCTCGCAGCGGATCATCGACTACCGGATCCAGAACGGCCCGTTCGCCTCGATCGACGACCTGGTCGAGGTGAGCGGCATCGGCGACGCGATCCTCGCCGACATCCGCGACCTCGTCAGCGTGTGACCGCCTGGTTGCTGCCGCTGTCCGCGGCGGCGTTCTGGGGCGGATTGATGCTCTCGCCCCTCGTCGCGGCCCGGACGCCCGTGCTCGGCTGGTTGGCGCTCGGCGGCGTTTTTGTCCTCGCGGCGGGCGGCTTTGCGAGCCGGCGGGAGGACGCCGCACGCCGGGCCGGGATCGTCGACCAGCGGTTCGAGCCGCGGGCGATCTCGGCGATTGCGCTCGGGCGAGCCGCGGGCCGACGCCCTGTCGCCCTCGCGGTTTCCACGGCCATCGCAGGCGTCGCAATGCTCGGGATCGGATGGGGCGGCGTTGCGAGGGCCCGGGTGGGCGCGTCGCTGCTGCGGCACGTGGGAGCGCAAACGGTAACGGTGGACGGGCTGCTCCGAACCGACCCAACGATGGCGGCGCCGGGATGGTCGGCGATCCTTGACGCGCGCCTCGTCAGCTGGGGCGGAGCGGCGTTCTCGGCCCGCGAGCCCGTCTGGGTCTCCGGGGACGCCGCCCTGTCGGCCGTCCGCGGGGATCGCGTCCGGGTAACCGGGACGGCGCAGGTGCCCGAGGACGACGGGTTCCGGACGATGCTCGAGCGCCGGGGAATCGCCGTCGAGCTGCGCGCCGACGAAGTCACGCTCCTCGGCGGACCGTCTGACCCGGTGCTCCGCGCCGCGCAGTGGTCCCGCGCGTTCATCGAACGCTCGATCCGCGGCCTGTTTCCGCAACGCGAGGCCGGCCTCCTGCTAGGGCTTGCACTCGGCGACGAATCGCAGCTCGACGAGTCGATCGCGCGAGACTTCCAAGCGGCCGGACTCGGACACATGCTCGTCGTCTCCGGCGAGAACGTTGCGATGATCCTGGCGCCGATCCTCTGCCTCGCCATGTGGCTGAGGTTTTCGCGGTGGCCGACGTTCGCGCTCGCCGCGGGGACCGTGTTGTTCTTCGTGGTGCTGACCGGCGGCGAGCCCTCTGTCATGCGTGCGGGCGTCATGGCGGCGCTCTCGCTCCTCGGCGTGCTCCTCGGGAGGCCGAGGAGCACCGCATCGGTCCTGGCCGGCGCGGTGATGCTGCTCCTCGTCCTCGACCCGACGCTCGTATGGTCGATCGGCTTCCAGCTTTCGGTCGTCGCGACCGGCGGGATGGTCGCGATGGCAACGACGATCGCCGATCGATTCCGGTTTCTGCCGAGGGCGCTCGCCGTCCCGGCCGGTGCCACGGTCGCGGCGCAGCTCGCCGTCACGCCGCTCCTTCTGTTGCACTTTCACGAGGTTCCGGTCATCGCGGTCGCCGCCAACGTGCTGGCGTTCCCGGCGCTTGCGCCGGCGCTGCTGCTCGGGTTGCTGGCGGGCGGAGTCGGGGCGGTCTCGATGTCGCTCGCCCGGCCGATCGCGGCCGCGGCGATGCTGCCGATGCGATACCTCGAGCTCCTCGCCGATCGCCTCGCGAAGGCGCCCGCTGTATGGATTACGTCGGAGGGCGGGGTCGCAGTATTCGTCGTCGGGTCGGCCATCGTCGTCGCCCTCGCTTGGTGGCTCCGTGCTCGACGGCGCGTTCCCCGTCCCGCGCTGATCGCCGCGATGCTCGTCGTCGCGACGTTCGTCTGGTCGGGCGCCGTCTCCTCGGGCGCACCCGGCGGCCTCGTGGTTCGGTTCTTCGCCGTCGGACAGGGGGACGCCGCCCTCGTCTCCTCGCCGGCCGGCGCGAACGTCCTCATCGACGGCGGCCCCGACCCCACGCTCGTCGCCACGAAGCTTGCATCGCTCGGCGTGAAGCGGCTGGACCTGCTCGTCGCGACCCACCCACACGAGGACCACTACGTTGGGGTGCCCGAGGTCCTCGCCCGCGTCCCCGTCGGACTCGTCCTCACGTCGGGCTGCAGCACGCCCGAGAGCGAGTCGGCTCCGTACCGGTCGTTCCTGCGTGCCGTTCGCGTCGCGGGTGTCCCGGACGAGCATCCGATCAAGGGTGACGTGTTCGTGGTCGGCGACCTCCGCTTCGACGTCGTCAGCCCCGACCGGTGCTGGTCCGGATCCAACTCGGATGCCAACAACGACTCACTGGTGCTGCGGCTCACGTGGGCCGGAGTCACCGTCCTGTTCGCAAACGAACCGGAGGCCGAGGCGCAGCAGGCGATGCTCGACAACGAGGCTTGGATCGCCTCAGACGTGCTCAATGTTCCGCATCACGGCGCGGCGACGTCGATCGATTCGTTCTTCGAAGCGGTCGACGAGCGCGTGGCGGTGGTCAGCGTCGGCCCGAACGGCTACGGCCATCCCGTGCCGTCCACCCTCGAGGCCCTTCGCGCGACGGGCGCCCGGGTGTTTCGAACGGACCGCTCGGGCGACGTCGTCGTCTCGTTCGCAGGAGCGAGCATGACCGTCCAGACGGGCCGGGGACGTAGCGTCGTCGTTCCCCTTGGGTAGCATCGCCTCGTGCCATCCCGGGGCGTATCCGTTCATCTACTGTGGGGCGAGGATCCGTTCCTGCTCCGGGAGGCCGCCGGCGAGATCCTTGCCGGAGTTCAGGCAGTCGAGGTCGACGCCGCGGAGTGGCGCGGGGGTGAGACA
>JBKOWM010000157.1:0-20107 GCA_046724395.1 Actinomycetota bacterium
TACGGCATGAACGCGTACGGACTCGCCTCACGCCTCGACATCGCGCCCGACGAGGCACAGGAGATCCTCGACGCGTATTTCGAGAGCTTCCCGAAGATCCGCGAATACCTGGATCGGCAAGTGGCGAAGGCCGCCGCGGAGGGATTCACCGAAACGTTGCTCGGCCGGCGGCGCTACATCCCCGAGCTCCAGGCCGCGAATCCGAGGGTGCGCGACATGGGCCGGCGGATGGCGCTGAACGCCCCGATCCAGGGAAGCGCCGCCGACGTGTTCAAACTCGGAATGATCCGCGTCGACCGGGCGCTCGAGGAGCGGCCCGACCTCGACTGCCGAATGCTCCTGACGGTTCACGACGAGCTCGTCTTCGACGTGCCGGAGGAGCACGTCGGGGAGGCGGCGATGCTCGTCAAGGGCGAGATGGAGTCGGCCTTCGACCTCGACGTCAAGCTGCGCGCCGACATCGGCTGGGGAAAGAACTGGTCCGACGCCGCCCCGGCGGGTCATTGACCCACCCTCGTTGACGGCGTTTCCGCAGGACAACTACCATCCCTAGGCCCGCGAGGCGCATTCGCACCTCGGTCAATCCCACACGGCCGGCCCGTGCGTGCCCCGCGAGCGGAAGGAGATGGTTCGAATAGACGTCACGCACACGGCGACCGCGGCCCCCGCCACGCAACCGCCGCTCGATCGCGATCTCACCCCCGAGGAGCTCGTTCACGCCATGGAGGCGTCGCTTCGGGACTTCAAGGACGGCGATATCGTCGAGGGCGAGGTCGTAAAGATCGACCGCGACGAGGTCCTCGTCGACATCGGCTACAAGTCCGAGGGCGTCATCCCAGCCAAGGAGCTGTCGATCCGTCACGATGTCAACCCCAATGACGTCGTCCGCGTCGGCGATCAGATCGAGGCGCTCGTGCTCCAGAAGGAGGACAAGGAGGGCCGGCTGATCCTGTCCAAGAAGCGCGCGCAGTACGAGCGCGCCTGGGGCCGGATCGAGGAGGTCATGCATTCGGGCGGCACCATCAAGGGCCCGGTCATCGAGGTCGTCAAGGGCGGGCTGATCCTCGACATCGGCCTCCGCGGGTTCCTTCCGGCCTCGCTCGTCGACCTGCGCCGCGTCCGAGACCTGCATCCGTTCGTCGGGACCGAGCTCGAGGCCAAGATCATCGAGCTCGATCGCAACCGGAACAACGTCGTACTGAGTCGGCGTGCCTTCCTCGAGGAGTCGCAGAGCGAGGGGCGCAAGAAGTTCCTGGAGTCGCTGCAGAAGGGCGAGCGGCGCAAGGGAACCGTCTCCTCGATCGTGAACTTCGGCGCGTTCGTCGACCTCGGCGGCGTCGACGGCCTCGTCCACGTATCGGAGCTCTCGTGGAAACATGTCGACCACCCGAGCGAGGTCGTCCAGGTGGGGCAGGAGGTCGAGGTGGAAGTCCTCGACGTCGACCTCGAGCGGGAGCGCGTCTCGTTGTCGCTCAAGGCGACACAGGAGGATCCCTGGAAGGAGTTCGAGCGCAAGTACCAGGCGGGCGAGGTCATCGAGGGTACCGTCACGAAGCTCGTCCCCTTCGGCGCGTTCGTGCGCGTCGCGGCCGGCATCGAGGGACTCGTCCACATCAGCGAGCTCTCGAACGAGCACGTCGACACGCCCGAATCGGTCCTCAGTGTCGGCGACAAGGTTCGGGTCAAAGTCATCGAGGTCGACGTCGCGCGACGCCGCATCTCGCTGTCGATGCGACAGGTCGGCGACCAGCAGCCCGTCTCCCGACCCGAGATCGAGGAGGAGACGGCGCCCGTCCCCGCGCCCGCCGAGCCTTCGCCCGCACCGGCGGCAACTCCCGCCGAGGAGCCCGCTGCCGCCTCGCCGACGCCCGCACCCGAGCCGGCCGCCGCGCCCGCGGGTTCGACGTCGCAGGACGAGGAGGACGTCTCGCTCGAGGCGATTCTCGAGGATCTCAAGCGCCGAGAAGGTCGCTCGGAGTAGGCGTGCTCCTCGTCGGCCTCACCGGCGGGATCGGTTCGGGCAAGTCGACGGTCGCACGGATGCTCGAGCGCCGCGGCGCCGTCGCGTTCGATGCCGACGCGCTCGCCCGCGACGCCGTCGAGCCGGGGACGCCGGGACACGACGCCGTCGTCGATCGCTTCGGACCGAACGTCCTGCTGCCCGGCGGCGCGCTCGACCGCGAGGCGCTCGCGAGCATCGTGTTCGCCGACCCGGCCGCCCGCCGGGACCTGGAGGCGATCGTCCACCCCGAGGTTCGGCGATTGTTCGCGGAGGGATGCGAGCGCCACCAGGAAACCGATTCGGTCGTGGTGTTCAGCGCTCCACTGCTCGTCGAGACTGGGATGCACACGGCCTTCGACGTTCTCGTCGTCGTCGCCGCCCCCGTCGAGCGTCAGGTCGAGCGCCTGCTCCGCGACCGCGCGATGTCCGAGGCCGCGATCCGGGCGAGAATCGACGCACAGCTGCCGGTGGAGGAGAAGATCGCCGCGGCCGACATCGTGGTGGACAACGACGGGTCAGTCGAAGAGCTCGAGGCGCGAGTCGACGCAGTCTGGGTCGACCTGCGCCAACGCTCGCTGGCGAAGACGGGGTGAGTCTTGCGGTTCGACGCGGTGTTCTTCGACGCCGGTGAGACGCTCGTGCACCCGCACCCGACGTTCCCCGATCTGTTCGCGACGATTCTCGTGCGTGAGGGATACGACGTCGACGCCCAGACGATCCGGGAGCGGATCCATGTCGTGTCGGACCGCTTCTCCAAGGCGGCGCGCGAGAACGAGCTGTGGACGACAACCCCCGAGAAGTCCCGTGCCTTCTGGCACGACGTGTACGGGATCTTCTTCGAGCATCTCGGCATCCGCGATGCGAACGGCTTGATCGACGTCATCTACCGTGAGTTCACGGATCTCGCCAACTACGCGCTCTTCGACGACGTGTTTCGCGTGCTCGCGAAGCTCCGGGACGGCGGACTGCGGCTCGGCGTGATCTCGAACTTCGAGGAGTGGCTCGAGCGGCTGCTCGAGCTGCTCGGGGTGCGCAGGTTTTTCCACGTGCGCGTCATCTCGGGCGTCGAGGGGCTCGAGAAGCCAGATCCGGCGATCTTCCGGCTCGCGGCGATGCGCGCCGGCGTCGAGGTCGAGCGGTCGGTGTACGTCGGCGACAACCCGGAGTTCGACGTGGAGCCGGCGACGCGCGTGGGGATGTTCCCGGTGCTGATCGACCGTCGAGATCGATACCCCGACGCCAGCTGTACGCGCATACGTTCGCTCGACGAACTCCCGGAGATCGTCGGCGCGTGAGCAGCGACCGGACGTACACGCCCGAGCAGGCCGGCGCCATGCTGCCCGAGCTCCGGGGCCGTCTCGAGCGCATTCGCTCGAACCGTCAGGCGATGCTCGCGGCGGCCGAGCGGATCAAGGGCAACGTCGCCGCCGACGGTGGCGGGCACTTCGGCAGCGACTATTGGAAGGCCGCGCGGGAGCTACGAGCGGACATCGAACAGCTCGCATCGGACAACGTCGTGCTCCGCGACCCCGAGACGGGGCTGATCGACTTTCCCGGCGAGCGCGACGGGCGTCCGATCTTCCTGTGCTGGCGGCTCGGTGAGGAGCGCGTCGAGCACTGGCACGAGATCGAGGCCGGGTTCCCCGGCCGCAGGCCGCTGTGAGCGACGGGCTGTCCGTCCTCGTCGTCGGCGCGAGCGAAAACGACCGGCCGCCGGGGATCGACGCCGTCGCGGAGGTAGCGGCCCTCTACTTCGCCGATTCTCCCGACGGCGTCGCCGACGTCATCGCCGAGGCCGACGTCGCGTTTGCCTGGCGCGCCCACCGGGATCTTCTCGAACCGGCGTGGCCTCTGGCTTCGAGGCTCCGATGGATTCAGGCTGCGTCGGCGGGCGTCGACGCGCTGCTGTTTCCGAGCCTCGTCAATGGCGAGGTGATCGTCACGAACGCCAGGGGAATCTTCGACGACGCGATCGCCGAGTGGGTGACCGGGATGTTCGTGATCTTCGCGAAGGACGTCCTCGGGGTGCTCGAGCGGCAGCGCCGCCACGAGTGGCTTCACGAGTTGACCGAGCCGCTCAGAAACAAACAGGTGCTGGTCGTCGGTGTCGGTGGGATCGGACGCGCCATCGGGCGGAGCGCGGCCGCGCTCGGCATGCACATACGGGGCGTCGGTCGCGCGACACGGCCCCGGGACGAGGTGTTCGGCGTGGTTCTCGGCATCGACGAACTGCACGAAGCGCTCGGCTGGGCCGACTACGTCGTCGACGTGCTGCCCGGGACGCCGGCGACGCGTCACACCTTCGACGCCACCGCGTTTGCGGCGATGAAGCCCGGCGCCAGGTTCGTCAACGTCGGCCGTGGCTCGACCGTCGACGAGAGCGCCCTGATCGACGCGCTACGCGCCGGACGGCTGTCCGGTGCGGCGCTCGACGTCTTCGAGCGGGAGCCGTTGCCGCCCGAGAGCCCCCTGTGGGACCTGCCGCGCGTCGTCGTGTTCCCGCACATGTCGGGCGACTTCGCGGGATGGAGAGAGTCCGTCGTCGAGCTGTTTCTCGAAAACCTGCTGCGGTTCATGAAGGGGGAACCACTTCGCAATATCGTCGAGAAGCGTCTCGGCTACGCGGCGGGTTCGTAGACTCGGTGCTCGATGGCCGATCCGGCGATCAGCGTTCGCGGGCTCCGCAAGCAATACGAGGAGCTCGAAGCTGTGGCGGGGATCGACCTCGAGGTCCGGCGCGGAGAGGTCTTCGCCCTCCTCGGCCCGAACGGTGCCGGCAAGACCACGACGGTCGAGATCCTCGAAGGCTACCGGACCCGGACCGGGGGCGAGATCTCGGTGCTCGGCGAGGATCCCGCCCGCCGATCCGTCTCGCTTCGGCGGCGCGTCGGTATCGTCCTCCAGTCGACCGGAGTCGACCCGTTCCTGACGGTTCGGGAGACCGTTGCACAGTTCGCCGGGTTCTACCCGGCGCCTCGCGACGTGGACGAGGTGGTTGGACTCGTCGGTCTGGACGGGAAGCGCGACGCGCGCGTGGTTCGGCTATCGGGTGGCCAGCGCCGGCGTCTCGACGTCGCGGTCGCGCTCGCCGGCGACCCCG
The DNA here is from genome assembly GCA_046724395.1 of Actinomycetota bacterium. Lineage (GTDB taxonomy): Bacteria > Actinomycetota > UBA4738 > UBA4738 > HRBIN12 > DATAEU01. Next base: position 5,103 of record JBKOWM010000157.1, read on the forward strand.
AGCTGCTCTTCCTGGACGAGCCAACCACAGGGTTCGACCCGGGAGCGCGTCGAAACGCGTGGGACGTCGTGCGCAACCTGGCGGCACTCGGCAAGACGATCCTGCTGACCACCCATTACATGGACGAGGCGCAGAGCCTCGCCCACCGGGTAGCGGTGATCGTCGGCGGGAAGATCGTGGCGGAGGGATCTCCCGACACGATCGGCGGCAGGAGGAACGCCGAGACGACGATCCGATTCGTCCGTCCCCCGGGCGAGCCACCGCCGCTGACGCTCGCCGAGGCCGACGGCGGGCTGGTCGAGATTCGGACGTCGGAGCCGACGCGCGTCCTTTACGAGCTGACGTCGTGGGCGACGGACCGCGGCCTCACACTGGAGGGCCTGGAGGTGCGTCGGCCGAGTCTCGAGGATGTCTTCCTCGAGCTCACGGCCGGACAGGGCGGCACGGCGTGAGCGACCTCGCAATGATGCTCCGACAGGTTCGGTACACGAACAAGTCGTTCTGGCGCAATCCCGCGGCGGCGTTCTTCACGTTCGTCTTCCCGTTGATGTTGCTCGTGATCTTCACCGCCGTCCTCGGCGGTGGGCAGAGCCAGGTGGAAGGCGTCTCGTTCGACGAGCACCGCTACTTCCTCGTCGCGATGATGAGCTTCGCCGTCATCACCGCGTGTTTCACGAACCTCGCGATGGCCGTAACATCGCAGCGCGAGCAGGGCATCCTCAAGCGCGTCCGCGGAACGCCGCTTCCCGCCTCGGCCTATCTCGCAAGCCGTATCGTCTTCTCCACCCTGGTTGCGCTTCTCCTGATCGCGATCGCAGGCGCGTTCGGCTTCGCCGTCTACGGAACGACGCCCCCGGCGGGCGTCGAATTAGGCGAGTTCGTCGCGACGATCGTCGTCGGCGCGGCGGCGTTCTCCGCCCTCGCGCTCGCGATCACCGCGGTCGTCCCGAACGAGGACGCCGCCCCAGCCGTCGTCAACGGCCTCGTATTCCCGCTGCTCTTCCTCTCCGGCATTTTCTTCCCGATCACGGACGACGCGCCAGCTTGGATTCCGGCGGTCGGCGGCATCTTCCCGTTCAAGCACTTCGCCGACGCGATGCGGGCCGCGTTCTTCGGCGCGCCGTTCCGGTTCGATTGGGCGGACGTCGTGGTGGTCGCAGCGTGGGGAATCGCCGGGCTCCTTCTCGCCGTCCGGTTCTTCTCGTGGGAGCCCCGCCGCTAGTGCGGCGAGGCGGTTTCCGACAGACCGTGTGCTAGGCTCGCCGCTCGCAACGCGCAGGTCGACGGCGCTTTTTCCGGGGGGTTCGAGGATGCGAAGGCTCGTGATCGGGCTGGTTGCGGCGGCGCTCGCGCTCGCGGCGTGCGCCGAGGACAACCCATCCGTCGGCGCCGGGACGCCGACCACGAGCAGCTCGGCCGCCGCCGCGACCGCGGCGGAGTGCGCTCAGCAGAACCAGGGATCGTTCGTCGACGCCGGGCAGCTCACGGTCGGGACCGACAACCCCGCGTACCCGCCATACTTCGCCGGCGGCGAGACGGACGCGCACAAGGAGTGGAAGTTCAACGACCCCTACACGGGCAAGGGGTTCGAGGACGCCGTCGCATACGAGGTGGGCGAGCGCCTTGGGTTCTCGAAGGACCAGGTGCAGTGGACCGTTGCGCCGTTCGGACAGACGTACAAGCCGGGCCCCAAAGACTACGACTTCGCGATCGAGCAGATCTCGTACTCGCCCAAGCGCGCGGAGGCGGTCGACTTCAGCGAGAGCTACTACGACGTGAATCAAGCACTGGTGAGCGTGAAGGGCAACCCGATCACGAATGCGAAGAGCATCGCCGAGCTCCGCGACTACACGATCGCGACGCAGATCGGGACCACGAGCTACGACTTCATCGTCAACACGATCCAGCCTACGAAGGAGCCGGGAGCGTACAACTCGCTTGCCGACTCGATCGCCGCGCTCAACGCGGGCCAGGTCGACGCCATCGTCGTCGACCTGCCGACGGCGCTGTATCTCGCCGACCCGTTCGTGCAGGAGGTCAAGAACGGAGTCGTCGTCGGGCAGTTCGAGACGGCTGCTGCCGGTGAGTACTTCGGCATGACGTTCACCAAGGGCAACCCGCTCGTCGGCTGTGTGAACCAGGCGCTCGAGGAGATGAAGAGCGACGGCACACTGAAGGACATCCAGACGACGTGGCTGTCCCAGAAGACGAACGTGGGCGAGGTCCCGGTCCTGAAGTAGCTGGCGAAAGGCCGCGGTGGCGACAGGGGGCGGCGGTGAAGCGGGCCGCTACCAGTATCTTCCTGGCGATCCCGGGCTCCCCGACGATGGGCAGCCGGGCTCGCGGATCCTCGCGCCGCTGCGGGCCGAAGGCGCGAAGGCCGTGGCCATCGCCGTGGGCAGCACCATCCTGGTGCTCGGCCTGGCCGTCTGGTGGATCACGAGCTCGCCGAACTGGCCCGCCGTCCGCGAGGCCTTCTTCAACGCCGAGGAGTTCCGGCAGACGTTTCCCGAGATCGCCCGGAGATTCGTCCGCAACATCCAGTTCTTCCTGATCGCCGAGGTCTTCATCCTCGCGTTCGCCCTCGTGCTCGCTGTCCTCCGTAGTCTGCCGGGTCCGGTCTTCTTCCCCCTCCGCGCGATGACGATCGCGTACACGGACCTGTTTCGAGGGATCCCGACGGTGCTCGTCGTATACCTGCTTGGCTTCGGGGTTCCCAGCCTGCAGCTTCCCGGCGTCCCGAGCGATCCGGCGTTCTGGGGCGTCGTTGCGCTGGTCCTCAGCTACTCGGCATACGTCGCGGAGGTGTACCGAGCGGGCATCGAGACAGTTCATCCCAGCCAGGTGGCGTCCGCTCGCTCGCTCGGCCTGAGCAGGTGGCAGTCGCTGCGGTTCGTGGTGGTTCCACAGGCGGTCCGCCGCGTCGTGCCACCACTGCTCAATGATTTCGTTGCGCTGCAGAAGGATACGGCGCTCATCGCCTTCGTCGTCGCGGTCCCCGAAGCATTCAAGATGGCGCAGATCGACCAGGCCGCGGACTTCAACTTCACGCCGTTCTTGTGCGCGGCGCTGTTGTTTCTGCTCATCACCGTCCCGCTCACGCGTACGGTGGATTGGCTGCTCGCGCGCCAGCGAAGCCGCCAGCAGGGAGGCGCCACGCTGTGAGCGAGGCGCTTCGTGTCGAAAACGTTCACAAGTCGTTCGGGTCGCTGGAAGTGTTGCGTGGGATCGACCTGTCGGTCGCCGAGCACGAGGTCGTCTGTCTGATCGGCGCGTCGGGATCGGGCAAGTCCACACTTCTTCGGTGCATCGACCTCCTCGAGCCGGTCGACGCGGGTCGGATCCTCATCGGGGGACGGCCGGTATCGGCGTCGGCGCCCGATGCGAACGCGGTCCGACGCTCGATCGGCATCGTGTTCCAGGCGTTCAATCTGTTTCCGCACATGACGGTGCTTCGCAACATCACGCTCGGGCCGATCGAGGCGCTCAGGCTCCCGCGTGCGGAGGCCGAGAGCCGCGCCAACGAGCTCCTCACGCGGTTCGGGCTGGCCGACAAGCGGCTGGACTACCCCGATCGGCTGTCCGGCGGTCAGCAGCAGCGGGTTGCGATCGTTCGTGCGCTCGCGATGCGGCCGAACGTGATGCTGCTCGACGAGGTCACGAGTGCCCTCGATCCCGAGCTGATCGCCGAGGTCCTCAACGTGATCCGCGAGCTCGCGCGCACCGGCATGACCATGCTGATCGCGACCCACGAGATGGCGTTCGCTCGAGACATCGCGAACCGCGTGTGCTTCCTCGACGAGGGGCGGATCATCGAGGAAGGGCCGCCGGAGCGGATCTTCACGGCGCCCGAGCAGCCACGAACTCGCGAGTTCTTGCAGAGCATCATCGCGGCGGGACGGTTGACATGAGCCCCGAGGGGAAGCTTCCGTCGCGCCGGGCGGCCCTCCGGATGCTCGCGGAGCAGCGAGCGGAGGTCGACGAGCTTCTGGGGCGGCTGTCGGCGCGCGACCGATCGCGGCCGGGGCTCGGGGGCGGGGAGTGGTCGCCGAAAGACCTCGTGAGCCACCTCGCCTCGTGGGAGCGCTTCGCGCTCGACGCCGTCGCGGCCTGGGATCGCGGCGAGCGTGCGCCCATCGACGGGGTACTGTGGTCGAGGAGCACCTCGGCGATCAACGCCGATGCCGTCGGCGCGGCCGCGCACCTGTCCTGGCCGCAGGCGAAGCGAAGGGCCGCCGCGACGCACGACGACCTCGTCGCGCTCATCGAGTCGATGTCGGACGCGCGCTGGCAGACGCCGGCGACGCCGAGGGCGCGCAAGCCGCTCGGGATGAGGATCGGACAGCTCCTGGCGGGAACGCGTGGGCCGTTCACGCACGACCTCGCGCACCTGAGGGATCTCCGGGCGTTCGTGGCCGAGCGCTCGGGCTCCTACGAAGAGCGGTAAGGTCTCTTGCAACCAACGCTGTCGGCGCGCTCTCTTAGGATGGAGGCGTGCCCCCGTTCAAGGTCCGCGCGGACTTCGAGCCGTCCGGCGATCAGCCAAACGCCGTCGATCGGCTCGCCGAGGGGATCCTGAGCGGCGAGGATCGGCTGACCCTGCTCGGGGCGACCGGGACCGGCAAGACGTTCACGATCGCCCACGTGATCGAGCGCGTCCAGAAGCCGGCGTTGGTGATGGCACCGAACAAATCCCTCGCGGCGCAGCTGGCCAACGAGTTTCGCGAGTTCTTCCCGGACAACGCTGTCGAGTACTTCGTCAGCTACTACGACTACTACCAGCCGGAGGCGTACGTCCCGCAGACCGACACCTACATCGAGAAGGACTCGTCGGTGAACGACGAGATCGAGCGATTGCGCCACTCCGCCACGGCGGCGCTGCTCACCCGCCGCGACGTGCTCATCGTGGCGAGCGTGTCGGCCATCTACGGCTTGGGGACGCCCGAAGAGTACCTCGGGCAGGTGCTGCGGTTGCACAAAGACGTGGAGATCGACCGCGACTTCGCCATCCAGCGGCTCGTGGACATCCAGTACGACCGGAACCAGGTGACGCTGTCGCGAGGGAAGTTCCGTGTCCAGGGAGACACGCTCGAAGTGCAGCCGGCGTACGAGGAGACGGCGTACCGCGTCGAGTTCTGGGGCGATCAGGTCGAGCGCATGACCAGGTTCGATCCCGTGACGGGGGAGGTCGTCGGTGATCTGAACGAGCTCTGGATTTACCCGGCCACGCACTACGTCGCCTCGCACGAGCGCATGGCCCACGCCATCGGCACCATCGAGGAGGAGCTCCGGGAGCGCCTCGCGTACCTCGATGGTCACGGGAAGCTCCTTGAGGCGGAGCGCCTGCGAATGCGCACCAACTACGACCTCGAGATGCTCCGCGAGGTCGGCTTCTGCAGCGGCATCGAGAACTACTCGCGCCACATCGACCGCCGGCAGCCCGGCGAGGCGCCGTACACACTGCTCGACTACTTCCCGGACGACTGGCTCTGCATACTCGACGAGTCGCACGTAACTGTTCCCCAGATCCACGGCATGTACGAGGGCGACAAGAGCCGGAAGGAAACGCTCGTCGAGTACGGGTTTCGGCTGCCGAGCGCGCTCGACAACCGTCCGCTGCGGTTCGAGGAGTTCGTCAAGAGGGTCGACCAGGCGGTCTTCATGTCGGCGACGCCCAGTGATTACGAGCTTCGCGTCAGCAAGCGCGTGGCGGAACAGATCGTCCGTCCGACCGGTCTGATCGACCCCGAGGTCGAGATCCGCCCGACGCGCGGACAGGTCGACGACCTCATCGAGGAGATCCGCCGCCGGGCGGAGGCGGGGCAGCGGGTTCTCGTGACCACCCTCACGAAGAAGATGGCGGAGGACCTCACCGACTACCTGCTGGAGATGGGCGTGCGCGTCAGGTATCTGCACTCCGAGGTCGACACCATTCAGCGCATCGAGATCATCCGCGACCTCCGCCTCGGCGAGTTCGACGTCCTCGTCGGGATCAACTTGCTGCGCGAGGGCCTCGACCTGCCCGAGGTCTCCCTCGTGGCGATCCTCGACGCGGACAAGGAGGGGTTTCTGCGATCCGAGACGTCGCTCATCCAGACGATCGGCCGCGCGGCCCGCAACGTCGACGGGACCGTGCTCATGTATGCCGACGAGGTCACGGATTCCATGCGCGCCGCCATCAGCGAGACGCAACGGCGGCGGAAGATACAGATGGCGTACAACCGGGAGCACGGCATCGACCCGCAGTCCATACGCAAGAGGGTCTCCGACATCCTGCTGACGATGGCCGTCGAGGGCCGGGAGACTGCGCCGAAGAAAGAGCGACGCCGTCGGCCCTCGCGACCCGAGATGCCGACCGAGGAGCTCGAGCGGCTCATCCAAAGCCTCGAGGAGGAGATGCACGAGGCCGCCAAGGACCTGCGGTTCGAGTACGCCGCCCGCCTTCGCGACGAAGTCGTCGACCTGCGGAAGGAGCTGAAGCAGCTCCGCGCGGCGGGCGTCGGGGCCTGACGAACACGCGTGGGCGGCGTGCGGAGACTGCTCGCGCCCGGCGGCTGGCTCGGCCCGGGACGCCGCGTCGGTCCGGTCGCCGTGGTCATCGAGGCCGGCGCCGTGACATACGCGGGTCCGCGTTGGAAGGCGCCGCCGGTCGACGAGGACCTCCGGCTCGACGGGTTCGTGATGCCGGCCGTCGCCGACAGGCACGTGCACATCGGCTTGTCGAACCCGGCCGGCGTGCTCATGCGCGGCGTCGCCGCCGTGCGCGATCTGGCGTGGCCGGCCGAGGAGATCTTCGCGCTCGCCGAGGCCTCCGAGCTCGGGTCGTTCAACGGGCCGCTCGTCCGCGCGGCCGGGCCGATGCTCACCGGCCCGGGCGGATACCCGACGAACAGCCGGTGGGCGCCCCCGCTCACCGGACGCGAACTCCACGGTCCCGAGGACGCGGCCAACGCCGTCCGGCTCCTGGCCGACCGCGGCGCGGCCGCCATCAAGGTGTCGCTGAATGCCGAGGCGGGAGCGACGCCGACGGACGCCGAGCTCGCGACGGTCGTCGAGACGGCGCACCGACGCCAGATCCCGGTGACCGTTCATGCGCAGGGGAGGGGGCAGGTCGAGCGAGCCCTGGGCGCCGGCGTCGACGAGCTGGCGCACTGTCCGTGGACCGAGCGTCTGGCAGAGCCGGTCATCCAAGCGCTGGCGAAGGCCATGCGCATCGTCTCGACGCTCGACATCTGGTCGTTCGGCGAGATCACGCAGGAGTTGCGGGTCGCCTGTGACAATCTGACGCGCTTTCGCAACGCCGGCGGCAGGGTGGTCTACGGAACGGACCTGGGCAACGGGGACGTTCCCGCCGGCATCGACGTGCGCGAGGCGTTCCTGCTGCACGAGGCCTGCCGGATGTCCGTCGAGGACGTGCTGACGGCCATGACGGCGGGCCCGCTCACACCGGGAGCGCCTGCCGACCTCATCGTGCTGAGCCGCGACCCGTTCGGCGATCTCGCGGCGCTCGGCGATCTCCGGATGGTCATGCGGGCTGGCCGCGCCGTTCACCGACGCTGAGGCGAACGGTCACTTCGCGAGTCGGATCTCGACCTTCCCGCCTTGCACGCGTGTCTCGTAGGCCGGCTGCGGCGCGGTCGCAGGCCCGCGCAGCACCGAACCGCTGCAGACGTCGAACTCGCTCCCGTGCCATGGACACGTGACGCGGCCGTTGCTGACCTCGCCCTCATGGAGCGGTCCGCCCCGGTGGCTGCACCGCTCGGCGATGCCGCAGATCCATCCCTCCTGACGGAACAGGGCGATCTCGGTGTCGCCGGCCTTCACGACGAGCGCGCCTTGCTCCGGGAGATCGCCTTCGTCCGCGACGGTGGTCCAGCTCTTCGGGCCGTGCTCGAAGACCGATGCGTCGACGCCGACGCCCTTGCCGTACACGAGGTGTCCCCCCAGGTACGCCGTACCCGACACGATGCCGATCCCGACCATCCCGAGCCCCACGCCCAGCGCGCGAGCGCCGCGTTTGCGGGCAAGCCACGACAGTGCGTAGACGGACGACGCGACGACGTTGCCGACGGCGTGAACGGTCCCGACCCGCCGAGTCGACCCCCAAGTGTCGACCCAGTCAGCGAGCCCGGTCAGGGCGGTCGGGAACGCCGCGAGGACGCCGAGGCCGACGAGCGTGTCGGCGGCCTCTCGCGTTCGCTCCCCGCCGACCGTGTCCAGAACGAACGCCGATGTCCATGCCCCAACAACGACATCGGTGAGGAGGGGATGAAGCGGGTGGCCGAGCCATGTGCCGGCTAGCGCGTCCTTCACACGGCCGGGCGGCAGCACGTCCGTGACGGCCCTCGAGACGGGCTCCGATACGGCGTCGATCTGCTTGAGCCGCTGGATCGTCTCCGGGAGCGCTCGAAACGGGGACGTCATGGGTGGGCCTCCTTCCCTCGGCGGGTCTACCCGCTGCCGTCGGCGTCCAAGCGATCACGAGGATCGAGCACGGGGGAGGGGACGAGGCAACGCAGCTCGTCGAAGCACCGGTCCACGTCCTCCTCCGTATTGAAGAAATGCGGCGAGATCCGGAGCCCATCGCCGCGGAAGTCCGTGCAGACGTCCCGCCGCAGCAGGGCGTGGCAGATGTTGCGAGCGTCGCGACCGACACCGACGTTCACGACGCCGCCGCGGGCGTCGGCGTTGCGGGGCGTTCGGACGGCGAGCCCGGCGTCATCGGCACGCGCGATGACGCGTTCGGTCAGTACGGCCTGTCGCCGACGGATCTGCGCGACGCCGACCTCGGAGACGACGTCGAGGCCGCCCTGCGCGAGGAAGACGACCGGCGCCGGCGGCGTGCCGTGCTCCAACCGGCGGGCCGTCGGGTGGTACTCGAGGTGCGAGGCGTCGAACGAGAAGGGGTCTCGCGTCGCGAACCAACCGGTCACGGCCGGCTCGAGGCGGGGGAGCAGGTCTCGGCGCGCGTACAGGAACGCCAGGCCCGGGCCGCCGCAGAGCCACTTGAGCACGCCCGTCGTGTAGAGGTCGCAGCCGAGGTCGTGCAGGTCGAGCGGCACGATCCCGGCGCCGTGGTAGTCATCGACGAACGAGAGCGCGCCGCGCTCGCGCGCCATGCCGCACACGGTTCGCGCGTCCACCAGCGCGCTCGAGCGATACAGCACGCGATTCACCATGACGACCGCGGTCCGATCGTCGATGGCTCGGTCGTACTCCTCCAACGGGATCGTGAGGCCATCGGCGGAGCGGAGCCACTCGATCTCGACGCCCCGGCGGCGCTGCGCCAACCAGACCTGGCCGTCCGTTGGGAAATCGAGCTCCGATACGACGACCTTCCGCCGCCCGGACAGGTCGAGGCTGGAGGCGATCGTCGAGAGGGCGATCGAGATGTTCGTCGTGATGGCGAGCTCGTCGGCGTCGCAACCCGCGAGCGCCGCGAACGTGGCCTTCAGACGAGCCATCGCGGGGAAGACGTGCTCGTTCCACAGCACGTCCGGTGCCCCTTCGCCCGCCCAGACGTCGAGGTAGCCGTCAAGCAGCGCCCGCGCTCGTCTCGGGATGGGCCCGAGCGACGCACTGATCAGGTATGCCTTGCGGGCGAGAACCGGAAACTCGTTCCGGTAGGACTCGAGGGTGCGCTCAGCTCTCGTGGTCGCCGTCGTCCGTCTCGGACTCGTCGTGCTCGAGCAGGTAGTCGACGTACAGAGGGCGGAGGGCGTCGGCCAGCTCGCCGCGGTCGGCGTCGACGAGATCGTTCAGCAACGCGAGCGGCCGCATGATGTCCGTCTCGCTCCGCTGCTCGTCGCCCGCGGCGGCCCTCGCCTCGGGGATGGTCCTGAGCAGGTCCCACAGGAAGTTTATGTCGAGCCTGCGCCAGGCCAGCCTGGTCGCCCGGTCGTGCAGCTCGTTCGACGGGAGGGTCTCGAGTTCGTCGCGGGTCGCCATGCGGCAGAGCCTACCGCGAGGGGCACGGGGCTCCTCGACTCCGTCGACAGGGTCGATGTCGGCCCCTCCGCTAGCATGGGCGCGTGGGCACCGACTCCCTCGTCATTCACGGTGCCCGTGAACACAACCTCAAGAACGTCACGCTCGAGCTTCCCCGCGACAAACTGATCGTGTTCACGGGCTTGTCCGGCTCCGGGAAGTCGTCGCTGGCGTTCGACACCATCTACGCCGAGGGCCAGCGGCGCTACGTGGAATCGTTGTCAGCCTATGCCCGCCAGTTCCTCGGCCAGATGGAAAAGCCCGACGTCGACTTCATCGAGGGGCTGTCGCCGGCCATCTCCATCGATCAGAAGTCGACCTCGCGGAACCCCCGGTCGACGGTTGGCACCATCACCGAGGTCTACGACTACCTGCGCGTGCTATTCGCCCGCATCGGGCATCCGCACTGCCCGCGGTGTGGCCGCCCGATCGGCCGCCAGACGCCGGAGCAGATCGTCGACCAGGTCATGCAGTTGCCGGAGGGCACCCGCTTCCAGGTCCTTGCTCCTATCGTGCGCGGGCGCAAGGGTGAATACCACAAGCTCCTCGAGGACGTCGCGCGGCAGGGGTTCCCGCGCGCACGGATCGACGGTCGAGTCCACGAGCTCGCAGACCCCATCCGCCTCGAGCGCCATGTGAAACACACGATCGAGGTGGTCGTGGACCGCCTCGTCGCCAGGCCCGACATCCGTCGCCGGGTCGCGGATTCGATCGAGACGGCGCTGCGGCTCGCGGAGGGGATGGCGGCCGTCGCCATCGCAACGCACGACGGGGAGGACGTCCAGACCTTCAGCCAGCACCTCGCCTGCCCGTACGACGGCCTGAGCTTCGACGAGCTCCAGCCGCGGAACTTCTCGTTCAACTCGCCGTACGGCGCGTGCCCGACGTGCGACGGGCTCGGCACGCGGCTCGAGGTCGATGCGGAGCTCGTCGTCCCCGATCCGGACCTGTCGATCCGCCAGGGCGCGCTGGCGCCCTGGTCGAGCTCTCGTCTGGAGTACTGGGACCGCGTCCTCGAGGCCGTCGCCGAGGCCCACGGCTTCGACACGAGGACGGCGTGGCGGCGGCTGCCCAAGCGGGCCCGCGACGTCGTGCTGTACGGCGCCGGGGAGGAGGTCTTCGTCCGGTACAAGAACCGGTATGGACGGACTCGCTCGTACTGGACGACGTACGAGGGCGTAATCCCGGTCGTTGAGCGCCGCCACGCGGAGACCGACTCCGAGAGCCAGCGCGACAAACTCGAGCAGTTCATGCGCGAGGTACCGTGCCGCACATGCGGCGGGGCGCGGCTGAAGCCCGAGACGCTCGCGGTCCGTATCGGCGATGTCAACATCGCCCAGCTCACCGACCGGTCGATCCGTGACACCCTCCGGTTCTTCGACGAGGTCCACCTCACCGAGCGAGAGCAGATGATCGCGGAGCGGCTGGTCAAGGAGATTCGCGCGCGCCTCGGCTTCCTCGTGGACGTCGGACTTGACTACCTCACGCTTGCTCGAGCGTCGGGAACGCTGGCCGGCGGGGAGGCGCAGCGGATCAGGCTGGCGACTCAGATCGGATCGGGGCTCGTCGGGGTCCTGTACATCCTCGACGAGCCCTCGATCGGCCTGCATCAACGCGATAACCGGCGGCTCATCGATACGCTCGTCCGGCTCCGCGATCTGGGCAATACGCTCGTGGTCGTCGAACACGACGAGGCGACGATCCACGCCGCCGACCACATCGTTGACATCGGCGCGGGGGCGGGCGAGCGCGGCGGCGAGATCGTGTACTCGGGCGACCTCAAGGGTCTGCTGGAATGCGACGCGTCGCTCACCGGGATGTACCTGTCGGGCCGTCGCGTCATCCCGACGCCCGAGGTCCGCCGCGCGCCGGGTGAGCGGTGGCTGAAGGTCGTGGGCGCGCGCGAACACAATCTCAAGGACATCACGCTCGAGATTCCGCTCGGCTTGATGGTGTGTGTCACGGGCGTGAGCGGTTCGGGCAAGTCAACGCTCGTGGAGGAGGTCCTGCTCCGAGCGCTCATGCAGAAGATTTACCGGTCGCGCCTGCTGCCGGGCAAGCATCGCAAACTCGCCGGTTGGGAGCAGATCGACAAAGTCATCGACATCGACCAATCGCCGATCGGACGGACGCCGCGGTCGAACCCGGCCACCTACACGGGCGTGTTCGACCACGTGCGGACGCTCTTCTCGCAGGTCCCGGAGGCCCGCGTCCGCGGCTACAAGCCCGGACGGTTCTCGTTCAACGTCCGCGGCGGACGCTGCGAGAACTGCGCCGGCGACGGGCAGATCAAGATCGAGATGCACTTCCTCCCGGACGTTTACGTCACGTGCGAGGTCTGCAAAGGACATCGCTACAACCGCGAGACGCTCGAGGTGAAGTACAAGGCCCGGTCGATCGCCGACGTACTGGAGATGAGCGTCGACGAGGCGCTGGAGTTCTTCCGAAACATCCCGACGATCTCGCGGCACCTCCAGACGCTGTCGGACGTCGGTCTAGGGTACGTCAAGCTGGGGCAGCCGGCGCCCACGCTGTCGGGCGGGGAGGCGCAGCGGATCAAGCTGTCGTCGGAGCTGCAGAAGCGCGCCACCGGGAACACCTTCTACGTCCTGGACGAGCCGACGACCGGGCTGCACTTCGAGGACATTCGCAAGCTGTTGAACGTCCTGCAGCGTCTCGTATCACAGGGCAACACCGTGCTCGTCATCGAACACAACCTGGATGTCATCAAAACGTCGGACTGGATCGTCGACCTCGGCCCCGAGGGAGGCGACCAGGGAGGGGTGATCGTCGCGACCGGCACGCCCGAGGAGGTCGCCGCCAATCGGATGTCCCACACGGGCCGGTTCCTCGCCGAGGTGCTCGGCGCGCTTCCGCTCGAGCCCGCCGGCGTCGGCTCCAGGTGAGCGCCGCCACGGGCCGCGGCGACCGCGATTGCTAGGATTGCGCCCGCTCATGAGCAGGAGGCTGCTTCCGCTCGCGTTCGTGCTCGTCGTATGCGCGGCGGCGTGCGCGGAGCCGCCCCAGGCGGACATCGGGTTCGGTTCGGGCCGCGCCTTCGTACCGCAGGTCGCCGATGCCCAGGACGACGTCGGCCTGTACCCGTCGATCGCGGTGGACGCCGACGGAGTGCCGCACGTGGTGTACTTCGGCTTCCTCGAGCAGGTCACGGGGAGCGAGGTCGCGCTGCCCCGCCCGGTCGGCGCCCCGTCCGTTCCGTCGGTCCTTCTGACGAGCGCCGACAACGGGATTTGGACCCGGGGCGCCGTCGCGATGGAGAAGGCCATCCCGAACGTCGACATCGCCTTCGGGCCGGCCGACGTCCCCGACGTCAAGACCATGAAGCCGGAGAACGTCAACGGGACGGCCATCGCCATCGACGACAGCGGCGCGATGGACGTCGCGTGGGTAGCCAACACCGGCGTCTGGTACGCCCACAACATGGACGGCACCTCGTTCTCGGCCTCACAGGTCGAGGCGGCGAGGATTCGTCAGCGCGGACCGATCGGCCAGCCGTCGATCGCCCTCGACGCTCAGGGCACCCCATGGATCGCGTACTCGCGGACGACCGCCGCCGGCCAGGACGTCGTCGTTGCCATGCAGGACGGATCGTCCTGGACGACCCAGGTCGTGGCGACCGTGCCGCTGCGCGCGGGCGGCTCCCAACCATCTCGGACCGCGATCGCGATGACCCCCAACGGAGCGCCCGTCGTGCTGTACGGCGACGGGTCGAGCGTACAGGCCGCCACGTTCGATTCCGAGAACGCCTGGACGCAGTGGACCGTCGAGCAGGGCGCTGACGGTGCCGGCCTCTCGGTGGCCCTCGACGGCGACGGCGTCCTGCACGCCGCCTACTACGCCGGCTCGGAGATCCACACCGCGACATCTCAGGACGGCTCGCGGTGGCAGGCGACGATCGTCGCCTCCGTCGGATCCGGCGGCAATGAGGAGGGCCGGTCGACGGGAATCGGAGTCGATGACGGCGGCACGACCTACGTCACCTGGTACGACCCGTCAAGCGACGACGTTCACCTCGCGTCCGGCCGCGAGTCGAACTTCTCGGAGATCGAGACGAGCGGCACATCCGCGGGCGAGCTTCCCTCGCTGGCCGTCGCGCCCGATGGCCACGTCTACGTCACCTGGTACGAACAGACCGAGCAGAACCTCATGCTCGGCGCCTTCGGCGACGTCGAGGGTGTGGAGTTCGCGATCAAGAGTCCGACGCCCATGGCGTCCGCCGCGCAGCCGACCTCGCAGCCGACCGGCGCGACGCAATGCACGACGGCGGAAAACGGCCGGGTCGAGGTGACCGCCGAAAGCATCGCGTTCGACACGAACTGCATCGAGATCCCCGCCAACGAGAAGGTCGTCATCCGCTTCGTCAACAACGACGCCGGAACTCAGCACAACATCGCCGTCTACCCGAGCGCCGAGGAGCTGGACAAGCCGTTGTTCCAGGGCGACCTCGTCACCGGCCCCGATACGACGGACTATGACGTCGGGCCGCTCGACGCCAGCGAGTACTACTTCCACTGCGACGTGCACCCGACGATGAACGGGGTCTTCCGCGTCGTCGAGGGCGGTGGTGGTGGCGGTGGCCACGCTGGCGGGGGCGGCGCCCAAGGCGGCGGAGGCGGGGGTGGGGGCAATGTGGTCGCCACCACGGAGGTCACGGCCTCGGGCATCGCGTTCGATACGAACGAGATCGACCTGCCCGCCGGCGAGCCCACCACGCTGACGTTCAACAATCAGGACGCCGGCGTTCAGCACGACATCGCGATCTACCCGAGCGAGTCCGACATCACCCCGGACTCCGCACTCTTCCAGGGTGAGCTCGTAACCGGACCGGCGACGGCGAAGTACGACATCCCGGCCCTCGACCCGGGGACGTATTACTTCCACTGCGACGTCCACCCGACGATGAACGGGAGCGTGGTCGTCGGCTAGCCGCGACCTGGGGCTAACGCTCGCGCATTCGCGCTCGCTTCTTCAGCCCCCAGACCCCGCCACCCTGGGGC
>JBKOWM010000063.1:0-9529 GCA_046724395.1 Actinomycetota bacterium
TCCGACGTGAGCTCCAACGCCATCGTGGCCGCGAGATCTCGACCACGGGCGATGGGTTCCTCGCGACCTTCGACGGCCCGGCCCGAGCGATCGCATGCGCGCGAGCGATCTGTCACGACGTCCGCGGAGCCGGCATCGAGATCCGCGCGGGGATGCACACGGGTGAGATCGAGGTCCACGGCGACGACATCGGGGGGATCGCGGTGCACATCGGAGCAAGAGTGATGGCGCTGGCCGGCGACGGCGAGGTGCTGGTGTCGAGGACCGTGGTCGACCTCGTCGCCGGCTCGGGGATCGCGTTCGAAGAGCGCGGTATCCACTCACTCAAGGGCGTACCCGGCGAGTGGCCCGTTTTTGCCGTCGCGTCGTAGGGGCGATCGTCCGGTGCTGCCCGATCGCGAGCGGCGCGCGAAGAGGTCCGAGGGAGGGATGACGGTCCCCGTCGCACGACCCTAGGGTGGCTGGATGGCCGAGCTCGCAGCCGTCCTTCGACGTCGTCCGACGCGCCAGAACCTCATCGACCTCGGTGTCGCGGCCGCGCTCGCCGCGTCGGTCATCATGTCGATCCGGATCGCGTGGGAGCCGCGCGCCGCGCCTCGTCCGCACGCCTTCGCCTTCACGTTGGGCATCACGATCGGCGTCCTGTCCCTGTTCGGCCGGCGGGCGCCTCGGCTCGTCCTTTTCGCCTCGGCGGCGGCCCTGCAGATCTACTACCTCTCCGGTTATCCGGGCATTTGGCCCGCGCTTCCCCTCTCGCGGCCCGCGTGACGGCGATCGCGACGGGCCATCGCCGCGCGGCGCTCGCGGTGGCTCTCTGGTACGGCGTCGATCTGGGGCGACACGGTGAACACGGCGAGCCGCATGGAGTCGACTGGGGTGCCCGGCCGCATCCAGACGACGGATCGCGTCCACGCGAGGCTGCGCGATCGTTACCGCTTCGAAGAGCGTGGCAGGATCAACGTGAAGGGAAAGGGCGAGTTGTGCACGTACTTCCTCGTCGGGCCGATCGGCGATGACAGCCTCTGACGAACGGGCATCTCGACGACGGGCCGTCGCTGAGTCCCGCTGGCCGATGGTCGGCGCCCTCTTGGCCGCGATATGCCTCACGTATCTGCTGCCCGCTCCCATGCGGATTGGGCCGAAGCACCTCGTCCCGGCTATCGAGCTCGTCCTGCTGATCGCCCTTATAGCGGGCGATCCGGGCAAGATCGACCGGAGGGACAGATGGATTCGCTGGGTATCCCTCGCATTGGTGACCGTGCTCATCATCGAAGCCCTGTGGGCGACGGCCAGACTCATCGACGTGCTCATCCACGGTACCGACCCGTTGGTCAACGACGCGTACGAGTTGTTGGAGGCCGGGGCCGTCGTGTGGATATCGAACAACATCGCATTCGCGCTCCTCTACTGGGACGTCGACAGCGGTGGCTCAGCCGCCCGTGCTCATCACCTCCCTCAGTATCCAGATCTGGCCTTTCCGCAACAGTTGAACCCTCACGTCGCGCCGCCGGAATGGAGGCCGCTGTTCATCGACTACCTCTACGTCGGCTTCACGAACGCAACCGCGTTCAGCCCCACCGACGTGATGCCTCTGGCCCCGTGGGCGAAGATCGCGATGACGATGCAATCACTCATCTCGCTGATGATCCTCGGGCTCGTGATCGCTCGGGCCGTCAACGTCTTCTCTTAAGTCGCTGATCAGATCCGAGGCGCTGAACCCCTGGGGTCGGTTTCGGAAGCCACCTTCGCCGGCGTCCCCTCGCGTTTGACGACCACGACGAAGCGGTCCGTCTCGTCAATCACATACTCGACATCCGAGATGACGTGGTCTCGTACCACGGCGAACCGGGTTGGCTCGGCCCGAATTTGCTCGTACTCGGGCAAGGTGATGGCAAGAAGGCGGTCGCACTCGTGATGTCCGCACTCGCAGACGATGCGGAGATCCTCGTCCGGCGGGGTGCCTTCGTGGGCCTCCTTGAGTTTCTCGTTGATCTCTCGGGACGTCGCCTCGTTTCGAGCGACGCGTTCCTCGCGCCCGGTCATGGCAGCAATCTACAGAACTTCGCCGAACGCGGGGATCGGACAGAACCGCCATGGAGGGCGGGCTCAAAAAGCGCAGGTGTAGCCGGGCAAAAACGGCTCTTCGGTGGAGAGCTTCCGGGAGCACCAAAATTCCTAGCCGAGCGCGTCGCGTCCGGTAGCGAGCCCTCAACAGACGAGAACGAGGTATTGATGCGGATCGACGGCCTCGCCATTGGCTGGGTGCCACTCGAAGTGATCGTGAGGTCCGGTCGCGTGGCCGGTCTGTCCTACGTAGCCGACGATGTCGCCAGCTGCACCTCGCCGAGCTTTCCAAGGCGCGAGAGATGCGCGTTGTACACGTACCCGTACTTCCCGTAGACGCTCACACCCAGGCCGCCGGCGGGGCTGGGGGCGACGACGGCCCTTCCCTCAAACGGAGCGTAGATCGGCGTTCCCTGCGGCGCCGGCAAGTCGTCCCCCTCGTGAATGTGATCGCCGCCCCACTTCTCCGGCGCGGTGCGCCAGTCCCCGAAGTTGTTGCTGTCCGCGTGGGGATCGCCGACGGGGCAGACCGAGAAGGGTCGCATTCGGGAGATGCGACGGAGCACGGCCTGGCGGTGCTGCCTGAGCGTTCCCAGGATGCGCTCGGAGGCGTTCATCGCCTGGCGCAGCGCCTCCTGGTCGTCCCGGAGCCGTGCGCGCACCGAGGCCAGGTACCACATGAACCGCTGCAGCTGGGTCCTTCGAACGTCCAGCCGATCGCGGACGCTCGCGATCTCGTCAACGAGCTGAAGGTCGCGGCGGCTCATCTCGTCGAGCAAGGAGACCCTGCTTGCTGCGTCCGAAGCAGAGTCGGCCGTGAGCAGCAACATCATCGGCGTAGCCGGACCCATGATGTATGCCTGCCGCGATCGCTCGGCAAGCTGCGCGGTAAGCGCCTGGAGGCGGCGTTGCAGCGGGACGATCCGTCGACGAGTCATGCGGACCTTGAACATCGTATGGGCGAACTGATCCTCGTTCCGCCCGATCCGCTCCGCGAGCCGGTTCGCCCGCCTCTGAAGCACGCGAAGCTTGGCTCTGCGAGCCTCGATGCGCGCTCTGGTCTCGTGCAAGTCGTCGCGCACTTGATGCAGCATGTCGCGAGGGGTGGCCAGCGCCTCCTCCGCGGGCGCCAGCGCGAGAACGACGAGAACGACCAATCCCAGCACACCGCGTGCGGATCGGACGGCGGCCGGGCCACAAACGAGGGGTCGCATGCGACGGCGGTGCCGCCGGCATCGAACGGCGTGCCGGAACTCCATTGTCGGGGCATCGTCCGGGCAGCGCCGTCGCTTGAGTCCCGGATGTTCCGGTCAGGACTCGCTACGTGTTCTCGGGGGTGACGCGCAGGATCGTCGCTTCGTGGGAGCCAACGGTCGACGTGAAGCCCTCCCGGTGCGATCCCAGGTCGCGGTGTGCCCAGAGGTCGCGGACCGTCGCAGCGGACCAGTCCACACCGAGGTCTTGCCGCCAGACCACACCGATCTCCGCGTCCGTGATGCTCCGGTTCAGCAGCGCGAGGCCCCAGTCGTCGTTCGCCAAAGGCTTGGCGAACACCTCCAAGTCGCCATCCTTTCGCACGCGAGCTGCCTGGATTCCGAGGCGGTCCTGGTTCAGCGCGATCACCTCGGCGTTCGTGAGCGTCTCGACCGTGTAGGCGTCCATGTCGGTCAGGTCGCTGCCGACGATCAGCGGCGAGGACAGGATCGCCCACATCGAGAAATGGGTGCGGTACTCCTCGGGAGTGGCCCCGTCCCCGACGAGCGCCCCCTGTCCTTTGAGGTTTACCACGAGCATGTCGTAGTCGTTCCATCCGCCGGGGCCCGAATACTCCTCGAGCCCCAGGCCGCGATCGATCATGTCCAAGATGTCGAAGTAATAGCCCTCCCGGTGACCCGGCAGGTCGAAATCGTCGGTGATGTCCTGACCGATGCGCCAGTGATGCCCGCCCGCGTTTGGTGCCCACTTCCACACTTCGTCCCACCCGCAATGGCACACGTGCAGCACGATGTCGCGCCCTGTTGCCCGCAGCGCGTCGGACATCGTCTTGTGCATCTCGAAGAGGCCATCGGCGCCTTTGCCCGGCCAGCAGCAAGAGTCGTACTTGAGGTGATCCACTCCCCAGGAGGCGAAGAGCCGAGCATCCTCCGTCTCGTGACCGGCGCTCCCGGTGTAACCCGCGCACGTCTCCACGCCAGGACCGGAGTAGATGCCGAGCTTCATGCCTCGCTCGTGCACGTAGTCGGCGAGGAACTTGATCCCCCTCGGAAACTTGCGCGCGTCGTAGTCCAGCTCATACAAGAAGCGCGATCCACGAGACGTCTGCCAGCCGTCGTCGAGCATCACGTACTCCCAGCCGACGTCCCTCATGCCGCTGTCGACCATGGCGTCCGCGATCGCGAGGATCTTGGCCTCGTCGATGTCCTCCCCGTACACGTTCCAGCTGTTCCAGCCCATCGGCGGTGTCGCCGCCAAGACCTTCACACCGGCCTGCCCATCGTCTGATCGCTCCCCAGTGTGCGGCTGCTCCCATTCGCATGCGGTCACTATGGCCGACACGCCGGGAAGCGCGATGGCGGCTGCGACCGCCTGCCGGATGAACTCGCGGCGGGCGACGGCAACGCCCTGCCCCTGACCGTGTTCCTCACCTGGGTTCGGTGGTCGTCGATTGGTCACAATCGAGGAGGATACTGACGGGCCAGCCCGCCCTCGTCAGAAGGTCGTTACCGCATAGTCCGGGTGCGTCGGGTGCTCGTGTCGCTGACTGAGACAGGTGTTTCTCTCCCTCGGCCTCGATATCACCGAGTACGGTGACGCTCGTCGACTCGCGGCGTCTTCGGCAGAACGCGAATCAGCCAAGTCGCCATCCGAAGAGCTCGCGTCTCAAGCCGGGCGAGCTCGTCGTCCGCAAGCTTTTCGAGTCGGTCAAGAATCTCATCGAACGCCATAGCCGTCCCGGCACGTTGGGAGACGACGGAGCCTATGCGAGCACACCGAGCCGTGCACGTAGCCGAGTGCCCGATTTTCGAGCCGCGGCGGGGGACGGTTGAGTGGGTGACCGACGGTCGATCACAGGATGCGGCGAAGGCATGTCCGGGTGACGAGCGCCCAGGCGAACGCGAACGACGCGAAGACGCCTACGCCGGCTACGAGGAGCGCCTTCACGTCGCCCGAGAGGTCGCTCGGTCGCAGCGCGACCGCCAGCGCGACGAGTACGGGGCCCTGGAGTATGAAGGCCGCGTATGAGCTCCGCGCAGCCGCCCGCCGGAGGCGCCCCGAGCCGTTCAGGTACCGCTGCGCGAGCGACAGCACCCAGATGGATCCCGTGACCGCCAGCACGCCCTCGCTCATCGCCCAGACCACCGCCGGCGCTGCCCACCCGCCCAGGTAGACGTGCGGCTCCAGGCCGCGGGTCTCCGTGGATACGGCGACGACGATCACGACGAGTGTCGCCGCGATCGTCGCGATCTCGCACGTCCGCCACAGCTCCCGAGGCACGGGTCGCAGCCAACCGCGCCGAGCCGCGGCGATCCCCAGACCGAACATCGCGAGGTACTCGGGCCACCCCCACAGCTTCACGTTCAACGGCTGGTTGGTATCGACGGGGAAGATCAACCGCGCGACGAACGAGGCGACGCCGACGGCGAGCGCCAGGACGATCAGGTGGCGGGGGCCGGACGGCCCGTCGGGCGGCGCCGACGGAGGGAACCACGTCCGCCACGACGCGAGCGCCACGGAGTAGACGAGCAAGACTCTGACGAACCACAGCGGTCCGTTGTCGAGGACCGGATCGGCGTCGGTGACGGAGTCCCAGAACGGACGGTGCGCGAAGGGTCCGAACAGCGAGTACTCGAGGAGGGGCCAGATCACGAGCGTGTACACGGCGAACGGCACACCCAGCCGCAGCAGCCGATCCCTGACGAACCGGGACGGGCCCTTGCGGGCGAGCGATCCCTCAGCGAGCAGCCCCGACACAAGGAAGAACAGGGACATCAGGTACAGCCCGCCGAGCACCAGGAACAGGATCGCGTGGAACTTCTCGACGCCAGCCGAGAGCGACACCTCGCGGACGTCCTGATACGTCCAGCTCCCGAAGCCCGAGTACCCCATCACCGCGTGTGACGCGATGATCCCGACGATCATCAGCGTCTTGAGGTTGTCGAGATACGACAGCCGCTCTCCAGGGGGCCGCCCGCCGGGGGTCTCGTTTGGGATGGCGATGTCGATCGCGGGACGGAGCCCGTCCGCCGTCGTCGACCGCGCCGTCATATGTGGCCCCCGCACCCAAACACCACGCAAGCGTCCGTTCATTGCGATTCGGTCGACAGAGTCGAATGGCCCGGCTCGAGGGACTCCAGGTACCCCAACGCCAGGATCGCCCGGATCGTCCCCGCGATGCTGTTCGCCATGCTGTACCGACGAAGCGAGCTTGCCACGAACGTCTGCGATCGCTCAGACGAAGGGTGCGCCGTGAACTTTAGCCGAGCTCGAAGACCGCCAACCGCCTCCGCGAGCGACGAGCTCGCCGCTCTAACCGACGCCAGCAACGCCAGCGCGCTCTTTATTCACTGCACCAGGCGGCGGTCCGATCCGCAAGACGAGGCGCCGGCGATTCTTTGTCCCCGCGACCAGGCGCGCCGGTCTCGACGGCCTCCGCATCCACGACCTACGGCACACAGCCGTCGCGCCTGCTGATCGAGGAGGGCGTGCAGCCAGCGGAGATCGCCGCGCGGCTGGGGCACGAGCGTCCGGGTGACCCTCACCGTCTACGGGCCGATGTGTGAACCGTGTACCGTTCCTTGACGTTCTCCGAATGCAAGCGTCTCGATAGAGCCCCGGCCCTCTCGAGACTGACAGCCGCGTCCCCCAACAGTCCGGCCATCAGGCAGGGGCGCAGTCCCGGGCTCAGTCGCGAGTCGACGGGCTGAGAGGCAGTTGTGTGGTGTCGCCCTCCAGCACCGAGTGCCACCCAGAGTGGAGGCTGGGGCGGGCCCTGCCTGATCAATGACGTTCGGCTTTGCACCCGGGAGGTCGTTCCTCGGCGGTTGCATCAGGTCGACCAGGGCCCGGGGAACCGCGCGGAGCAGACGCGGTAGCCGAGCTCCTCGTCCCCGACCGGAATGCCCGCGTACCACATCCCAAAAGACCCGTCATGCAGTCTCACCACACACGGGGTGTGGACGCTCGAGCCGTCGGGCCCGTGGCCTGCGGGTTCCAGGACCGAGCCCCGACGGTCCCACGAGATTCCATCGGACGAGGTCGCGAGCGCGATGCGGATCGAACCCCCCACGTCGCTCGCGTAAAACGTGTAGATGGTCCTCGAGATCTCGAGCGCACAGGGATGCGAAACCGCGACCTCGCCTTGTTCCGGCTCCAGGATCGCCCCGACCCGATCCCAGGAGGCTCCCGTCTGAGAGACCGCCGCGAGGAGCACCGACCGCTGGCCGCCGCTCGAGGCCGGATACCCCGTGAAGAACAGCCACCAGCGTTCGCCCGTCATCAACAGACAGGGATGGTTGGCCCCGCCCGCATCCTCGAGGCCGCGCTGGATGATGGTTCCCTGGGCGTCCCAGCGATGAGAGTCATGCGACGTGGCCATGTGAAGGCGACCGACCTCTCCATCGAACCCCCCGTACACCATCAGATAGCCACCCGGCGTCTTGACTACGCAGGGCGATTCGGCTCCATAGGAATCACTGTCGCCGGCGAATCCGGCGTCGATCGCGATCCTCGGCCGGTCCCAACTGCCGCCCGGTGACCGGACCGCCGTCAGGATCCTGGAGGTCGTGCCGTCATCCCCCGTGTACCACATCCGAAGGGTGCCATCTGCCTGCTCGAGCACCCATGGGCGCCATGCGCGGAGGCTGTCGGACCCACCGGGCGTCTTTGGTAAGGAGACCTCCCCTTCGCGGATCCACTCCACCTCCCCACTCTAGAGCTCCTTCTGGAGGCTGATCGAATGTGCCGCGGCCTCCTCTTCGAGGGCCCGGCCGCACTGGTACAAACGTTTCGGGATGATCATCCGGCTGGTGATGACGTCATCGACGACCCCACACCAAGGCCCCCTTGACGCTAGAGATGGGATCCCGATTGGTTTTCCTTGGACGGCGTGTCCTTGGGTAATCAGCGCGGTGATTCGCGGTCGCACGTCCTCCTCGAAGTGGTGCGCGGCGCCGGATTACGCCACGAGTGCCTCTCCATCTAGGACGCCACGGAACACCGTCGCTGTGCAAGAGCCACGCCCACGGCCCCGCTCTCGCCGAAAACGGTCAAAACGACCGCTACACCGCTCTTCTGCAGTCCGCGGCGGACGCCCGCCTCTTCTATCCGCCCCTGGCCCTCGGCGGCTCGGCGGCCAGATCCGCATACGCCTCGGCCAAACGCAGCACGATCTCTGCCATGGCCTCGTCTTCGACCGTCGGTACGAGCTCGGCGATTCTCTTCGCGATCGCCTGCCGAGCCTTCGCCGCTAGGATGGCCGCCTCTGCCTGCCCGTCCACCCGTTCCGTCATCGGCGCGTCACCCCCGCCCGATGCTACGCCCGATCCTCAAAGGCAATCGATCAGCCACGGTTTCGGCGCGACTCCACCTTCGAGTCCATGCGCCCGGATCATTCGTGCGAGCGGTAGATCCACCGACTCCGTGCGCATGCGTTCGACTAATCGCGGCCTTCCGAGGGCGGCTCCCCCATCCGGACCCTTGTCACGTTCCGAGTGGCGAGGATCCTTGCCGGAGATTCTGATCGATGATCGTCGCGACGGTCGGGAGAAAGCCTTCGTGCGGAAACGGCGACTCGAACCACGAACGCGACCCACTTCTCCTCGTCAGAGGGAACTTCGCCGTGCCGGCTTCGTGACGAACGGATCGTAAGTGTCTCTCGCGGCGGTTGTGGACACTGTGCCTAGGCGACGCTCTCGATCGTCCTCTTGATGTCCCTCACTGGCACCCTGATCAGCTCACCGTCGGGTGCGCACACCATGTATGTATGCGCCTCCTCGTCGAGGTAGGCGATCGTTCCGGTCACCGTCCGGAGGTAGCCCCCGTGCGACTCCAGCTCGAAGGTGAACTCGCGCTTCTTGGCGGCTGATCCGGGATCGAGCGGCGGCGCCGGGCGAACCGGGGATCGAGATGGGGTCTCGAGATGAGCCGCGTCTTGCAGGATGATCGACATATGCCTCCCCCTTGGCCGGGTGCTGCCGACGGCCTCTTCGCAGCAGTCCCGGTGGCTAGCTAGCTGGCTCAGAAGTCCATGTCCCCGGGCCCTCCGGGCATGTCCGGTGTCGTCTTCGGCCTCGTAGCCACGACAGCCTCGGTCGTCAAGAACAGCGCTGCGATCGAAGCGGCGTTCTGAAGCGCGCACCGAGTCACACGTGCCGCATCCACGATGCCCGCCTTGAACATGTCGACGTACTCACCGGTGAGCGCGTCCAGGCCCCAGCCCGGGTCGAGCGAGCGGACCTTCTCCACC
>JBKOWM010000137.1:0-8942 GCA_046724395.1 Actinomycetota bacterium
AGAGGGCGACCGGTTCGGCATACGCCAACCGTCCAGACGACGAGACCTCGAGTCTATCACCAGCGCAATGTCAGCCCCGATCGGTGCGAACGCCGATGCGATCGTCGACGAGGCGGTGGCGGCTGGCCTCGACAGGTCCCCGGACGGTTCAGTCAAGCAGCTGTGCGCGCGGAGCTCCCGTCCATAAGGTGGACCTCGAGCGCGGACTGGAACGCGAGGTCCTCGACTGCACGGTATGCGGAAAGCGCGTCCACTACGTCGGCGGACTGACCGTAACGCGCAGGCGCTGGGCGCTAGCCGAGCCCGCGCCGCGGCGGACGCCGAAGCTCCGACGCTAACGTCCTACACGACCCGCGTTCGGTGTGCTGGACGGTGTTGCTACTGCCGCAGGCGGGGCGCCGATGGGCTCGCTGCGACGGCGTCTCGCCGCCGACGTAGCCGAACAACATCCCGCCCGGAAGTCCTGTGTCGGCCCGGTCGCAGGCCTTGCGGCACTCCCCCGTGCCGGACAACGGGCTCAGACGACGATGGCGTCATGGTAGGAACCGGCGCGCGGCGGAGCCGGGTAGGTCTCCGTCCCGAGGCACACGGCGAACAGGCGCCAGTCGTCGGGATCGTCGCCGGACGGGACGCGGCGAGTTGATGTGGAGTACGGCCTATCCCCGCCTCTTGCTATTCGCTGCGTTGCTCTCGCCCGGGCAGTTACCAAGAAAGGGGTTCTAAGAAACCTGGTCCGCACCCGGCTGCCGTCCGACAGTCGAGCATCCACCCATGACGATGACTTATCGACCCGAAGACCGAGCGGGGCCAGTTCGATGAAAGTGCACCGCCTCCTCCCCTTCAAACAGACAGCCGTCACCCTTCTCGATCCGCGAAACGTTCCCTAGCCAAGTACCCGAGGTCCCCGAGAACGCGAGGGCGCTATCGTCGTGAGAGATGGAGGGTTCACCGGTGGGCGACGCCTTCGAGCACTAGGTGTGGGCGACCTGCGGCTACTCGAACGCGCGCCTCCCGATGGACGCGGAGCAGCCTCACCACGGCGGTGTCGGAAGGCCTCGAACCATACACACGCCGTCGATGTTGCGTGGCGCATTCGCCCTGGCTACGTGATGGCAGACATCCAATCGCGCCGCACACTGCCGGTGCGTGTGTCATCCAACGGGGACTGGCGCAGCAGACGCCGTCCTCTCGCCCACTCCTGGACCGGGCGGCCGATGTGATGCGTTGAGACATCCAGGGTGGATGTTGACAACCGAGGCGGCCGTTCGATGCGATGCGACCATGTCTCGCCAGTGAACCGGACCTACGGCACTGCTGGGTTTCCTCGCCGGCGCCGTGCCGACCTCGTCTCCGTCTTACAGCTCACGGGAGCTCTGACCACTCGCTTCCCGGACTGCTACCTGCTGTTCCAGGGGCGCATTGGGGCTCGTTCAGCTCTGATGGGGCGTTCATGCTGCCCGGGTACCGAAAGCCCGGCGTCCGGAAGCTTGCGAGAAACGCACGCCGTGATGTTCGATCGGTTTGGTCCCTACCACCGCCTGTGAATGGCGCGTTAGCACGGACGGTACCTCTTCGCCCCGAACCTGGTCACTCGTGCGGTCGGCGAAGCACCGGCCTCGTCTCGGCTCGGCATGGCCTCTCGGACGCTCTGGAGCCTGAATAATGACACGACCGAGAGGCCCTGTGGGCGAGAGAGGTCATCGAACGCGATCGCCGATTGGACGCGTAGCATCGTCCTCCGGGGTGAACACAACGTGACCGAGCAAGCGGACGCACAGACAGCAGCGGCCCTCGCAGCCGCCAAAGCTCGGCAGGCGATCGCGGCCAGGATCGAGGGACTCTTGCCACAGGTCGAAGACGAGACGAGTGCTCAGATCGTGCTCAACCTCGCGGAGGCTTACGCGCAACTTGCGACGGAGCCGCCGAGGGTCAGGACCACCTAGCGAGCGACGGACACGGCAAGGCCGGTCTCGGCGACGTACTCGGCCGCCCGCACCCCTATGCGCGGGTGGTGGGCGAGAACCTTCGCCTCGGACGCATCGGCTGGTGGAGCCAGCAGCGGTCCGATGAGTTGTAAATCGAGAGCCCCGTCAGGCATCCGGGCGCCGAACACGATCGCTTCTCGGGGTAAGTCGGGACCGCGCTACCTTTGAGTGGCTGCCCGTACGCGTAAGCGGTCATCCCGCATTCCCTTCGGCCGTCAGTCGGGGATCTCCCACCCTGCACGCGTTAGACCCCTCGAGGGGGTCTGCTGAGAGCCGCAGAATGGGCAGTAGTACTCTTCCTGAGGTCGCTCGAAATCCAATACCTCGAGGTCGATCCCGCAGATCGGGCAGAAGTACGATGCAACGGTGCCGCTTGCAATGCTCACGGCGGTCCTCTCGTCGTTCTCGATCCGTAAGGAACAAGGGCCGACGACAGGTGCCAGGCCGTCAGACGGTCGCTCGATGCGAACCACGGGCGATACTCGTTCACCAACTACCGTAACAGAAACGTCCGAAGGGCTACCGGCCTGACAGAACGACGATGCGGGTTCGTCGAGCAGTGATCAACAGCACAGTCGACCTGTATCCACCGGCACCGCGAGCGCGCGTCCGACGGCCATGGATGTCGGTAGGTCATCGATCGAGCGGAAGGGAGAGGCCATGAGCACTACCGGAACCGACATCAGGCTGAAGCCGATCTCGAACGCGAGCTCGACGGCCTCGTGCTCGACTGCGCCGTGTGTGGGAAGACGGCGCACTACGTCGGCGGTCTCGGCATTCGGGCCGGGCATTGGGCGCACGCCCAGCCAGCGCCGCACGCGACGCCCAAGCTGGCGCATTGATTGCCGCCGGGGAACGCGCGTTGCGTCGCGAACCGCGGTCGCGTCAGAAATCTACGGTCATGCGACCATGGCAGCGACCCGGAGACGGTGCTCTCATGCTGCCGTGGAGCGCAGGGACATCCCGAGGCAGCAGCCGATAGCCGCAAGTCGTCGGGGTCGTCGTCAAACCACCACTCCTCGGCGGCGGATCGAGCGAGGACTCCCACGGCCACATCGTTATGCCGAGCTAGCGGCTCCTTGCAAGTGTGGACACCACCCGATGGCCCGCGCTCGGGGAGCGGGACCGAGCGCGTCCAGGCGCATGCAACCTTGTCCCAGTCTGGACTGAGGAGTACGGTCGGGCGATGCTTCGTAGGTTTGGATTGGTCGGCTCACTGCGACGGTACTGACCTCACTGGTCGCGCTGCTCGTGGGCGGTCCAGGCGCACAAGCTGCCCCGGAGGTCGTTCACCAGCAAACCATCCATCTCGAAACGGAGACGCTCGAGACGTATTGCGGTGAGACAGCGGTCTTCGACGAGTCGGGCAAGGTCACGTTCACGTTTGTCGGCATGTCAGAGAGCCGTGTTCACTTTCACAGAGGTAATCCGGGGTTCGTACACCCTGACGCTTCGTAGACTCCTCCCTTGGCTCCTTGGAAGGCCGGTTGAGCTCGTATGAGTCGGTTCACGCCACATCGGGCGGAACCTTCATCTTCAGCTTCATCAGCAACGAGCGCCAAGGCACCATTCAGGTTCACGGCACGACTACGTTCGTGGTCAGCCCGGATGGCACGATTCGGGTAGAGAACGAGACGTTCGACGTCATCGGCTGCCCGTCCTAGCAGCCTGATCTTGTCGGGGAACCTGAGATTGGCGTCGAAGAGCATGCAGACGACCGCCCTCCGCTCGCCCCGGACCGAGACCCCGGAGCGGGTCGCTAGTGCGAGGCCTACCGTGCCGTCGGCGTTCACGACGACAATGTCGTAACCGGTCGCTCACCCTCAAACAAATGCGCGTCCTGCGACGGCCGCTCTTGCGCCCCATTTGTTGGCCCCCCGTCGGATGTCGCTCGGTCGGCAATGACCAGCCGATTCCGTCCTCGCCGGCGGGTGCGGGTACGCCGTCAGCCGCCGCCAGCTGGTGCACGCGTTGGCGGGAAGCGCGAAGATGTTCCGCGATTTCTCGGTACCTCCAACGCTCAGCCAGTGGCGGCAGCATACGGACAACAGAAGCGGCATCGCGACCGGGTCCGAGAGACCACTCCCGTGGTGATCCTTATTCGCAGGCGACCAGGCATCGCGAGCCGGTAGGAATTAGGCGTACGGTCAAGACTCCCACAGGGCATGGAGGGTGGATGCGTCTCCGGCGCGAACACCAGGTCATTCCTCCCCTCGACGAGTATCTAATACGCGATGTGCGGACCTCGCCTCTCGGCTCGATCGGGACGACGCGGCTTCCGTTGCACCTCCGCCCGATGCCGGGTCGGCGTGGAGTCCACGATCGCCCCGACGATGTGCGTATCGACGGCGCATCGCTTCTCCTCGCGATGCGGCGACAGGAGACGACGAACATGCGGCGCACCAAGGAGGTGCTCGAAACGCGCAGCTGCTCGTAGCGCGGCCACGCCATGCAGATGGCCGAGACCCGAGCGACGGATTGCCCGCCTACTCTTGCCGCGGAGAGGTGGCGGTCGAAGCACCGTGAACGTGAAACCCGCAGCCGAGGCGGACTGGATGAGCGACGACGAGCGACGCTGAGCTCGCGCGGAAGTATCGGAATCTTTACCGGATGCGATGCCTTGGCGGCAAGCAGTAACGTCCGCCTTCCGTAGTTCTTCGGGTGTCGCGACGCGGCATGCGAATATCGACGTCCTCCTTAGCGGGCACGGCTGCGGGCAGATCCCTGCATCGTTCTCGAGATCAGATGGACCCGGCCGAGCGTGCCTTCGCGTATACGACAGCTGGACCGCGTTCTCTGCGATCTGCCGGGGCGGCACTTGTCCCGCCGTTCGCGCGACCCACAACCCATGGCGACGGGTCGCGGGTGACATTGGCTGTCTCTTGGAGAACTAGAGGTGAGGACGATGCAGACCGAGACCAAGGGCGAGCCGCGCGTCCGATGCTTCGAGCCGACGGCCGGGTTCGACAGGATGACGAGGATCGCCAACGTGTTCATGAGGCCGGGTGCTGCAACGACGAGAGCCAGACCGGCCGCCTTCTCCCGCCTCGGCGTGGCCGTCATGGAAGATGTATAGTCGTTGGAGTCGCGATCCCGTCCTCGATGGGAGAAGTAGCAGTCACGAGGATCGCCACCGTCATCCTGTTCGATCGCTGGTTCCAGCGAAAGCTTGATACCCCGAGCCCATCTTGCTCTCGATCTGGCTTCGCGTTGGCTCCGGATGGTCAGGGCACGTACCGAACAAGGGAGAGCACATGAAGCACCTGCGCGTGGCAACGTACGAGATCAAGAAGGGGTCCTTCCAGGAGCTCGCTGACGAGGCTCGCAAGAGCATGCTCCGCACGTTTCAGGAGCAGCCGGGGTTCATCCGGTATGGCGTCGCGGACGTCGGCCATAACACTCTCGTATCACTCAGCGTATGGGAGACGCGCAAGGACGCCGAGGCCTCGGCTCCGATCGCGGAGACCTGGGACCGTGAGCACGTGAGCGACCGGGTGGAGCTACGCTCGACCGACATCGGTGACCTCGCGTTTTACGAAGGCACCTCCGCGACGGTCTGATCGACCATCGTGTCCCGCATGGTGGTAGCGGTCGGCCGTTATCGCCGCCGCGGGAGAAATGGAGCCCACTTCGGTGGGCTCCATCTCTTCATCCGGGAACAGAGTGGACGCGCAGCCTCGCTCGGAGGGAGGGGGCAAGGCCGTAGTGTTTCCCCCGCGCCGCGATTCAAACTTAGACTGCCGAGTCCTCGATGCTGTTCTCGGGTCGCGCTTCGAGTCCTGCCAACTGGAGCACGCGCCCGCAATTTGGCCGGGTCGCGGAGGACGACTTCGGGTCGCGTACCGGAACGTCAATCGAGCCCGAAGGCGCCAGAGGACCGCCCGTGGAAGTGGCACGGGACGGCACAGGGTGACAGGGCCGACGCGATCATCGACCGCGGCGGCTGAAGGCGTTGGCTGGTGCGAATGCCTTGGTACGCCCCGTCGGTCGACGAACAGGACAACGACCCGTCGCGCGCGAAGCAGGCCGAAAGCTCCCGCACCTCGAGCTGATCGACGGGGAGGCCGACTCGTATGGAACGGCGTGCGGTCGGCGATGCAGGTCCTGTCCGGACACGCGGCGGCGTGGACCTGCCGGAGGCCGATCGAAGGACGTCTACCGGCGCCTCGAGCATCACTACGGCGAGTTCGAAAAGGACCGCCGGACTTCGCCCGGATAACCGAACACGTCCGCAATGAACGTATACGGGCGCGCATCTGCACCGCGAGTCGGATCGCCACGCGGAGCACGCCGACGATGTCCCGCCGTGATGCGGGGAGTCGGGACCAGTAACCGGGGCGCGGAAGCGCCTAGCTCCTGGGGTCTTCCGCGTTCGCGACGTCCGCCGGCGTTCCCTGCCGCTCGAGGACGATCACGAAGCGCTCAGACTCGTCCACGATGCGCTCAAGGTCTGGGGCCACAGGGTCCGCCGTCACCGCGAACTGTCGTGCCTTGCCCCGGACCTGTTCGTATTCGGGAACAGTGATGGCGATCAACCGCTCACAGGACTCCACGCCGCACTCGCACAGCATGCGAATGAACCCATCCGAACGAGCTTCCCCGTGCGCATCCTCGATCCGCTCGTTGATCTCTCGGGAGGTCGCCTCGTTTCGAGCGACCCGCTCCTCGCGTCGGGTCATCGCCGCCCAACTCTATCGAGAACGACGGGCCGACGCGCAGGTGCCGACGCCGAAGGCGCCTCGCACCTCGATGCGGCTCTCTCTCGGTATCCGGTGACATCCCCTGCAACGGGCGCGAGCAGCACAGCGCGGCGCGTGAACGCTCTCAGCGCCGACCGCTCGAGACCGGCGCGCATGATCGCGGGCGCGTGCCCGTTCGACCGGCGCGGGCCCCATCCGGTCACGGCGCGGGCCCCATCCCGGTCACAGGCTGATCGCGTTGGGCGCGCTCGACCGCCAAGCGGCGATTCGATTGCTGTGTGAACTGACTTGTCGGGCGAATATTTGGTCGGCCAAGCCCGGGCTAGCTGCGGGTCAGCAACTGGACTGCCAGCCAGGCGAGGAATATGACGACAACACGACAACGCTATACTGCAGGTCAGAGACTTGTAGGGCCAGTGCGCGCCTCGCGACGGCTCGTTAGACGGTACGGCGGTGCTCGGTGCGAGCAGCAGACGGACCACTTTGGGAGCACATGGGACGTTGGATGGAGGTTGGCTCAGATGAGTGAACCAGCTCGAAAGGAGTCGGTTCGACCGGATAACGCGTACCTTCGCGCAGCAGGGTGGAATCGGGTTGGCGGTGCCGGCAGGGCTACGATGTGGAGCCATCCCGACTACCCGTCGACCGTTATCTCCAGGGCTGCTGCACTTAGGTTTGAAGGCTGGTACACAACGCTGAGCGTTACTCCAACCTCCACATTCGCCGCTTAGTTACTCAACTCCTCAACCCGTCGCCGAGCAGCCTGTTTGCGATCGAATGACCTCGACTGACTTATCCTCCCCGGGCTTCGCCGTGGCAGGGTCTGGCAGCGATGTATGCAGCCGGCCTCGCTCGCGGAGGAGGACCCCGACGTCTTGTACGTGGATGAGACCCTGGACCGGCTAACACCGTCCCTTGGACGGCCGTCAACGTCGCGGCTTCGGCGTCGAGTGCGGCGCCGGTTCGGCATGCGCCCAGTGCCGGCCCCGGACGCCGAGTCCGCCGACGTAGTGGACGGTCCGGCCGCAGACCCACGCACTCGAGGACCTCGCGTTCCAGTTCGCGCTCG
Organism: Actinomycetota bacterium; assembly: GCA_046724395.1. GTDB lineage: Bacteria > Actinomycetota > UBA4738 > UBA4738 > HRBIN12 > DATAEU01. The sequence goes on from JBKOWM010000137.1 coordinate 7,755, forward strand.
AGAGCAGCTTTGATGCACAGAAGCTCAGCGGGCAGCTGCTTGACGTGAATCGTTAGGGGATTGGACCCGTCCAGCCCGGCCGCCATCGCCTCGTCGACGATCGCATCCGCGTTGGACGCCTGCTCGGTCATGCGGCGTACGGCGCGCTCAAGCACCTCGCGCTCGTCCGGCGTCACAGCCGAAGTGTAGTGGGGGCGTAGTACGTTCGATGGCGTCCGTGTCTCGACTTCGGCGCTCGCCCTCGCTCGAAACCGAGCTCGTCAACGCCACCGACACCGAGGGTTGGTTGCGGTCGCGGCCGTGGCGTTCGCAGCAAGCGACGCCCGAGCTCGCCAACCTCATGGAGGCGGGACGCGCCTATAGAAGAATCGCTCGCGAGGTGATCGCCTCGGCACTCGTCATGCGCGGCGAGGAGAAGGACGGCGGGCCGCCCGCGAGAACTAGAGACCGATGATCGAGCCAAGTCAGGCAGACCTGAGTGAGGAGACTCGAATGAGCGAGGACGACGATTGGGAGTCGCGGCCACTCAACAGCGCCGAGATCGACAGGCTCAAAGCGCGCGCGTCGCGGCTCAGGTCACCCCCGCAACTTCCAGATGACCATTTCGCGAGCGGCCTGACACTGGTATACGAGCAGCCAGGAGCGACAGGGTCAATCCCGGCTGCGGAGGCCGTCTCGGTACCGCGGGTACCGTGGGTCTCGCTGAAACATCAACCAGCGGGGAAGCACCCAGCCAGCCCGAAGGTGGCTTTCGCCCGCCGCACGTAAGGGATACTCCCTTTGACACCGAGCAACAATCAGCCAAACGGGTGGCCCTCCAGAAGACCTAGGGAGACGAGCACGGGGAGCGACTAGTCGACGGCCTATGCACGTCGCCGCAGCTTGCGCATTAACTTCGGCAATCCGCAAGGCGGCACTGAGATGGCGCGTGGTCGACGAAAATCGGCGTCGAGATGAGCGGGCAGATCGCCCTCCTGTGCGGCCTCAAGGGACTGCTCAAGGCCGTCCGCAAGTTCCTCGATAAGCGGGATTTCGCTCGGGCGAGCGAGTACGTCGACGACGCAATCGAGGTCCTTAGCTGCTGGCACGGCGCCGGCATGCTGTAGCCCGTCCGGCGAGATTCTTGCAGCCTCTTGCAACACGGCGTCGTATTCTGGACAAGTTCGGCGACGCGACGCCGCTTGCAAG
>JBKOWM010000019.1:0-6771 GCA_046724395.1 Actinomycetota bacterium
TGGCGACGCTCACGCCAGGAACGGATGGAGTCGGCAATCCCCACAGTGGGCCACACGATACGCCCGTCCGGTGTCGCACACTTGACGCCGAGGAGGACCGTTCTCTTGGCGCGGCTGAACGACCTCAACGAGTGGCGGCCGCCGGGCCTGGCCTCTCCTGCACGGTCGCCTGCTGGCGTCCTTGACGAGAGAGGACCCGCGGTAATCTGGGTGGTCTTCGCTCTCTTCGTCACCCCGGCTAGTACCCCCGTGCGAGCGTGGTCCCCCTCGGGAAGGTCCGCGCCGGTGGATGGACGATGCGCGAGGTCTATGCGGACCCGGCCACGAACGAGGGCAGCACGGATTCTCGATGGCGAGGGGCATGCGTGGCCTCGTGGAGAACTTTCTCCGGGCTCAGGCCTCAAATGGCGGATCCATCACCGAGAGAACATCCGCGTTCTGTTCGAGGATTGATCGCGGGTCGGCTGCCGCTTTGCATTGCGACTGACACTTCACGCATTGCAACTGACACTCCACGCATCGCGTTACCCGGCACCATCCGCGAGAGCAGCCAGCGCAGTTACTCCGCTGCCTTCCCCCCGGCGTACTCGAAGCCCCTATGGAACCCCTCGGAGAAGACCCGTCGCAGCGTTTCGTCTATCTCCCACTCCATGAAGTGACGGGCAGTTAACCCTTCCGCTGAGATGTCCTCTTGTGCGAGGTAGGCACGAGCTTCCTCCATCGCCTTGCTGTGGAGAGCCTTGTCCATCTCCATCCCGCTCCTTCCCTCAGTGACGTTCTCGACGTACGACATCTCGACCTAAAGCAGACCAGACGCGGTCTATCCCAAAGTCTTCCCACCGAACGAGCAGCTCGTCATTGAGCTTCGCGTAGCATCCCAGGGAGAGCACGCGTCGGTCGGTCCTCCTCGGCGTCGATGAAGAGTTCGGCGGACGTCCTCGTTGTCGTCTTCGACTCGGCCCAGAAGTCCCCGATCCGGGAGAGCGCGGCCGTGCAACGTCGCCGATCCACCGGTCGATGCGAGACGTGGCAGAGCCAAGGATTAGGGTCCGACGATGCGGCGTCGGAGCCGAACGGACGCTACCCGACCACGTCGACCTTGGGGATAACGCCGATTGTGCGCAGCGTCCGGGCGGCTGCACGTGACGGATGGACCGATGGCCTCCTTGACGCCCGTTCGCACCCAGCCGGGGCTTCGGGTGGGCGGAGGGCTCGGCCTTGACGCTCCCTTGGGAGGGCTCATGCACCCCGACGTCGATGCGGCCTTCGGGCTAGCCCTCCGCCCATCCTTTATAACGTTCGAGGGTTGCGTAGGTGCGAGCCGAGCCGGCTCTCAACCCCGCGTTCGCCTGCCCGGCGGTGAGATACGTGGAGGGTGTCGGCCGATGCGACTGGCCCGATAGCCGCCTCGATCTCGCCGAACTCCCGCTTGAGATGCCGACCGGCCGTTCAGGAACCGAGCGGTGTCGTAGTAGAAGCCGTCGTGGCCATGCAGAGCGCACGCTCGTCCCACCAGGCACGGTTCGGCTCGTTGGGATCCACGAATTTGAGTGAACCACTTTCTGGCGTCAGGCGGCGCCAGCAGTCGTTCTCGCAGCAGGCATGAAGCTGTCGACACGACCCGGCCGAACTTCGTCTCAACGTAGTCGATTGTGGTAGGACGGCGAGGCGGGAGAAGGATGGCATAGGCCGTTTCTGACCGCGGCGGCGTTCGGACCTTGCTCGACGGTCCATGGCCGTGAGGCGACGAGGCAGCCTCGGATAGGAGGCCAAGAGAGTAGGTCTGAACCGATGCAGACCTCAAAGTCGCGGCTTGCGGTGGTCCTCGCGCTCATGTCCGCGGCCTGCGCCGCCCAGCCCGGCGAGATCTCCACCACGGCGGTCGAGGCGGACCAAGCCATGGGAGCCAGGGTCGACACGGCAGCTGCAGATGCCCTGCGCGAGATCGCTGCTGCGGGATTCTCGGTGGCCGTGGTCAGAGACGGTCGGCTGGTGCTGGCGAAGGGCTACGGATACGCAAATCTGGCCGAGCGCGTCCCGGCCTCCGCGACCACGATCTACCGGCTGGCTTCCATCACCAAGGAGTTCACCGCCGCCGCGATCCTGCACCTCGCCGAACGGGGCCGACTGTCCCTCGACGATCCGATCGGCGACTACCTGCCCGACTACCCGGGCGACGGGCAGCGGATCACGATCAGACAGCTTCTCTCGCACACCTCGGGCCTGTCCGATGCCTCGGTGCTTCCTCTTTTGGAGGAATCGGGTGGCGTCGGGATCGATCGGAATGAACTCATCGATCTCGTCGCGGCGCAGCCTCTCGACTCCGAGCCGGGGGCCGAGCATTCGTACAGCAACGTGGGCTACATCCTGCTCGGCATCCTGATCGAGCACGTCACGGGACGCGCGTACGCCGACTACATCGAGAAGGAGATCCTCCGACCGCTCGGGCTCGATCGAACCTTTCAGTGTCCGGACGAGCAGCGTCCGGACAACGGGTGGGCTCACGGATACGACATCCAGTACGGCAACTGGCCACGGGCGCTCCGACTCGGCCGTCCGCCTGCGTTCATCGATCCACCCCCGATTGACATGGGTGTCGTCTCATCCGCGGGAGCGCTGTGCTCGACGGCAACGGACCTGGCCCGTTGGCCAGGCCTGCTCCGGTCGTTCCTCGACCCCGGATCCTTCCGAGAGATGTCCCGGCCGACGGTCCTGGCCGATGGGACCGAGGTGCCGTACGGGCTCGGGCTCCAGATCCGCCGGTTCGGCTCGCACCCAGCCCTCTCCCATGGTGGTGTGGTCAACGGCTTCGTCAGCCTTCTGGCCGAGTTCCCCGACGACGATCTCTCGGTGGCGATGCTGGTGAACACCCGGCTGCTCAACCTGGAGCAAGGCCTCGAGCTGGCGAACAGAGTGCTGCGGGCCGTCTTCGATGAACCGACGAGCGAGTGGAGCGATCCACTGGAGGCCCCAACGCCTGGAAGTGAAAGCTCGCCATGAACTGGCGCTCGCGAAGGGACGGGGTGGCCGCGATGTTCGCAGGAGGGTTGGTCGCGGTCGCGATCGTCGGTCCGGCGGTCTGGGACGGCTTCTGGCTCGCCCTGGCGCCGGCTGCAGTGCTCCTGATCCCGGCCGCCATAGACCTCCACATGGCCTGGCGACCGCACGACGGGCGACTCGGGACCGTTGGTTCACTGGTCCTCGCAACGGCTGCGGCCGGCCTGGTCGTTCTTGCGCTGCTCGGCGCGGTCATCACGGCCGATCTCGGCATGGAACCGCGTTGGCTGGTCTTCCCGGAACAGGTGGCGGGCTACGCGCTCATCGCGGGAGCCCTGCTGTTCGGCGCGGCGGCGTTCCGGACAGGTCGGGTGCCTCGATGGGCCGCGGCGGCGTTCGCCGTGGGCCTTCCTCTCGGCCTGGGGATCGACGTGGCCATCAACGCGTTCCCCTTCGGCGAGTTGTTCTTCTTTGCGGGTTATGGGTTCTACATTGGACTCGGTCTGTTCGCCTTGTCAGTGATTCGACTCGGACTCGCCACTCGCGAGACTCGAAGTGAAGTCGATCAGGAGGCGGAGATCGATCGTCCATAGGTCGCCGGTGTGGCCGGCCCGACGCGCTCTTAGGCCGCGGAGATCGATCCGCGGTCCGGTCGTCGTCACCCCGGCGGAGATCCCATCCGGGAGGATCTAGCGAGTCGTCGAGATCGCACCCACGAGGAGGATGCCAGAGATCGTGGTGCCGCTTCCCGGCGCCGACCGAACCTGGATCCTCTCTCCAAGTGCGTCGAGTCGGTCGGCCATCCCCTGGCAACCCTGTGCCGTAGCTGGTTGTCGAGGGGTCGACCCCGGTCCCGTTGTCTTCGACGAACCTCAGCTCTCCATCGACCGACCGGCCGCCCAACACGATCGATGCTGCGACCCGCCAGGAAGTCGAGACCTGCGCGTCACCTGGCGAGCCCTCGACTACGAGGTCACGGTCTACCGAAGCCTTAGTGAGGTCGAAGCTTCTTGTCACTCGTTTCGACGAGACTCGCGTTGGTAGTGGCGTCCGCTGAGGGGAGCCCGTCATCCGGACAACACGACGGGGGCACGACAGCTCGCGACACGGCTCCCCGCCCATATTCGCCAGAGGGCGCGCAGTGGGGATCTGAGCCACTCGGTGACAAGCGGCGAGTGCCGGGTACGACCGAAGGAACGCGGTCGTCCCCTGCCCGTCGCACTGAGGTCGTCGACTGGGTGAAGGCTAAGCCAAGTTCGGGCCGCGAAACTAGCGTTCAGCGGGTCATCTGACCTCGTCGCTGGGCGACGATGGTCCCTATCAGGGAGGCCGGGATGAATCGCGAACAGCTGAGCTCGATCGCATCGAGAAGCGCCACCCATTGCTTGGACGATCCCTGTGGGACCGTCCACGAGCGCTTGCGACTCCTCAAGGTAGAACGTCTCGTGCGATCGGACCGTTCAAGGCATGCCGGCTCCGATATGGCAACGCGGCGGAGTGCGGCCGGTGGATCCGATCGCTCCGCCACGCTTCCTACGCGGCGTGTTTGTTAGCCCGCTGGTGTGATCGACGCCGACCCCATACGGGCAACCGTGACGACTCGGCCCAAGTATGTCCGAGCGCTGGGTCGGTGCTCCGCGCGAGCCGAAGGGCCGCGGCGTCCGTCGGTGCCATCAGAATCCGGAGCCGTCGCAACCTCGCCTGATCCCTCATGGCGTTGCGTTTCCTCCCCGAAACTCAGCTGGCCTGTTTCTCGGATACCTCTTCGACAATCTCCATCTCATCGAGGATCGCGTGCAGCTTCGCCCATCCGGTCGGCCGCTCGTGCCTGGCGAACCAGATTGGCGGGGAGCGGTTGCCTTCAAAGTGAAGGGTGATGTCGTCGCCCCGTTCGATGACTTCCAACGTGATTCGCGCTCGACGTGCCATGACGTCCCTACTCCTCTTCGGAGCTCAGTCCTCTTCGCTACCCGGGCGGCGGGAAGGCAAACGACTGGTGCTGGTAGGACGCCGTCGTGCGCGATGGTTCGGATGTCTTCAGAGCGCGCGGGACTACACCCCAGAATGACGGAAGAGCGGGCCATTCGGTGATGGTCTTCCGCTCGCTCAACCGCCTTTCCTCGCTGATGGGACTCCTGTCGAGCGTGGCGAGCAGCGGCGTCCTCGTCGGCGTCGTCACGGAGCGACCGCCTTGGCAGGCGCGCCGAAGCGCCGCAGCCGCCGGAGCAGAGAAAGGGCCGGGCTCTCACACACCCGGCCCCTCTCGTTTGCGGTCTCCCCGTTAGCAGGTGAGGGAGACCGGGCTGGTCAGCCCGTTCGGGTCACTGGCCGAACAGCCTCGCACTCGATCAGCAAATCCGCGAACGGGCGCGTCTTTGGGTTCGCCCAATAGTCACCGATCGTCGCTGCTCGCTCAAAGTCGGGCTGAAGGAGAACGTGCAGAAGCTCGGCTCTGGCAGCTGGCGGAAGACGATCCAGGTCGCGCCGGATCTGGCGCTCGAGACGGTGAGGCTCTAGGGCACGACGAAAGGCTACTCCGGGCCACGAACGGATGGCCGATCATCCTCGGCTGCGTCATAGGTACGCGGGCGGCCCGCCGTCCTTCTCCTCCCGGCGCATGACGAGTGCCGAGGCGATCACCTCGCGAGCGATTCTTCCGAAGGCTCGATCCCGCGCATCGACACGTCCCCGCCAACTTCGAAGCCCCATCTGTATGGTTGGAGAGCGCGAGCATGCGAGGCAGTCGTCCGTATCTGAGGCAGACGAGGGAGCCCGTGGACGCTGACCGAAAGCTGAAGCGACGAACGTTTCTGCTCGGGACGGCTGGTCTCGGGGTGTCGGCCCTCGCCTCGTGCACGGGCTCGAACCCCAACACGCGAGCCTCAGGCGGCGGCGCTACGGCCACAGCCGTTCTTCCGTCGGCGTCGTCAGCGGCGTTAGGCGAGTGTTCGTCCGGCGGCGTTCGCGCGCCGCTGTGGCAAGTCGCGGCGGAACGCGGACTCGTGTACGGCTCGTCGGCCGCGACGTGGCAGCTCTCGGATCGCGGGTATCGAAGACTGTTCGAGCACCAGTCGGGAATCCTGTTCACCGAGGACGACCTGTTGTGGTGGCGGCTTCGGCCGACGCCGGACTCCGCGCTCAAGTTCGGACACGCCGACAAGATCATCGACTTCGCCGAGCGCCAAGGGATGCTCGTTCTCGGCGCGCACCTCGTCTGGGACGAGGGGTTCGGCGAGGGATGGACGGACGACGATCTCTGGGGAATGCAGCCCCAGACGGCGAAGGAGCTGTTGTTCTCGACGATCGACCGCGTCGTCGCCCGCTACCGTGGGCGCGTCGCCGGATGGATCGTCGTGAACGAAGCCGTCGACACGTTCGGTGTCCGCACGGACGTTCCTTGGTACGAGACGATCGGCCCGACATACATAGCCGAGTCATTCCGACGAGCGCACGCCGCCGATCCGAACGCACTACTGCTCTACAACGACTTCGGGTTCGAGACCGACGACGGCGGCCACCTCACCACCGACAAGCGTGCGGCGGTCCTCGAGATGCTCGACGGGCTGCTCGCCGAGGCCGTGCCGGTCCACGCTCTGGGCGTCCAGGCACATCTTCATGCCGACGGCTTCTTGCAGGCGTTCGACGCGGCGTCGTATCGCACGTTCCTGTCCGAGGTCTCTTCCCGTGGCCTGAAGATCTTGATCACCGAAATGGACGTTCTTGACGACGGTCTTCCCGCCAAGTCAGGACCCCGTGATGCAGCGATCGCGGACA
>JBKOWM010000045.1:0-51830 GCA_046724395.1 Actinomycetota bacterium
TACGCCGCCGGGCCGGGATCCGCCCCTGCGCTCCGGGGGCCGACGCGAAGCCGCCCCGCGGCGTCGACCGATGCGATGCTGCCACCACCCGCGCCGACGGTGACGACGTCGATCGAAGGCGCCAGGATCGGATGCACGTCGACGATCTGCGACGACACGACGGGCGGGACGCCATGCTCGATCAGGCAGACGTCGAGCGAGGTACCGCCCATGTCGAGCGCGATGACCCGGTCGGCGCCGATTCGGGCGGCGAGGGCGATCGTGGCCGCGACGCCCGCCGTCGGCCCAGACAGGAGCAGCCGGTGCGCCTCGCGGTCGGCGCGCTCGGCCGGCACGCTCCCCCCGTTCGATTGCATCACCAAGAACGGGGCCTCGGCGCCCAGCTCTCGCAGTTGCTCATTGGCTCTGATCAGGTACCGACCCACCACCGGGCGCAGCCCGGCGTTCAGCGCGGTCGTCGCGGTCCTCGGGTACTCGCGGAACTCACGCGCTACCGACGAGGAGATGCTGACCGGCGTGTCTGGAAGCCGAGCGACTAGCGCCTCCTCGAGCCGCCGCTCGTGGGTGTCGTTCACGTAGCTGAACAGCAGGGCCACGGCGACGGCCTCGGGCCGGCGAGCGGCCACATCCTCGACCGCCCGCATGAGTTCGTCGTCCGCGAGCGAGACGACGACCTCACCGTTCCAGGCCAGGCGTTCTCGGACCTCAAGGCGGTCGCGCCGCTGAACGAGCTCCGTTGGCCGGGGCTGGTAAAGGTCGTACAGCGCCGGACGACCTCCGGAGCGATACCCGAGGATGTCGCGGTATCCCTCCGTCGCGACCAAGACGACGCGCGCGAGGTCGCCGGTGATCGCCGCGTTCGTCGCGACGGTCGTCCCGTGGAAGATGGCGGTTAGCCGCTCCAGCGCTACACCGGCATCCGCGAGCTCCCGCACGGCGGCGACGAGCGCGGCGGCCGGATCGCCGGGCGTGGAGGGGACCTTCACGACGACGGTCTTGCCGTCGTCCCGGATTCCGACCCCGTCGGTGAAGGTTCCGCCGACGTCGACGGCAACCAGCCATGCGGGCGCGCGCGTCCGGCCCGCCGTCCTCCTTCGGGCCACTCAACGCTCCTCGAGCGGCATGCGCGGCGAAGGCGCCTCGGCCGAGAGGGCCTCCCGCTCCTCGTCACCCGCCCTCCCACCCGCTTCGTCGCCCTCGAGGGCTTCGTCCTCGTCTCCTGCGGCAACCCACGCGGCGATCCGCCGGCGCAGCGACGAGAGGAGCCCGACAAGACCGCCCGGCACGAAGACCACGATGAGGAGCAGGATCGCGCCGAGGATCGTGAGCTGGATCCCGGGATAGTCGACGAGGGAAACCTGCAGGCCGGTCAGGACGGTCGTGCCGAGGATCGGTCCCCACATCGTTCCCAGTCCGCCGATGACAAGCATGGTGACGTCGATCGACATGGGGGTCAGCCCCATCGCCGCCGTCGTGAAGGACTGGTTGTAGCTGAGATAGAGGGCGCCGGCGATGCCGGCGATGAAGCCGGAGATTGCGAACGCGATGACGCGGTACTTGAGCGGGCTCACGCCGCGCGCCGCCGCGTACGAGGGCGCGTCTCGTATCGCTCGTAATGCAACACCGAGCCTCGATCCGCGAATCCGCGCGACGACGAACGTGGCCACAACGACGACTGCGAGCATCGTCCAGAAGTACGCGCGGAGCGAGGCTGTCGGCGATAGAAACGACCACAGCCCCGGGACGGTCGGAAAGCCGAACGTGCCGCCCGTGAGCCCCATCGGATCGTTCACCACGACGAACAGGAACACCTGCGCGAACGAGAACGTCAGCAGCGATGTGTAGATCCCGTGCAGCCGCAACGTTGGGAAGGCGAGCAACACCGAGACGCCGGCTGCAAAAAGGCCACCGAAGACGATCGTCAGCACCGGCGGAAGCGGTGTGTGGAGCATCAGTAGCCCCGCGCCGTACCCGCCGATCGCATAGATCGCGAGCTGTCCAAAATTCCACACACCCGCGACGCCGAGCACGAAGTTCCAGCTGATGTTCAAGACCAGGACGATCATGGCGGTGATCATCACGCCGAGGGCGTACGAGTTCGACCACACCAACGGGATGAGCGCGACGAGCACGATCAGCGCGGCGATTCCCGTCCACTCCCAGGTCGTGAGCGCGCGGCCCCGCCCGATTCGAGAGCCGGCGCCGGAGGCAACCGTCCGATGGTCGTCGGCGGCGACTGTGCTCTCCCCAGCCATCACAGACGGGCTTCCGAGGGCTTGCCCTTGAGCCCTTGGGGCCGCACGATCAGCACCAGGAGGATGACGCCGTACAGGATCGGCAGGGACCACGTCGTTCCGAACACGACCTCGGCCGAGGCCTGAATAAACCCGATGATGTAGGCGGCGTACAGCGTGCCCGACAAGCTCCCCAGGCCGCCGAAGATGACGACGATGAGCGCCTCGAGGAGCGGGAGGTCGCCGGCGCCCGGGTACGCGAAGAACTTCGCGCCGAGGAAGACGCCGCCGATACCCGCCAACGCCGAGGCCAGGCCCATCGTGAGCGGGTACAGCTTCATGACCGGTACTCCCATCAACCGAGCGGCGTCGAGGTTCTGCGCCACCGCACGGATCGCGAGGCCCCATCGGGTGCGCGCGAGGAACAGACCGAGGCCGACCATGAGCGCGATCGATACCCCCGCCATCGCGAGGTTCTGGAACGAGAGGTCGACGCCTCCGTAGACCTCCACGCTGCCGGAGACGACGGGAGTCACATTCTTCTGAAACGGCCCGAAGATCTGCAGCGCAACGTTGGCGAACACGATGGCGACCGCGAACGTCGTGATGAACGTGACCAGCTCGAAGTCGAACCCGCGCCGGCCCATCAAAGGCTGGACGGAGATAAGCTCGGTAAACGTGCCGAGTGCAAATGTAAGGACGAACGCAATCAGGATCGCGAGAACGGGGCTCCACCCGGCCGATACCAGGATCGCCCAGCCAACGAAGCTCCCGACCATCACCATCGAGCCTTGGGACATGTCCAGGATCCGCAGCGTTCCGTAGATCAACGTCATCCCGATCGCGACGAGTGCATAGATCGACCCAAGGACGAAGGTCTCGACCAGGACACCCACGACATCGGTCAAATGCATCGCTCGTTCCCTCCTACAGGGACCCGAGATACGTCTCGACGACCGTTCGATCGGTCGAGAGCTCCTCGAGCGAGCCGGTTCGCACGATCGATCCCATCTCGACCACGTGCACGATGTCGGCGACGTCACCGATGTGCGTAAAGTTCTCCTCGACAAGCAGGACGGTCGTTCCGGTCGCGTGGATGCGACCGATGGCCTCGTACACGAGTTCGATCGCGACCGGGGCAAGCCCGAGCGACGGCTCATCGATCAGCAGGATCGACGCGTCGCGCATCAGCCCGCGGCCCAGCGCGACGAGTCGGCGCTCGCCACCCGACAACGTCCGCGCCCGCTGTGAGGTGCGCGGGCGGATCCCCGGGACGATGTCGTAGACGCGGTCCAGCGCCGCGCGTCGCGAACGCCACGTCTCGGGCAGGAAGGCGCCCATCAGCAGGTTCTCCTCGACCGTCATCTCGGGGAACAGCAGGTCGCCCTGTGGGATATGGACCATGCCGAGGCGCGCGATGCTTTCGGCGCTGCGCCCGTCGATCCGCTCGCCACGCAAGCGCACGTCGCCGCGCCGCGGGCGGATCAGACCCGAGATCGTCCGGAGCAGCGTCGTCTTGCCGTGTCCGTTCGGGCCGATAATCACGACCGTCTGGCCCGATGCGACGGGCAGGTCGAGCCCTCGAACGACCATTGTCTCCCCGTAGCCCGCCCACAGGTCGCGGACCTCGAGCATCGGCTCGCTCGGCGTCACCGCGCGTCGCCTTCCTCGCCACGGCGCTGTCCGAGGTAGACGTCGATGACCTCCTCGTTCGCGAGCATCTGCTCCGGCGTACCCGCGAACAGCTCCGCCCCGTGATGCATGACAAGCACGCGGTCGGCGAGCGACGTCAACGCTCGCATGACGTGTTCGATCACGATCACGCCGAGCCCGCGGTCTCGCACGCGCCCGATCAGCCGCATCACCTGCCCGATCTCGTTGGGGTTCAGCCCGCCGAACGGTTCGTCGAGCAGGAGCACCTTTGGGTTCGTCGCCAGCGCCGTGCCCAACATGAGCCGCTTCTTGTCGAACACACCGAGGGGCCCGGCCTCGACGTCGCCACGGTCGCCGAGGCCGACGAAGTCCAGCTGGCGAAACGCCTCCGCGACGTCGCCCTCTCGCCCGTCGCCGTTGCGGCCGCGTCGAAACGACGCCGCGATGAAGAGGTTCTCGAGGACCGAGAGCGAATCGGCCACCGTCGGCTGCTGGAACGTTCGAGCCACCCCGAGCGCAGTCCGCCGGTGCACCGGTTCATGCACGATGGACTGGCCCTCCAGCAAGATGTCGCCATCGGTGACCTTCGTCAACCCCGTGATGACGTCGAACAGCGATGTCTTGCCGGCCCCGTTTGGGCCGACGACCCCGAGGATCTCGCCGGGTCGCACAACAAACGACACATCCACGACGGCTCGCAGGCCACCGTAGTTCTTACAGACGCCGCGTCCCTCGAGCACTCCGCCCGGCGGCGCCGCGTCGCTCACGAGAGCCAGGCGGGCAGCTGGAACTTGCCGGTGGTGTACGGGTCCGGCGAGATCAGGACCTGCTCCCCGTTCTGGATCTGGAACGTGAGGTGCGGCATTCCGAGCGATGGATCGGGCGTGAAGTCTGGGTACGGCATGCACGTGTTGCCGCCCGGATCAAGGTTGAACGAGTACGCACCGCAGGTCCCTCGGTACACGGCCTCGCGCAAGTTCGCGTTGACCTTGTCGAAGGCGTAGGGGTCGCCCACCATTCCGACGGACTGCGCCCACAGCTTCATGAGGTCGTACTGGTCGCCGGCGTTGGAGAAGCCGGGTGGTCGGCTGAACTTCTGCTCGAACGCGTCGGCGAACTGCTTCGCGCGATCGTCACCGGCGAGCACGCCCACCACCGTCGCCCACAGCACGCCGTCGGCGGCGTCACCGGCCAGGTCGAGATACTCTGGAATCGACGGCGCGTATTGTTGATACACCAGCGAGTTCGTCGGCGACTGGCGGAACTGCTTGATGAACGAGGCCTCGTCGCCCGCGGCGTAGTCGCTGAAGAACACGATCCCCGGTTCCGCCGAGCGGATCCGCACGAGCACACCCGTCCAGTCGGTCTGCGGAACCGTGAACTTGTCGAACCCGTCCGTCGTCCATCCCTGCTTTTCCATTTCCGTCTGGAACGTCTGCGCGATGTTCAGCGAGTACGGGTCGTTGGACGTGACGACATACATGGACTTCTTCGCCGGCGTCCAGTCGCCACTGTCGATGAGGGTGTTCACCAGCACGGCGAACCCCGGTCCGTACCACTCCTCCGTTGGATCGCCCTGAAAGATGTTCGTGATGTCGTGCTGCTTCACATAGTCGATGTTCCCGTGCCACGTGTTGACGTGGAACATCGGCATTCCTGCCTCGGCGACGATGGGGTACTCCACGGAGGTGTACGTCGTGAAGCCGGAGAAGATTGCTGCAACGTTCTGGGACACGAGCTTTTGGAGGACGTTCTTCATTACGTCGGGCTCTTGGGCCTTGGTGTCCAGGACCTGCAGCTTGAGGGGTCGTCCAAGCAGTCCGCCGCTCGCGTTGATCTCCTCGATCGCGAGCTGCTGACCGCGAACCATCTGCTGGCCGTCTCCCGCGAACGGACCCGTGACAGGGCTCGCGGAGCCGACGGTGATGGGCTCGTTGCTGCTACCGGCCGCCGTCGTCGTCTCGCCCTCGGAGCCGGCGTTTCCGACCGCGTACCCGGCGACGCCGCCGACGACCAGACCTCCGACGCCGGCGCCCACGGTCCCCTGGAGGAATTGACGGCGACTGACACGCCCGCCACCTCCGCGACCACCCGATTCACTCGCCATCGTTCCCTCCTCGAGAGGTGCTGTGCCCCGCTGCCCTTCCCCCGTCTTCCCGTCGACCCGCGACGGTAGGTCCGGCGTGCTGCACGGGACATCCGTCAAATGACGGATGAGGGGTGTGACGAGCCCTGCGTTGCGCCGCGTCGGCGGTGCGTGGGACGATCGGAAAACCCTGCCATGTGGGAGCACGAGGCGGACGCGCGCAACGGCTCGCCGGCCGTCGTCGCCCCCGACGGCGCGATCACCGAGCGCGAGGGGGGCTTCGCGCGCCGGGTGCTCCTCCGCGACGCCGACCTCGCCTCCTACGCCGCAGCGATGTTCGGTTCCGGAGCGTCGGACGTTCGCTTCCGCTGGTACACCGCCCAGCAGCTGCTCGCCGTGCGGATGGAGCTGCGCAACGAACGCGCAGGCCCGGCCTGCCTGGTCACCATCCGGCCGGACGACGCGGTCGACGGACTTACGGCGCGGGAGCTCGACGTCCTCACGCTCCTAGCCGGCGGCCTCGGAAACCGCGAGATCGCCAACCGCCTGCGCGCCAGCTCGCGCACGATCGCCACCCACGTGGAGCACATCCTTGCGAAGTTGCACGCCCGGAGCCGGGCGGGTGCGGCCGCGATCGCCGTCGACCGTGGGCTGATCCGGCTACCGCTGCACGCGGGGTCTCGTGATCTCGACGGCTTGGCGGCGGGCGCGCTGGAAGCGGCCGCGGCGAGGCGCCGCGGCCGGGCGCGACTCGCGACGGGACGGCGAATGCAGCGGCGACGCCCTTACCTGATCGGGGCCGCGTTCCCGCTGAGCGGCGCGGCGCGGGCGGACGGTCTGCAGATGCGAAACGGCGCGGCGCTCGCCCTGGATGAGATCAACTCACGCGGCGGTGTCGCTGGCCGCCCGATCGAGCTTCTTGTCGTCGACACGGAGATCTTCAGCGGAGAAGGGATCGCGCTCGCGTTCGACCGGCTGTCGGCCGCCGAGGCGGACGCCGTCCTCGTGGGCTACGTTCTGTCGGGAGCGGATCGAGCGCTGGACGCCGCAGCGGAGTACGGAGCGCCGTACCTTCACGCCACGACGTCGGAGGACGTGCTCACCCGCGTGCGATCGGACCGCGGACGGTATCGACGTGTCTTCCAGGTCTGCCCGAGCGAGACCCATTACGGGACGGGCTTCATCGGGTTCCTCGATGCCCTCGTCACAACAGAGCGGTGGAACCCGCGCAACCGCCGCCTAATGATCGTCGAGACCGCCGTGGACGGCGGCCGCATGGCGACGACGCCTACGCTCGCGGCGGCCTTCGACCGAGGGTGGGTTGTCGATACCGTCGAGTGCGTGAGCGAGCTCGCGGCGGATTGGGCCGGGGTCGTTCGCCGGATCCACTCGGCCGATCCCGCGGCAATCCTGGTCGCCGATTTCGTGCCGAGCGAGCTCGCCGCGTTCCAGCGAACATTCGCCGCCGACCCGACGCCGGCGCTCGTATACGCGGTCTACGCCCCCTCGATCCCCGAGTTCCTCGAGTTGGCCGGCGCAGCGGCGGAGGGGTTGGTGTGGTCGACCGTGACAGGTACGTACGCCGACGTCTTGGGCACCCGGTTCGCCGGCCGTTACCTCCGCGCGTTCGGACGACCGCCTGGCCGGTCTCACGCCGGGATCGCATACGACGAGGTTCACCTGCTCGCGGGCGCGTGGGCAAACGTCGGCAATCCTCGAGACTTCGACGGCGTCGCCGCACACCTGCGTCGAGGCTCCTACCGTGGTGTGAATGGCTCGTATGTCTTCGATGATGCGCAGGGTGCGCTGTCGTATCCGGCGATGACGCACGATCCCTCGGTCGGACAGGCACACCTGGTGTTCCAGATCCAGCACGGTGAGCATCGCGTCCTCTCACCGGCGCCGTTCGTGCAGGCGTCCTTCCGCCCGCCGTCGTGGGTGCCTTCGGCGACGTGTTGAGCGGGCGACCTGTCGACTGGTCGTGCTCGAGACCCAGACCGAGCGTTTATGCGCTGATTCGCGCCCGCAGGTCGTCAGACGTGCGGACGGGAGACGGCTTCGACAGGAACGACGAGTAGTCGATCTCACGATACGGGCTGGTGCATGGGTGACCGTCGGCCACCCACAGCCGCCGCGCTGTCAGATCCATGAGGACGGAGGCAACGGTCGCACCGCGATCGAGCGCCTCCATCCGCAGATCGGGGTGGCAGCAAACGCCGGACGGGTGATTGGCATGGTCGGCAAGGAACGCCTGGAAGTCGCCGATCGCCAGCTTGGATCCGCTCCCCGAGACCATGGAGCGCAACCGCTCGAGCCGGAATGGGCTGTCGGGCATCACCCACAGGCCGACGTCCTTGGCATCGAATGCCGGCGAGACGAAGTGGTTCGTGTGCAAGACAACGCCGTCCGAGCCGAATTGGAGGAAGAGCCTCGAGAAGTCGCCCGGAGCAGCCTCGATATCGACGGCGACTCCGTCCGCCGAAGCGACGAGATAGTTGGCCGATGACGAACGCACCGCCCGCTGTGCCGCGGCGTACGCGTCGGAGAGATTCTCGGCGTCGAGGATCGCGCGGAGCACGAGGTGATAGGGCACGCCGGGCTCGCCTCGATCGTGGTCGGTAACGAGTGCGTTGGTGGTCAGTCCGATCCCCGACGAGTTCATCCCGGTCTTGGCCAGAAGACCAGCCTCGACGACCGTGACGAAATCCGGTCCGTCCGCCTGGGTAGCCTCGAGCACGACCACCGTGTCGAAGGAGTGCAGAAGCCAGTCCCAGTTCTGGCCGACGAGGACGTGCGCGTCGGCGCTTCTCTCCGGGAGAACGGCGAAGGCGCTGCAGCCATCGGTCCGCGCGACGCTCGCGGCGGCCCTCGCCTTGGCGGCGAACATCACCTCGGTCCGGACGTTGATGCTGAGGACGTCCTCGAACTCGACGCCGGCCCCTTCGGCGATGCCCCGCATCTCATCCGCGTACCGCGCGCCGAACGCCTCGATCGGGCCGAGGTACGCGGCGGCCTCACGCCGGACGTCGTGCCAGCGCCAGCCGGCGTAGTGATCGAAGACCTCGTCGTACGCCTCGATCGAACGGCGGACCCGATCGCGCGCCTGCTCACCGTATTCCCGACCGCGTTCGCGCGGTCCGCCGCTCACGCGGATGTGTGGGAACGCTTCCATCGCTCGCTCCTCTCCCCTACAAGACCGTGGCCCCGCCGTCGATCGCGACCATGGCACCGGTAACGTACCCGGCCGCGTCGGATGAAAGAAACGCGATCACCTCGCCGACCTCTCGAGCCGTTCCGAGCCGGCGAAGCGGAACCATCTCCTCCAGGTACCGCCGCCCCGCCTCCGGGTCGTCCATCAGCCGCAGCATCGGCGTATCGATGACCCCCGGGCAGACCGCGTTGACGCGTACGGCGGGGGCCAACTCGACGGCGAGCTGCTTGGTCAGCGCGAGAACACCCGCCTTGCTCGCGTTGTAGTGGACACCCGGTTCTGCCCTGTCGGCGACGAGCGCCGCGGTCGAGGACAGGTTCACGATCGTGCCGGGGCGCCTGGCACGGAGCAGCCGACGACCGACTTCGCGGGCGACCAACCACGACCCGCGCAGGTTGATCTCGAGCACCTCATCCCATTCGTCCACTGCGAGATCGAGGGCCGGGCGGATCCGATAGATCCCGGCGGCGTTCACCAACAAGTCGATCGGTCCCCCGAGCGCCGACTCCGCCTGCTCGACGATCGGCGCGATCGTGTCCGGCACCCGGACGTCGGCGACCAGCGCGGCGGCGGACACCGCGCGCCCCGCCTCGCCGACTTGGTCGGCCCGATCGAGCAAGCACACCGTCGCTCCGTCCTCGGCGAGGATCGAGGCCGTCGCGTGACCGATGCCCGAGGCGCCACCCGTGACGAGCGCGCGCCGTCCGTCGAATCGGCTCACGCGAACAGGACGCCGCCATTGACGCCGATCGTCTGGCCGGTCACGTACGACGCCTCGTCGGAGGCGAGCCACGCGACGGCCGAGGCGATGTCCTCGCCGGTTCCGTGGCGACCGAGCGGGACGCTCGAGCGGACGTTCTCAAGCTCTTTTTCGAACGTCGTGCCGTGCTCGTTGGCGAGAGCCCGGACGTAGTCGAAATGCATCTCGGTCGCCATGTTGCCCGGCGAGATCGCGTTCACCCGGACGCCGAACGGAGCCAGCTCGAGAGCCATGACTTGCGTCAGCAGGATGACGCCCGCCTTGGATGCTCCGTATCCCGCGTCGCCGACGACCCCCTGCTGTCCGAAGATCGACGACGTGTTGACGATCACGCCGCCGCGTCGGCCGCGAACGAGCTCGCGGGCGACCGCCCTCGACATCAGGAACGTCCCTACCAGGTTGACGTCGAGAACGCGACGAAACTCTGCGAGCGCCGTGTCGGTGACCGACGTCCCCGGACCCCCGATCCCGGCCACATTGGCCAGCACACCGACGCTGCCGAAGGTCTCGACGGCGGTCGAAACCACGGATCCGCACACGTCCTCGTCGGAGACGTCTCCAACGACGGCGACGATCCGAGCTCCCTCGTCTATCGATCCGAGGCGTGCCGCCGTTTCGTCGACGTCCGGCGAGACGTCCAGGAGCACGACCGGGCGTCCGTCTCGGCTCAGGCGTTCCGCGACCTTCTCGCCCAGGCCGCGCGCGGCGCCCGTGACGATCGCCGCCGAAGAGGCGCTCATCCGACCCGGTCAGCGATCTCGGCGCACGTCGCGACCCAAACGTCCTCGTGGCCCTTGACGAACTCCACCATGTGGTCGAGCAGCTCGAGCCTGTATGGACGCCCGATGATCTGCGGGTGCATCGTCAGGACCCACGCGCCGCCGAGGCGATGGTATCCGCGGAACTCGCCCTCCCAGATCGCACGGACCTCGTCGGCGGTAGAGATCTTCTTCGTCCAACTGGCGCCGTCGAACCAGAAGTGTGCGGCATCGTCGAGAATCCACTGGATCGGTACCTCCACGAGCGAGGAGGCGGCTCGGCGATACGGGCGCAGATCGTCCATGAAGTTCGACGAGTATCGAAAACCATGCGCCTGCAGCAGCTCTTCGGTGTTTGCACTGAAGTCCCACGACGGCGATCGGTAGCCCGCGACGTCGGCCCCAAACCCCCGAAGGATCTCGAGCCCCTTCGCGAGCTCGGTCTCCTCCTCCGCGCGCGAGAGTTTGGTTGGCGACGTGTGCGTGTAGCCGTGATGCGCGATCTCGTGTCCGGCCGAGACGATGTCCTCGACTCGCCCGGCATGCCGCTCAGCCACGCGCGCCGGGATGAAGAACGTCGCCCGGACACCGTGACGTTCGAGGAGCTCGAGGATCAGCGGGACGGCTACCTTGGCGCCGTATGTCCCTTGCGAGAGGACGCTAGGCTTGTCGGCGTTGGCGGGATCTTCGCCGATCCAGACCTCCTCCGCGTCGAAGTCGAAGGTGAAGCACGCGGCGGCACGCATCCCGTGAGGCCACATAGAATGGACTGCTCCTCGATCCATCGACCGAGCGGACCATAGTCACGAGTCGAGGAAGCAACATCCGTCATTTGACGGAGCGCAGCCGGGCGTGACCACGATGGCCGATGTATGCGTGAGGACATCGACCGGCGGAAAGCGACGGCCGCCCGCCGACTCAACCCGATGGTCCGATGAGCCCCCGCGCCGAATCGGCCGCGACTTCCAGGATCCGATCGATCTCGGAGTCCGTATGGGCCTTCGAGAGGAACCAGTGCTCGAACTGGTCGGGATGGACGAACACGCCGCGGTTGAGCATCGAGTGCGCGAAGCGTGAGAAGCGCGCTGCGTCCGCGCCGAGCGCCTCCCGGTACGTCCGCACGCTCGGCCGATCAATGAAGTAGACCTGCATCATCGACCCGCGACCCTGCACGGCAGCCGGGACACCGGCCTCGTCGAAGACACGCTGGAGCTCCGTTCGGAGTCGCGATCCCAGCCGGTCGAGATGGGCGTAGAGCGCGCCGCCGTCGCGCATCAGTTCGTCGAGGGTGGCCTTCGCGGCGGCGAGGCCAATGGGGGAGGCGTTGTACGTGCCAGCGTGGCGCACGCGGCCCCCCTGCAGTACGGACATCACATCTCGTCGTCCCGTAAACGCGCCGATCGGCGCCCCGTTCGCCATCGCCTTGGCGAACGTGCTGAGATCCGGCTGGAGTCCGAACGCCTCCTGCGCGCCACCGGCCGCCAAGCGGAACCCGGTGATGACCTCGTCGAGGATGAACAAGACGTCGTTCTCGCGGCAGATCGCTTGGAGTCCTTGCAGGTATCCCTCTGCAGGCGGGATGAAGCCCTTGTTCGCCATGACCGGCTCGGTGATCACGGCCGCGAGCTCGTGGCGGCCACGTCGGATGACCCGCTCCACCGCGTCGAGGTCGTTCCACACGGCTAACTGCGTGTGTGCGTAGTGCTCGTGCGGGATACCTGAGCCGACGGGAACCTTGACCGGGTCCTGTGCGGTTCCTGTTACGCCGAGGGGCGGTGAGACGCTGACGAGCACCTGGTCGTGATTGCCGTGGTAGTGACCCTCGAACTTCAAGATCCCCGGCTTGCCGGTGTAGCCGCGCGCCACTCGGATCGCGTGCATCGTAGCTTCGGTGCCCGAGGGGACGAAGCGCACGAGGTCGGCGGTTGGAACCATCGACGTGAAACGCTCCGCGACCTCGACTTCGAGCGGGAGACAGGTTCCGTAGATCAGGCCGCGGCCCGCCTGCTCGCTGACCGCTTGAGTGACGCCCGGATGCGCGTGCCCAAGGATGACGGGCCCGAAGGCCATGACCGTGTCGACGTAGCGGTTGCCGTCCACGTCGACGAGATACGCGCCCTCGCCGCGTTCGACGTAGAACGGGTACGGCTCGAAGACGCCAGCGCCGCGCACCGGTGAGGAGACGCCGTCCGGCAGGACGCTCATCGCTCGCTCGGTCCACGACGCCGACGTCGGCGTCTGCTTCTCGCGCTCGACCGCGATGTCACCGAGGCTCATCGCTGGGCCTCCTTTCGTATGGCGGCGGCCCGCCCCTCAGACGTCCCATCCGGCGTCGACGACGATGTCGTGTCCGGTGATGTTCCTTGCGCCGTCGGACACCAGGAAGCTCACGGCGGCGGCAACGTCATCCTCCTCGATGAACCGGCCGAGAGCGGTCTGCCCGACGTAGTCCTGATAGATCTCGTCCGGCTCGACGCCCTTCACGCGCGCCTTCTCCCTGACGATCGTGTCCATCCGGCGGCCGTGGGTGACGTTCGGACAGACATCGTTGACGGTGATCCCTTGCTCGCCGAGCTCGAGGGCAAGCGTGCGCGTCAGGCCTCGGACCGCCCACTTCGAGGACGAGTACGCGACCCGGTTGCGGTAGCCGCGGAGTCCCGACGTCCCGGAGATGTTGACGATCCGTCCGGCGCCGCCTCGCGAGAGGTGCGGGATCGCCGCTCGGCACACCAGGAACGTGCCGAGCAGGTTGATGTCGATGACCTCGCGGAACTGCTCGGCCGTCACGCGCTCGGCCGGTGTTTCGATGGGCCCGATGATGCCTGCCGCATTCACGACGATGTCGACGTGCCCGAATCGATCGACGGCGGTCTCGATCATCACGTTCACTTCCGGCTCGTTGGACACGTCACACCGAACGGCGATGTGTGCCCCCTGTGGGTGCTTCTCGTCGAGGAGTCGAGCGTGGTCCCGCAGGGGATCCATGTCGCGAGCGGCAAGCACGCAGTGCGCACCGTCGGCGGCAAGACGTTCCGAGATCGCCCGACCGAGCCCTTTGGCCGCCCCCGTGACGACGGCGACGCGGCCGAGCAGACCGCGGTCGGTGGTCCTGTTCGTCTGCATGCTCACTCCTTCGGGTTCGCGTCCGTCGACGGCGGCGTCGATGGCCGCGCCGCGCCGACCGCGCGGCCGATGTCCTCCGCGCCCGAACGAAGCCTCGCCAAGTGCTCGCGCAGACGCGAGCGCGACATCCGTGCGCTGGGGCCAGCCAGCCCGACGGCGGCGACGAGCCGTCCGCCGGCGTCGAGGATCGGGACGGCGAGGCCCCACACGCCGACGTCGGTCTCCTCGAACGAATCCGCCCACCCCCGCCGACGGATCCGCGCCAGGTCCGCTCGGAGCTCGTCCGGATCGACGATCGTGGCGCGGCAGACCCGCTCGAGCGAGCCGCTAAGAATCCGGTCGATCTCCTCATGCGGCAGGTACGCGAGTAGGACCTTCTGCGAGGCGCCGGCATGCAGAGGCAGCAGTCGCCCGGTGTGGACCGAGAGTCGCAGCGGATGCGGACTCTCGACGCGTTCGAGGCAGACGCCGTGGTCGTGGTGCTCGGAGGTCGCGGTGAGCAAGGCCGTTTCGCCGGACTCACGGCAGAGCCGGCGGAGCACGGGAAGCGCCGAGGCCCGCACGTCGACGAGCGCGCGCGCCCGCTCACCAAGCTCGAGCGCGCCGACGCCCAAGCGGAACCGCTTGGTCGCGGCGTCCTGAGCGACGAACGAGCGGGCTCGTAAGGCTGCCAGGATCCGGTACGCCGTCGGTACCGGCACGCCGGCCGCGTGAGCGGCCTCCGTCGTCGTCCATTCCGGACGCTCGGGCGTGAACAGATCCAGGATCGTGAAGGTGCGCTCGAGCAGCTGGAGCAGCGGCCGCCCGTTCGCGGCCGACGCGTCCCGAATCGGCTCGCCGAGCGAGACCTGCGGAGCCGGTCCACGGGTGGCGGAAATGCGTTGATCCATCTTCAGACGCGCACGACGACCATACGCTCTTCGGTCATCTCGCGAACCGTGAAGTGCGGTCCCTCGCGCGTGTTCCCCGATCCCTTCGTGCCCCCGTAGGGCATCTGATCGACGCGGAAGGTCGGCGCCTCGTTGATCGTCACGCCGCCGAACTCCAGCCGGTCGATCGCCGCGAAGACCGCATTCAGGTCGCGCGTGAACATCCCAGCTTGCAGCCCGTAGTCGGTGTCGTTCGCGAGGTCGATCGCCTCGTCGAGCGTGTCGAACGTCCGCACGGCGACGACGGGCCCGAAGACCTCGCGGCTCCAAAGCGGCAGCTTCGTCTCGACGTCGTCGAGGACGATGGGCCGCAGGTGACCGCCGTCCACTGTCCCGCCGCCGATCTGGCGCCCACCGGCGTCGATCGCCTCGCCGACCCACTGCGCGATCCGATCGCGATCGGATTGGGTGATCACAGGCCCGACATCGGTCTCGGGATCGAGCGGGTCGCCGACGCGCAGCTTCTGCGCGGCGCCGTCGAGCAGGGGGACGAACTCGTCGTGCGCACGGGCGTCGACGATGATGCGCTGCACGGAGATGCACGACTGGCCGGCGAACCCGAAACCGCTGATCGCTGCCGAGGTTGCGGCCGCCTGCAGGTCGGCGTCCGCGCACACGATGAGCGGGGTGGAGTTGCCGAGCTCGAGCGAGACGCGTTTGCGCGGCGCGCGGGACACGAGACCCCAACCGACGTCGCTCGAGCCCGTGAACGTGATCATGCCGACTGCCGGGTGTTCGGCGAAGACGTCGCCGATCTCGGCCGCCGGACCGACGACCACGGACAGCATCGGGGTGGGGAGCCCCGCGCGGTGCAGGCTTCGCACGAGCTCGATGGCGGTGAGCGGCACGCTGGTCGCCGGCTTCAGCACGACCCCGCAGCCGGCGGCGATCGCCGGGCCCACCTTGTGCGCCGCGAGGTTCAGCGGGAAGTTGAAGGGTGTGATCGCCGCCACCACGCCGATCGGCACGCGGACGGTGAAGCCGCGGTGTGAGACGCCTGAGGGGTGCGCGTCCATGCTCACGCCCCGGCCGGCGAGCGTACGCGCCTCCGCCGCCGAGAACGTCAGGGTCTGGACGCACCGGTCGACCTCGATCAGCGCCTGCTTCAGCGGCTTGCCCGCCTCCGAGGCGAGCAACCGGGCGAACTCGTCACGCCGCTCGCGGATGTCGGCGGCCGCACGGTCGAGGACCAGCGCGCGCTCGAAGGCCGGGATCGGCGAGCGCATCGCCTCGGCGGCCGCGTCGACGGCCGCGCGCGCGGCCTCGGGTCCGACCATCGGCACCTGCCCGACGACTCGTTGGTCCCACGGCGAGCGGATGACGTCCGGCTCGCCCTCCTCGATCTGCTCCCCGGCGACGAACAGCGGCGACAGCAGGGTCTCGGCCACGTTGGGCACCCCCCTTCGATTTGACCTCCGAGAGCCGGATGCTAGCATCGGCCGGCCCGCACCGCGAAATCGGTTCTCGCATCGTGAAATGGAGGCCCGAGCCAGGGGTGGACGACCGACCCGACCTCGAGCTGCTGCGCGGCGCCATCGACATGCACGCCCACACCGCGCCCGCCCTGTTTCGCCGGCCGCTCGACGACTCAGACCTCGCTCGCCGCGCCCTCGAGTACGGGATGCGCGGGTTCGTCCTCAAGGACCACGACGCCAATACGACCGGGCGCGCGTACTACGTCGCGAAGATGTTCCCCGAGGTGCAGCCCTTCGGCGCGATCGTCCTCAACCGATCGGTCGGCGGTCTTGACCCGTACGTCGCGCAGGCGGCGATCCACTACGGTGCAAAGATCGTCTGGATGCCGAGCAATCACTCCAAGTGGCACCAGGACTACTTCGACATGCCCGACTACCCGCAGCTCGGCCGGCCGAAGAAGCAGCTTCCGGGACCCGGCGTTACCGTGTTCGACGAAGACGGGAAGCTGCTGCCGGAGGCCGTCACGATCCTGGAGCTCGTCGCGCAGGAGGACGTCTGCGTGGCTACCGGGCACCTGCACATCGACGAGATCCGCGCACTGCTCGACGAGGCCAACCGAATCGGGGTGACGCGCTTCATCGTCACGCACGCCAACTGGGCCCTGTGCCGGCTCGACCTCGACGTGCAGCGGGAGCTGATGAGCAAGGGCGCCGTCCTCGAGTACGTCGCGTGCTCGTGTGTGTCGCCGATCTTCCACGAACAGGCCCCCGCGGAGCTGGCCGGATGGATCAAGGAGTTCGGCGGCGAGAACATCGTCCTCGGGTCGGACCTCGGGCAGCTGTCGGGTCCCCCGCATCCCGAGGGCCTGCGGATGCTGCTGGCGTCGCTGCTCGACGAGGGCGTGCCCTACGAGCACCTCGAGAAGATGGCCAAGACCAATCCGGTCAGCGTGCTGGGTCTCGAGGAGGAATGGAAGCCGGAGCTTTAGGCGGGCCGCCCCGATGTTCGTGAAGCCGTTCGGATACGAGCGGGCCGGGTCGCTCGCGGAGGCATCGCAGATGCTGCTCGGGTACGAGAGCGAAGCGCGCGTGATCGCGGGTGGCCAGAGCCTGTTACCGATGGTCAATCTCGGCCTCGTCGACCTTCGCGCGGTCGTGGACATCTCGCGCATCGAGGAAGCGGCTCGCGTGGAGGAGGAGGACGGCCGTCTTCGCATCGGCGCGCTCGTCCGCCACGCCACGTTGGAGCGCGACCCGATCGTCAGGCGCCGGCAGCCGATGCTGTCCGCCGCCGCTTCGAGCGTGGGCAACGGCCGCGTCCGAGCCGTCGGCACACTCGGGGGGTCGCTCGCGCACGCCGATCCGGCGGCCGAGCTGCCACTCGCACTCACAGTCCTTGATGCCGAATACGTCGCCACCGACGGCGCCGCCACGCGGACCATCAGAGCGCACGAGCTACCGTTGACCTACTTCACCACGCAGCTACGGGAGGCCGAGCTGCTCGCAGCTGTGCACGTCCCGGCGCTGGGTCCCGGATGGGGATGGGGGTTCGCCGAGGTGTCGCGCCGGCGCGGTGACTTCGCGATCGCCGCTGCGGCGGTCCTCGCACGATGTGCCGACGGCCTCGTCGTCGAGTCGCGCGTGGCCGTCGCCGGGCTGGCGGATCGCCCCCTGCGGCTGGCGGCCGTCGAGGCCTCGATCGACGGCGCGCCCGCCCGCGAGCTGGACAGTCGCGTCGGCGACATCGAGGGGGTGGCGACGTTCTCGGACTCTGTGGCGTCAGCGGCGTATCGGAAGAGACTCGCTCGCGTGCTCATCCTGGACGCGCTCGAGAACGCGTGTCGACGTTCCGAGGATGCGGCGTGAGCGACGTCGTCGACGTCAGGCTCACCGTGAACGGGCGCTGGATCAGCCGGCCCGCGGGCGCGCACCTCACGTTGTTGCGCTGGCTCCGCGACGTCGCGGGCGTGACCGACCCTAAATATGGCTGCGGCGAGGGCGTGTGCGGCGCGTGCACCGTGTTGCTCGACGGCCGCGCCGTGTCGAGCTGCATCGTCCTGGCGGCGCAGGCCGACGGCGGCGAGGTGCTGACGGCGGCGGGTATTGCAGACGCCGACGGATCGTTCAACGCGCTCCAGGAGGCATTCCACGTACATCACGCCGCGCAGTGTGGGTTCTGCACACCGGGAATGCTGATGTGCGCGACAGCGCTGCTCGACGGCATCCAGGCGCCGACGCGGGACGCGATCCGCGAGGCTCTCCACGGGAACTTGTGCCGGTGCACGGGCTACGGGCCGATCATCGATGCGATCGAGGCCGCCCGCGACGCGCGAGTGGCGAACGCGGCATCGACCGGGGAGCCGCGGTGAGCGACGGCATCCGCACCTCGAAGATCGAGGAGTTGCGGGTGGTGCACCGCGACGTCGCCCGGCATGACGCCGCCGAGAAGATCGCGGGCACGACGCGGTTCGCGGGGGACCTTGCACTCCCGGGGATGCTTCACGCGCGTCTGGTCCGCGCACAGATGCCAGCGGCGGCGATCGCGCGACGGGACGCGACGCGCGCGCTCGAGCTGGCGGGAGTCGTCGCGGTGCTGTTCGGTGAGGACGTCCCGAACAACACCGTCTGGGTCGACGTCCCCGGGCAGACCGTCGAGGTCGCCGCGCTCAAGGCCAGCATGGAGGTACTGGCGACCCGTCGCGTCCGGTTCCACGGCGAGCCCATCGCGCTCGTCGTCGCCGAATCCGAGGACGCGCTGGCCGGGGCCGTCGAGGCAGTGGAGATCGAGCTGGACGAGCTTCCCGGCGTCTTCGACCCGAACGACGCGCTTCGCGACGGGGCGCCAACCGTTCACGACGACGGAAACCTCCTGGCCGAGTGGAACATCGATCGCGGCGATGTCGGTCGGGCCTTCGCCGAAGCGGACGTCGTCGTCGAGGGCGAGTACGCCACGCAGTTCGTCGATCACGCGTACCTCGAGCCGGAGGCCGGGGTCGCCTGGCGCGATGACCAGGGCGTCCTGAACGTCCGCGTCGCCACGCAGGTCGTGGAGCACTACCGGGACATCGCCCGGATCCTCGGCGTGCCAGAGTCGAGGGTCCGTGTGATCGCGCCCTACGTCGGCGGCGGGTTCGGCGGCAAGGAGGACATGACGGTCGAGCCCTACATCGCGCTGGCGGCGGCGCGGACCGGGCGCCCGGTCCGGATGCAGTGGACGCGCGCGGAGTCGCTGCTCGCCCGCGCGAAGCGCCACCCGATGCGGATGCGATACCGAACGGCGGTGCGCCGCGACGGGACCATCCTCGCGCACGACATCGACATCACGTCGGACTCGGGCGCGTACGCGTATCTGTCGGCGCTCGTGCTGTTGTACGCGGCGGTACACGCCTGCGGGCCGTACGACGTCGAGCACGTCCGGCTGCGGAGCCGCTGCGTCTACACGAACAACCCGCCCACCTCTGCGATGCGCGGGTTCGGCGGAATGCAGGTGGTCTTCGCGTACGAGTCGCAGATGGACGAGGTCGCGCGCAAGCTCGGGTTGGACCCCGTGGAGATCCGCAGGCGCAACGCGCTCGCGCGCGGCGACGTTCTCCCCGTGGGCCAGCCGATCGAGACCGAGGTCCTGCTGCCCGACGCGCTCGACGCCGTCGTCGACCGCGCCGGCATCACGCCATCGCCGCGTGGCCCGCGCCGCGCCATCGGCCGGGGCATCGCCGCGAACCTGCAGTCGTACGGCCGCTTGGTCTGGCTGAACGACTCGGCCGCCGCGTGGGTCGGATTCCAGCTCGACGGCAGCCTCACGGTTCGCTGCGGCGTCCCCGACATCGGGGGCGGGCAGGCGTCCTCGCTCGCGCAGATCGCGGCGGAGGTCCTCGGCGTCGACGTCGGCCGCGTCACCGTGCACTTCGGTGACTCGGCGCTCACGCCGCTCGCCGGGACGACGACCGCGACGAGGCAGCTCCTTATGTCGGGGAACGCCGTCCACGAGGCGTCCTCCCTACTGCGAGACCAGATCCTCGCCGCCATCGCGGACGAGACCGGCCAGCCGTTCGAGTCGCTGTCGATGGACGACGGTTCCGTGGTTGGGCCGGAGACGGCACTGCCTGTCCCGGACGCGATCGTCGTCTGCCGCCGCAGGAGCGTCCCGATCGAGGCGCTCGGGACGTTCTTCGGGCCGAAGGGGCGTCCCGTCGAGCGCGAGCTTCGAGCCGACCGCGTCTTCCCTGACTTCACCTTCGGCGCGCACGCGGCGGACGTTGAGGTCGATCTCGACACCGGACGGGTCGAGGTCCTCCGATACATCGCATGTCACGACGTCGGGCGCGCGATCAACCCGCGATCCGTCGCCGGTCAGATCTCGGGCGGCGTGGTACAGGGCATCGGCATGGCGTTGCTCGAGGAGGTCGTCCTCGAGGACGGCGTCAACATGACGGGCGGCTTCTTCCAGTATCTGATCCCGAGCGCGTCCGACGTGCCGGACATCGAGACCCTGGTCCTGGAGTCAGGGGAGGGAATGGGCCCGTTCGGGGCGCGGGGGATCGGCGAACCGCCGATCGGGCCTCCGGCTGCGGCGATCGCCAACGCGATCGTCGATGCCGTCGGCGGCCGTCCGACCGCGCTGCCGATCACTCCGGAACGCGTGCTGGAATGCATCGAGCGGGGAGCGGCCGGAGGTGACGGGCCATGACGGTGCGCGCAGCCGACGTCGACGTTTCGGTCGCGGAGCTCGAGCGCGATCCGTACCCGACGTACGCGCGCCTTCGGCGCGACACGCCTGTCGCGTTCGTGCCCTCGGTGGGGCTGTGGTTCGTCACGCGATGGCACGACGTCGTGAGCGCCGCCGAGGATCCGGCCCGGTTTCCCGCGGCGCTGCCCGGCTCCCCGCTCGATCGAACGCTCGGTGGCGTCAACGTGCTGACCGTCGACGGCGAGGACCATCGGCGTCGGCGGGCGCCGATGGAGGCGACGCTCCGCCCGCATCGCATCATCCAGACTGCGCCGGCGGTCGTCGAGCCGATCGCGCACGCCCTGATCGACGCGTTCGAGGGTGAGGGCCGGGCCGAGCTCATGGGCGCGTACTGCGAGCCGCTCGCCGTTGTCTCGCTCGCTCGCGTCATCGGGCTGCCGGACGCAATCGACGCCGGGACGCTCCGCCGCTGGTTCCACGAGCTCGCGACGGGCACCTCGAACTACGAGAACGACCCAGCCAAACAGGCCGTGGCCGACGCGGTCAGCCGCGAGATCGACGACGTTTTGCGTCCGCACCTCGCCCGACTGCTCGCCGAGCCGGACGAGTCGATGGTCTGCGGCATGCTGGACGCCGAGCATGGCGAACTCGACGAGCGGATGGCCGGCTTCATGCCGACGCTCAAGCTCGCGCTGATCGGCGGGCTGCAGGAGCCGGCGCACGGCCTCGGCTCGACGGTCGTCGGCCTACTCGGACGCCCCGCACAGCTGGAGGCGGTACGCGCGGACCCCCACCGGATGATCCGCAGGGCCGTAGAGGAGGGCATCCGGTGGGTCTCGCCCATCGGGACCGAGGGACGCGTGGCCGGTGCAGGCGTCACTCTCTCGGGCACGACGATCCCCCCCGGCGATGCCGTCGCGCTGATCGCTTCCTCCGCCAACCGCGACGAGCGCGTCTGGGGCGACGACGCCGACGTCTTCGACCTCGATCGCGCCCGTCACGCGAACGCCGCGTTCGGGTTCGGCCCACACTTCTGCGTGGGCCACCAGCTGGCCAGATTCCAGATGCGGATCGGCCTTCGGGTGCTGCTGGAGCGGCTGCCGGGCCTACGTCTCGACACGGAGCGGCCGGTCAAGTTCCTCGGATGGGAGTACCGGGGGCCGGCCGAGCTGCCGGCCCGCTGGGACGCGGCATGAACGAACGAGGAGGGAGGAGAACGTGACCGAGAAGGAACGATACGTGGAGCGCACCCCGGGGTCGGTGGCGGCGTACGAGCGAGCGAGGCGGCTGATCCCGGGCGGTGTGGGCAGCGCGATCCAGTACTACGCGCCGCATCCCCTGTACATCGCAGACAGCAAGGGGTCGCGGGTCTGGGACGTCGACGGCAACGAGTACATCGACTACCTCCTGTGCTACGCCGCGATGGTCGCCGGCCACGCCAACCCGCAGATCGTCGAGGCGATCCGGAGCCAGGCCGAGCACGGCACCCTGTTCGGGATGCCGACGACGCTCGCCGCCGACCTGGCCGAGGAGATCATGCGCCGCTACCCGCCGATCGAGATGATCCGGTTCACACAGTCGGGCGTCGAGGCGACGCAAACGGCGATCCGCCTGGCGAGGGCCGCCACCGGACGCAAGCACATCGTGAAGATCGAGGGCTCGTACCACGGCGGAACGGACCACCTGCTCGTGTCGATCGGAGGTGCGCCGGCCGACTCGATGGGGTCGGGCGACGCGCCGGCGAGCACCGCGGACTCGGCAGGGTTGCTGCCGGCCTCAACGGAGTACACGACGGTCGTCCAGTTCAACGACCTCGAAGCCATGCGATCGGCGTTCGAGCGCGCGGACGGCGACGTCGCCGCCGTGATCGTCGAGCCCGCGATGACCAACGGCGGCGTGATCCCGCCGCGTCCTGGCTACCTCGAGGGATTGCGCGAACTGACCCGAGAGCGCGGCGCCGTCCTGATCTTCGACGAGGTCAAGATCGGCTGCCGGATCGCCCCGGGCGGCGCCTGCGAGCGCTACGGCATCACGCCGGACCTCGTGACGCTTGCGAAGGCCATCGGGGGTGGGGTCCCGGTCGGCGCCTTCGGCGGGAGGCGTAACCTGATGGAGCAGATCAGCCCGCTCGGCCCGGCGATCCACTTCGGGACGTACAACGCGAATCCGCTCGGCATGGCGGCGGGCCTCGCGTGTCTGACGAAGGTCATGACGCCCGAGACGTACGGCCGGATGGAGGCGCTTGCGACGCGGCTGGCCGACGGGCAGCGCAAAATCATCGCGGACCTCGGCATTCCGGCGTGCGTCACACAGGTCGCGACGCTCGGCGGGATCCTGTTCACGCCGACCGAGCCCATCAATTTCCGCGAGGCCGCGCGCTGCGACGTCTCGAGGTGGTGGGACTACTGGTTCGGCATGCTGAACCGCGGCGTGATCCCGATGGGCAGCGCCTGGTTCGAGGAGTGGTCGATCTCGGCTCAACACACCGACGCCGACATCGATCGGACGCTGGAGGCGACTGAGGAGGTCCTCCGCGGGATGTACGCCTAACTCCAAAGCAACGCACGGGGGGAAACGGATGAGCGATCCGGCACTGCACATGACGATCGGCGGAACCGCCGTCGAGGCGCGGTCCGGCCGGCGGTTCGATGTGCTGAACCCGGCCACGGGGGAGGTCTACGCCGCCGTCCCCGAGGGCGACGCCGAGGACGTGGACCTGGCCGTCGAGGCCGCCCGCGCGGCGTTCGAAGGCTGGCGGCGCACATCGGCGACCGAGCGGGGGCGGCTCATCGGCCGGCTCGCGCGCCTGCTCGAGGAGCACAAGAACGAGTTCGTCGCGGCCGAGACGGCGCACAACGGCAAGACGCTGTTCGACTCGGACTTCGACGTGACGTCCACCGTCGCGTGCCTGGATTATTACGCGGGAGCCGGGAACAAGTGGTTCGGCGAGACGATCCCCGGGCCGGTCGGCTACTTTCTCTACACGCGGCGAGAGCCGCTCGGTGTGTGTGGGCTCATCGTCCCCTGGAACTTCCCGCTGGCGATCGCCGTATGGAAGGTCGGCCCGGCGCTCGCGGCCGGAAACACGATCGTGCTCAAGCCGGCCAGTGAGACGCCGGTCACGGCGCTGATGCTCGGCGCGCTCGCGCAGGAGGCGGGGTTCCCGCCGGGTGTCGTCAATGTGGTCTCCGGCCCCGGCAGCACCGCCGGGCATCGGCTGGTCGTACACCCGGACGTCGACAAGGTCTCGCTAACTGGGGAGACCGTGACCGGCCGGACCGTGATGCGCGAGGCGGCCGAGACGCTCAAGCACGTCACACTCGAGCTCGGGGGCAAGTCGCCGGGCGTGGTATTCGCCGACGCAGACCTGGACCTGGCTGTCGACGGCTCGCTGTTCCTGGTGTTCGCCAACGCGGGCCAGGTCTGCGACGCGCGCTCGAGGATCTTCGTACAGGGCGCGGTGTACGAAGACTTCGTCGGCCGGTTCGCCGAGAAGGCGGCGCGCATCGTCGTGGGTGATCCGACGGAGGAGGCATCGCACATCGGAGCGATCACCTCGGCCCGGCAGCTGGAGAAGATCGAGCACTACGTCGAGATAGGGCAGAAAGAGGGCGCGACGCTTGCGGCCGGAGGCGAGCGCGTGGGCGACCGCGGCTTCTTCTACCGGCCGACGGTGTTCGCCGACGTGGATAACTCGATGCGGATTGCGCGCGACGAGATCTTCGGCCCTGTCGCGTGCGTGGGCAGGTTCTCCGACTACGACGACGGGATCGCGAAGGCCAACGACACGCCGTACGGGCTGGCGGCGACCGTCTGGACGAACGACCTCGCGACCGCGCACCGGGCCGCCGAGGACATCCGGGCCGGCGGCGTCTGGATCAACACCAGCGAGTTCCTCTTCAATGAGTCACCGTTCGGCGGGATGAAGGCCTCCGGGTTCGGCCGGGAGCTCTCCATGCACGCGATGGATGCGTATACGGATGTGAAGAACGTCGGCGTCTCGCTCGGCGCGCACATGCCGACGTTCGAGCTGTAGAAGCGAGAGAGGGGGCGTCATGGCCGAGCGAGAGCGGATCGTCGACCCGACCGTCGTGAGGGGAGCCACTCAGCTCCGGATGAGCCGGCGGCAGTTCCTGCGAACGGCCGGCGTCGGCGCTGGGGCGCTGGGCCTGTCGTCGCTACTGGCGGCGTGCGGGACGAGCGGTGTCTCGTCGCCGACGGCCAGTGCGTCGGGCGAGGCGGCGCTGGGCAGCCCGCAGTGGTGGGACAAGCAGTCGCTGCACAACGAGTTCACCTTCGCCAACTGGGCCTACTACATCGACACGACGCACGGGAAGCACCCGACACTCGACCAGTTCACGAAGGACACCGGCATCAAGGTCAACTACGTCGAGGCAGTGAACGACAACATCTCGTTCTTCACGAAGATCCGGCCGGACCTGCAGCAAGGGAACTACACCGGATACGACCTCATAGTCAGCACCGACAACGACCCGCCGATCTCGCAGATGGTCCAGCTGGGGTGGGCCATCCCGCTCGAGCAGTCGATGATGACGAACTACTACAAGTACTCGAGCAAGCTCATCCGTAGTCCGTCGTTCGACCCCGACAACAAGTACACGATGGGCTGGCAGTCGGGCTTCACGTGCATGGCGTACAACACCAAGTACATCAAGGAGCCGATCACCAGCCTGCAGTCGCTCTGGGATCCGAAGTACGAGGGAAAGATCGGCATGATGGGGATCGCCTCGGAGCTCGGCGCGCAGGGCCTGCTGTCGATCGGCAAGGACCCGGCCGCCTCCACGCAGGACGACTGGGATCAGGCGGCCGCCAAGCTCCAGGAGCAGAAGCCGCTCGTTCGCAGCTACTACGACGCATCGTACCTGCGGGCGCTGAAGAACGAGGACATCTGGATCTCGATGGCGTGGTCGGGAGACATCTTCTACGCGGCGACCTATCAGGGATACGACACGCTCAAGGTCGTCATGCCCGACGAGGGCGTCATGTTCTGGACGGACTACATGATGATCCCGTACACGGCGCGGAACCCGCTCGATGCCATGACCTACATGGACTCGGTGTTCGATCCGCAGACCGCGGCACTCATCGCCGACTACGTCGGATACGTCTGCCCGGTCCCCGCCGCCCAGCAGATCATCAAGAACGAGTTGAAGGATCCGGTCGTCGCCGACAGCCCCACGGTGTTCCCGACGCCGGAGATCGAGTCCATCTCCCACCACTTCCCGGACTGGTCGAAGAGCCAGGAACTCGTGAACGCCTGGAACGACACGTTCGTCCCGATCTTCGAGGGGTGATGCGGCTCCGCAAGCGGCTCGTTCCGTACGGGCTGGGAGCACCGGCCGGCCTGTGGCTGGCGGTGTTCTTCGTGGTGCCGCTCGTCACGCTGCTGTCGTTGTCGCTGCAGACGTGCAACACGCTGACGCTCGCGTGCCGGCTTACGTGGCACTGGCAGGAGTTCCCGACATCGGTCGCCGACTACCACACGCAGTTCCTGCGTTCCCTTAAGTATGCCAGCGCGGCGACGGTCGTCGACGTCGCGGTGACCTTCCCGCTGGCCTACTGGATCGCGTTCCGGGCGCGCCACAAGACCGTGTTCCTGCTGATGCTGCTGCTGCCGTTCTTCGTGTCGTTCGTCATCCGCACGTTGCTATGGCAGTTCATCCTCTCGGACCAGGGCTTCGTCTTCGGGACACTGAAGGCGGCGAACGTACTCCCCGAGAACTTTCACATCCTAGCTACGGAGACGGCCGTCATCGCGGGGATCGCCTACAACTACCTTCCGTTCACCGCACTGCCGCTGTTCGTGGCACTCGATCGGATCGATCCGCGCGTCGTCGAGGCGTCGCACGATCTCTACGCGACGCGACGGGCAACGTTCGCGCGCGTCATCCTGCCGCTCGCAATCCCGGGGATCTTCGCCGCAACGCTGCTCACCTTCGTTCCGGCGATGGGCGACTTCGTGAACGCCGCCATCCTCGGCGGCACGAGCAACACGATGATCGGCAACGTCATCCAAAATCAGTTCCTGGTCTTCAGCGACTACCCGAGCGGTTCGGCGCTGTCCGCGCTTCTGATGTCGTTCATGCTGATCGGGGTGCTGGTGTACTCCACGCTGCTGCGCTCGGCGACGATTCAGGAGTACATGTGAGCATCGTCGAAGCGTCGGCGCCGCTGCGGCGGCGGCACCGCGGGTGGACGTATTACGTGCTGCCCGTCTTCGCCGCCGCGGTGATCGCCTACCTGCTGGTCCCGATCGCGTTGATGATCGTCTACAGCTTCAACGACTCCACGGCGAACCTGCCGACGGTGACGTTCAACTGGCAGGGATTCACGACTCGGTGGTACGCCGAGTGGAACCAGGTGCCTGGCCTCACGCCGGCCTTCTTCCTCTCGCTGCGCCTGGCCTTCCTGACGAGCGTCGTCGCGACCGCCATCGGCACGCTGCTGGCGTTGTCGCTGGTCCGCTATCGGTTCCGGGGCAAGGGCGCGATCGAGCAGGTGATGACGCTCGTCATCGCGACGCCCGAGATCGTGCTCGGCGCCTCGCTGCTCGGCTTCTTCATCACGCTCAACTTCCCGAAGGGGTTTCTCACGCTGTTCGTGGCGCACGTGATGTTCAGCATCGCGTTCGTCACGATCACCGTGCGGGCGCGCCTCGCCGGGTTCGACATCGGCGGCTTCGAGGAGGCGGCGCAGGACCTCGGCGCCACTCCGTGGGTCACGTTCTGGAAGGTGACGGTGCCGCTGATCTTCCCGGGGATGGCAGCCGGAGCGCTTCTCGCGTTCGCGCTGTCGATCGACGACTTCGTGACGTCGAGCTTCGTCGCCGGAACGACGAATACGTTCCCGCTCTGGGTTTGGGGAGCCGTGAAGGTTGGCATCCCGCCTCAGGTGTTCGTGCTGGGCACGATGATCTTCGGTCTCGGCGTGGTCTTTGTGGCGACCAACGTCGCGCTCCAATTTCGTAGAGGCGGGCGTCGAAACGGCGTCGGCGTTCGCGTGGCGTCTGACCGGATGCGATGACTACCACACAGAAGATTGCGGACGAGCGAGCTCGTGGGGGAGGATGAACGCGCCTTACTCGCCCGTGCGGGATCCGCGGACGTCCGTGGAGGTCTGGTCATGCTAGAGATGGTCCGGCGACGGGACGGCGGCACCATCGCTACCGACGTGATCCTCGATGTTCCGCTCGCCAGGTTGGAGCAAGATCCATTTCCCATCTACGAGTGGATGCGACACGAGCTGCCGATTGCATTCGTCCCCGAGGTCGGGCGCGTCCTCGTGACCACATGGGCGCTGTGCGAGGAAGCCGGATCCAACGACGAAGTGTTCGGACCCACGCAGCATCCGTTCGACAAGGTCTACGGCGCGTTCAACGTGATGAGCCTGACGGGGCCGGTGCATCGCAACCTCCGTAATGCAACGAACGTGCCGTTCCGTCCACGTGCCGTGAAGTCCTACCAGGACACGGCGCTCCGGACCACCGCGCGCCGATACATTCACGAGCTTCGCCCGTCGGGCGGCGCCGATGTGTGTGAAGACCTTCTTGAACCGATCAGTCAGCGGGCTATCGGCGACGTCCTTGGCTTCGCCGACGTGGACGATCGCACGATCGGTCGGTGGTTGCACGCGTACGCGGCATACCTCGTGGACTTTGGGCGTGACCAGATGGTTGCGGAGCGAGGTCGAGCGATCAAGGGCGAGGTCCGCGCGTATTTGGAGGAGCGAATACCGACGCTCCTCGAACGACCTGACGACAGCGCGCTGTCGCACATGCTGCATGATGGGATGCCGGACGGCGAGACCAGGTCGATCGACGACGTGATCGGGACCGTGGGCGTGATGATCGTCGGGGGTATTCAGGAGCCCGCCCACGCCGCCGCGAACGCGTTGCTCGGGTTGTTCGGTCGCCCGGAGCAGGCTGCGCGCGTTGCCTCCGCGCCGGGGCGGTGGTCCGTGAAGGTCATCGAGGAAGGGTTGCGCTGGCTGGCTCCGTTCGGAATGACCGAGAAGTGCACCACGACCGATTACATGCTCGGCGGTCTCGCCTTCCCGCCTGCAACCGAGGTCTCGCTCGTGATCGGCTCCGCGAACCGCGACCCCGATCGTTTCTCGAACCCCGACGTCTACGACCTCGATCGGAAGGACATCTCGCACCAATCGTTCGGCTACGGGATCCACTTCTGCATCGGCCACTTCGTGGCTCGCGTGCTCGCTCAGGTCATGATCGAGGAGATGTTCGAGAACCTCCCCAACCTGCGCCCCGACCCCAATCGCGACCCGCTCGTGCGTGGCTGGGCGAACCGCGCCGCGTACCACCTCCCGCTCGTCTGGGATCCGTGATCGTCGGTCGACTGATTCATCGTCAAAAGGCGCGTTTGTGTTGTCGAGCCGGCGGTCGGATTCGAACCGACGACCTGCTGTTTACAAGACAGCTGCTCTGCCACTGAGCTACGCCGGCCGGTCGGGGAAGTGTACCGTCGGGTCGTCGGCCGACCTTGGCACGATGTACGCGAACAACACCGCGGCGAGGGCCGCGGACGCGTTCAGCGATCCGATGCGGCCTCGCGTCGGCAGCGATACGAGCACATCGCACGACTCGCGCGTCAGGCGTGCGAGGCCCTGCCCCTCGGAGCCGACGACGACGGCGACGCGGCCGTGGGGCGCCGGATCGTCGTAGACGGAGCGC
Source organism: Actinomycetota bacterium (assembly GCA_046724395.1). Taxonomy (GTDB): domain Bacteria; phylum Actinomycetota; class UBA4738; order UBA4738; family HRBIN12; genus DATAEU01. The sequence goes on from JBKOWM010000045.1 coordinate 29,567, forward strand.
TCCGCGCGCTCGTCGAGGCCGACTACGGTGAAGCCGGCGTCCTTCAGCCGCGCGAGCGCCCGGGCGATGTTCGCCACGCGCGCATGTGGCAGGTGAAGCAGCGCGCCGGCCGAGGCGCGTACCGAGGCGGCCGTGACGGGCGCCGCTCGGCGAGTCCTGCTCACGAGCATCGAGACGCCGGCGGCTTCCGCCGAGCGCGCCGCGGCACCCAGATTCTGCGGATCGTCCACCCCGTCGAGGACGACGACAACGGCGGTGTCCTCGAACGGCCACGTCGCGAGGTCGCGCTCGCTCAACTCCGCGGGCGAACGTACGCGCGCGACGACGCCGTGGTGATCGATGGCGAGCCGGTCGAGCTCGGCGCGGTCCGCCTCGCGCACCGGCGTTCTCGCAGCCGCCGCGGCGTCCAACAGCTCGCGGAGCGCGATCGTGACCTTGGCGCCGCGCCCGATCAGCACCTCGGTGGCGAGCCCGGACCGCACGGCCTCCACCGCGGTCCGGCGACCGCCGACCGCGAGCGTACGACGAGCGTTCACTCGACGTGAAGCACGGCCAGTGCCAGACATCCGACGCCGTCACCGGTGAGCCCGAGTGCCTCCGGACGGGTCGCCTTCACCGACAGTCGTTCGAGCGGCACGCTCAGGACGGTGGCGAGGTTGCGCCGTATCTCGTTGCGGACCGGCGCTATCGCCGGCCGCTCCGCGACGACGGTCACGTCGGCCGACCAGGGCGTCAGAGCGTGAAGTCGGACCCGCGCCACCGTCCGCGAGAGCAGCTCGAGTCCCCCGATCCCCTGAAGCCGCTCGTCGGTCTCCGGAAAGTGCTCGCCGATGTCGCCGAGCGCCGCCGCACCGAGGAGCGCGTCGGCGAGTGCGTGGCAGACCGCGTCGCCGTCCGAGTGGCCCGTCAGCCCGGGCTGGCCATCGAAGCGGACCCCGCCGAGGTGCAGCGTCCGACCCGCTCCGAACCGATGTACATCGAACCCGACCCCGAACCGCTGGTCACCCATGGCGGGCGCGGGCGAGGTTCTCGATCGCCCGCTCGAGGTCGGCCTCAGTCGTGATCTTGAAGTTGCGGGGCTCGCCCTCGACGGCGCGCACGCGGTAGCCCGCCCATTCGAGCAGGGCGGCGTCGTCCGTGAACTGTGTCTCCTCGGCACGCGCACGTTCGTGGGCGGCGCGGAGCGACGCGACGCGAAAGGCCTGCGGCGTCTGCGTCACAGCAAGCTCCTCGCGTGTCTCGGTCGAGACGATCCACCCGTTGCGTACGCGCTTCACGGTGTCGACGAGCGGCACGACGGGGGCGGCCGCGTCGGCCTCCTCCGTCGCATCGATCACTGCATTGAACAGGGAGGGCGTCGCGAACGGGCGCGCCGCGTCGTGAACGACCACGATGCGAGCATCGGCGGGGACCTGGGCCAGAGCCGCGCGGACCGACGCGTGGCGAGAGTCGCCACCGGTCACCACGATGTGTGGCCCAGCCTCCCCGATCATGGCGTGCGCGAGGTCCTCGTGCCCGGCGGGCGCCGCGACGACGACGAGGCCGACGGCGCCCGACGCGAACGCGGCGCGCACGGCCCGGGCGAGCATCGGCTCCTCGCCGAGGGGCAGCAACGCCTTCGGCGCCTCGGCGCCGAGGCGGCTCCCACTCCCCGCCGCGACCACGATCGCGACGGCGCGCACGTTCATACGCCGCCCTGAACCGAAGCGAACACCATCCGGCCAGTCGACGTCTGGATGACGTTGCGCGCGACGACCGGAACCGCGGAGCCGATCCAGTCGGTCGCGCGTTCGACGACGACCATCGTGCCGTCGTCCAGGTACCCCACCGCCTGGCCATGCTCGCGGCCCTCCTTCACGAGCTCGACCGTGAGCTCGTCCCCGGGTCCCACCGGCATCTGGAACGCGACCGCCAGATCGTTCAGCCTCGGAACGGGGACCGAGAGCGCCTCGGCGACCTTCGCCAGGTTGTGATCCGTCGTGATGAGCGACGCGCCGCGCTCGCGCGCCAGGCGGACGAGCGCCGCATCGACATCGTGGATTCCGACCTCCTCGACGAGGTGCACGTGCACGGCTGGCGAGCGCTGTAGTTCCGCCACCACGTCGAGTCCCCGGCGCCCGCGTCGCCGCCGGTTGGGATCGGAGGAGTCGGCGATCGACTGGAGCTCCCCGAGCACCGCTTCGTGGACGAGGACGTCGCCGGCGAGGAACCCGGTCTTTGCAAGATCGACGACGCGGCCATCGATCAGGGCGCTCGTGTCGACGACGACCGAGTCGGCTCGCGACGCCGCCGCGCGGGGCTTGAGGCCGATGAGCGCAAAGAGCTCGGCGTTCATCGTCCGGCCGATCCGATACCCGGCGTATCCGAGGGCGACGTAGACGAACGCGGCGGTGGTCCACGCGACGAGCGGCGGGAGTCGAAACACGGGGAGCGTCGCGAGCGCGGCGATGGTGAGGCCGAAGATCAGCCCGACCGCACCGGCGACGACCTCTGCGGCCGGGACGCGGCGGAATTCGCGCTCCATGGTGGAGACCGCCGTCGCCGTCTGCCGGCCAAGAGCGCCGCCGAGCACGAAGCCGATACCCGAGCCGAGGACGACGCCGACGAGCGTCTTCTGCGTGTCGCTCTCTGGCAACCGGGTGGCCACCGTGTATCCGCCCGCGGCGAACAAGATGACGAAGATCAAGCGAACGAACTCGACGAACCGTCCGCGTGGGAGCCGCGGTTCCGCCTCGGGTTCCACGCGCCTACGGTGCCGGGTCGGCCCGGGCGGCGCAAGCACCGGCGGGATGTCGTTCGATCAGGCTCCCTGCAGCACCCGGGTGCCGTGCGAGTCGTCCAGGACCTTGTCGATCATGGCCTCGGCCTTGTCCTCGCTCTCGTTGGTCGCAAAGGCGAGTTCCGAGATGAGAATCTGGCGCGCCTTGGTGATCATCCGCTTCTCGCCGGCGGACAGCCCGCGCTCGCGCTCCCGGATCGAGAGGTTCCGGACGACCTCGGCGACCTGGTAGATATCGCCGGACCGCAGCTTCTCGATGTTGTTCTTGAAACGCCGGCTCCAGTTGGCCGCCATCTTCGACTCGTCCTCCTTGAGGACGTTCAGCACCTTCTTGACCTCGGACTTGCTGACGACCTCGCGGAGGCCGACCTCCTCGGTGCTGTCGACCGGGACCATCAGCGTGAGGTCGCCGTATGCGACCCGAAGGACGAAGTACTTGCGCTTTTCGCCCAAGATCTCTCGTTCGCGGAGCTCTTCGATGACTGCGGCTCCATGCTCCGGATGCACAACCGTGTCGCCTTTGCGGAACACACAACCCCCTCGGCTCGAAGGTGGACGTCGAAAGACGCTGACCTAGAGCCTAGCACGCGGGTCCTCTGACCCGCAAATCAAAAGCCCAGGTCAGAGGGCCTATGGCGCCCGGGCGGCCAATCCGAAGACCTAGGGTGTTCGGCCGGTTGCGCTCGCGGCCCCGTTTCCGGCAGCCCAGCTGATCGCCTGAGCGAGGGTTGCGACACGTCGGACCGATACCCGTTCGACGCGGTCCGCGTCCTCGCCCGCGACGACAGCCCGAAGCCCGGCTGCCCTCGCAGCCGAGAGGCGCTGCGCCATCGCCGGAGCAGGCCTGACGAGGCCCGTCAGCGTCACCTCTCCGACGAAGGCCGTCGCCGGCGGCGGTGGCACGCCGGTCGCGGCCGAGGCCAGGGCGGCCGCGACGGCCAGGTCGCCCGCCGGATCGTCCACCTTGACTCCGCCGGCCGCTGCACCGAAGAGCTCCGACCGGCCGAGCGAGAGTCCGGCGGCGCGGTCGAGCACCGCGGCGACCAGCTGGAACCTGCGGGCATCGAGACCGGTGGCCTGGCGTCGTGGTGGCCCCTCACCCGGGACCACGAGCGCCTGGACCTCGACCGCGATGGCCCGGCGGCCCGCCCGCGGCAGGGCAATCGCCGCGCCCGGTTGGCCGTCGCCGGAGAGGAGAAGCTCGGCCGAGTCGATGGCGGCGAGGCCGTCCGATCTCATCTCGAACCACGCGATCTCGCCTTCGGCGCCGAATCGGTTCTTGCCGCCAGACAGCATCCGCAGACCCGACCGGGCGTCGCCGTCGAATGTGAGGACCACGTCGACCGCGTGCTCGAGCGTCCGAGGGCCCGCCACGTCGCCGTCCTTGGTGACGTGCCCGGTCATCAGGACACACACCCCGTGAGCCTTCGCGAACCCGATGAGCGCGTCGGCGCAAGACCGGACCTGCGCCGGCCCGCCCGCCAGCTGCCCCGCCGCGCCGTCGCGAAGGGTCTGGATGGAATCGACCGCGAGAACGAAGGGCCGGGCGTCCTCCGCAGCGGCGAGAACGTCGACGAGCTCGCGGCCCGGAACGAACGCGACCGAGTCGGCGGCCAGCCCGAGGCGTCGCGCTCGCATGGCGACCTGGTCTCGCGACTCCTCGCCCGACGCGAGGACGCAGCGCCGCCCGCGCGCCTGGAGCGAGGCCAGGAGCTGCAGCAGGAGCGTCGACTTGCCGATGCCGGGCTCGCCCGCGAGCAGCGCGACCGTGGCCGGGACCAGCCCGCCCCCCAGCACGCGGTCGACGCCGTCGAACCCCGTCGACGTCCGTCTCGCCGCCTCCGGCTCACCCTCCAAGGCGCCAAGAGATCGGACGCCCAGCCCGGTGTGCGGCGCGGACATCGCCCGCTCGGCCACCGATCCCCACGCCCCGCATCCGGGGCAGCGCCCCGCCCAGCGTGCGAGCTGCTGACCGCACCCCGAGCACACGAACACGGCACGTGTCTTCGTCACGTCGCGACCGTAGCCGTCGCCGCCGACATCGCCGTGGGGCGCGATCGCCGCGTATACTCGCCGGGTCCCGATCGGATGATCGGAAGGAGGGATGAGCAGATGGCGACCGTCTCCGCCGTTGTCTATCGCGCGCTCATGCCCTCCGGCAAGCGCTGAGCCGGTCTCCGATCGACCGCAGCGGCCGCCCCGAGGGGCGGCCTTCGTGCTTCCTGGACATGGGCGCCTTCTCGACGACGGCCCGACCATGACCAGGAGGAACCGAATTGCGAGCAGACCAGACCGTCCAGCATTTCCTGGACGAGGGATTGATCACTTCGGTGATCCGCCCGATCAAGAGCGGCAAGGAGGCGTCCGTACACCTCTGCCGCGCCAACCCGTCGACGACGGGAAGCGTGCTCGCCGCCCTCAAGCGGTACCACCCGCTCGACCGCCGAGACTTCCGCGACGAATCGATCTACCGCGACGGCGAGTGGATCAAGGAGCGCCGTGTGCGAGTGGCGCTCGAGAAGAAGACACGTTTCGGCCGCGAAGTCCAGGGCGCGATCTGGGTGGACCGCGAATGGGAGATGCTCCGCGCGCTCTCCGCGTCCGGCGTCGACGTACCGACGCCGATCGCATCGAGCGACGACGGAATCCTTATGACGTACATCGGCGACGTCGACGAGGCGGCGCCCCAGCTCAACCGATACCGGCCGGATCGTGACGAAGCTCACGAGCTGTTCGATCAGCTGATGAAGAACGTCGAGCGGATGCTCTATGTGAACGTGATTCACGGCGACCTCTCGCCCTTCAACGTGCTGGTCTGGCGGGGACGCGCCACGGTCATCGATCTGCCGCAGGCCGTCGATCCACGCAAGAACCGTCATGCGCATCGATTGCTCGAGCGCGACGTCAAGCGGATCTGCGACCACTTCGCCAGGTACGGCGTGCGATCGGACGCGTCTCGCATCGCACACGACCTGTGGACGGCGTGGCAGTTCGCTGACCTGGTTCCGGAGGAGTTGCGTGGCCTGATCTAGGGCGGTTGGCGACCGGTTCGGCCGCGCCCGGGTTGCGCGGCGGGTGTCCTCGAGGGTTTTCTAAGCGGAACCCGGTTCGGCGGCATCTACCTCGTCGATGCAGGCTGAGGACGACGTCGTGCGGCTGGACGCCGCGGAGGGCCCGCCGGACTTCGGCGTGTTCTTCGCCGAGGAGCACGCGGGCCTTCTGAAGGTCCTGTATTTCGTGACGGGAAACCGGACGGACGCCGCGGATCTCGCTCAGGAGGCGTTCGTCAAGCTCTGGGAGCGCTGGGATCGCCTCAACGAGATCGCCGATCTCAGGGCGTACCTCTTCCGCGTGGCGCTCAACGGGTCCCGGATGCGGGCGCGCGCCGCACGCCGGGCCGCGCGGAGGCTCGTCGGGTCCGCCTCGGCGGTCGACCCGTTCGACGAGGTGAACCTGAGGGAGGACGTCCGAACGATGCTTCGAGGGCTGTCGCCGCGGCAGCGCGCCGCTCTCATCCTGCTCGACATGTACGGCTACGCCTCGGACGAGGCGGGCAGCATCCTGGGCGTGCGCCCGTCGACGGTGCGCGCGCTCGCAACGCAGGGCCGCATCGTGCTCCGAACGGCTGGAGTCCCGCATGAGTGACGTGAGGGAGGTCTTCGAGATGACCACGAAGCAGATCGAACCCGATCTGGGCGCCTGGAACGAACAGGAGCGACGTCAGCGACGGTCCAGCAGGAACCGAAGGATCGGTGCCTACATCGTCGTCGCGGCGATCGGCATCGCCGCCGTGGCGGCCGTCCTGGCGAATCGCAATACCGGGCGGGTGACGCCAGCCGACCGGCAGCAACCGTCGTTGAATCCGACGCCGGTGGCCGACCCCGCGGCGCTCGCGGCGGCCGAGGGCTTCTTCGACGCGTTCGCGGACTTCGACTCCGAGAGGGCGGTTTCGTATCTGGCACCAGACGCCGACCTCTCGAGTCTCGACGCGCGAACGGTCAGCGGCCTTCCCATGGAGCTCGACTTCTTTCGCGCGACGGGGTATCGACAGCGGTTGATCTCATGTGGCGTCTCGAGCACTGGGCCGTCCGGGACGCTCGTCGGGTGCACGTTCGACTGGCACGGGATCCGGTCGGGGGAGATCGGACGGGGTCCGTACCCCGGCTCCTTCCACTTCACCGTGCGAGAGGGCGAGATCGTTCGCGTGTCCTTGAACTTGGACATCGAGAAGTTCTCGCCGCAGATGTGGGAGCCGTTCGCACGCTGGGTCGCGAGGAAATATCCGAACGACGCGGAAATCATGTACAACGCCGATCAGACGAACTTCGTCCTGACGAACAGATCCATCCGGCTGTGGGAGGAGCACACGCGCGATTACGTCGCCGCGATGACGTGATGTCCCGGGAGTGACGCGCTGAGGACGTCCTAACGGTCCCGCCGCGGAAGTCCGGAACCCGAAAGGCCCAGCAGCCGTGTGGTTGCTGGGCCCTCGGTCTTGCGGGAGCCACGGGGAAGCGCCCCGCGGCTCCACGGGTGCGGTCGGGGCTAACTCTCCTGGGACCCCGCGAGCTCGACCGGCGGTGTGTCGGGCGGTGCCGGCGTCTCGAACACGATCTCGCCGTCGCGGGCGTCGACGATGATCGTCTGCCCCGCCCGGAACTCCTTCCACAGGAGCTTCTCCGAGAGCTGGTCCTCCACCATCCGCTGGATCGTCCGCCGCAGCGGCCGCGCGCCCAGCGCCGGGTCGTAGCCCTTCTCGGCGAGCAGGTCCTTGGCCGAATCGGTGAGCTCGATGTCTAGGTCCTTCGCGCCAAGCTGCTCCCGAACTCGCTTCATCATCAAATCGACGATCCTCTTCACATCCTCCCGCGACAGCGAGTGGAACACGATGACCTCGTCGATCCGGTTGAGGAACTCCGGCCGGAAGGAGCGCTTTAGCTCCTCCATGACCTTGTCCTTCATCTTCTCGTAGGTGAGTTTCTCGTCCGGACGCGCGGCGAACCCGATTCCGGGCCCCTTCTGGATATCCCGGGTGCCGAGGTTCGACGTCATGATGATGATGGTGTTCTTGAAGTCCACCTTGTGACCCTGGGCGTCGGTCAGGTGACCATCCTCGAGGATCTGCAGGAGCGTATTGAACACGTCCGGGTGGGCCTTCTCGATCTCGTCGAACAGCACCACGCTGAACGGCTTGCGGCGCACGGCCTCGGTCAGCTGCCCGCCCTCCTCGTACCCGACGTAGCCGGGGGGTGAGCCGATCAGCCGGCTGACGGTGTGCTTCTCCATGTACTCGGACATGTCGAGCTGGATCAGCGCATCCTCGTCGCCGAACAGGAACTCGGCGAGCGTCTTGGACAGCTCCGTCTTCCCGACGCCCGACGGCCCGAGGAAGATGAACGAGCCGGCCGGCCGCTTGGGGTCCTTCAGGCCCGCGCGCGTTCGGCGGATGGCCTTGGAGACGGCGGCGATGGACTCGCTCTGGCTGACGATCCGCTTGTGCAGCTCGTCCTCCATCCGGAGCAGCTTCTCGGTCTCCTCCTCGGTCAGCTTGAAGACCGGGATGCCCGTCCAGGTCGACAGGACCTCGGCGATCTCCTCCTCGTCGACCTCCGAGAGGATGTCCATCTCGCCCGACTTCCACTCGCGCTCCCGGCGCGTGCGCTCCTCGAGGAGGGTCTTCTCCTCGTCGCGGAGCGCCGCGGCGCGCTCGAAGTCCTGCGCGTCGATGGCGGATTCCTTCTTCAGCCGAACCTCTGCGATCTTCTCGTCGATCTCGCGCACGTCGGGCGGTGCCGTCATCCGGCGAATGCGCATGCGCGACCCGGCCTCGTCGATCAGGTCGATCGCCTTATCCGGCAGGAACCGGTCGCTGATGTAGCGGTCGGCGAGGTTCGCCGCAGCCACGACGGCGTCATCGGTGTACGAGACCCGGTGGTGCGCCTCGTACCGGTCGCGCAGACCCTTGAGGATCTCGATGGTGTGGGTGACCGACGGCTCCTCGACGCTGATCGGCTGGAACCGCCGCTCGAGCGCCGCATCCTTCTCGAGGTGCTTGCGGTACTCGTCGCGAGTGGTGGCTCCGATCGTCTGCAGCTCGCCGCGGGCGAGCATCGGCTTGAGGATGCTGGCCGCGTCGATGGCTCCCTCGGCGGCGCCGGCACCGACGAGCGTGTGCAGCTCGTCGATGAACAGGATGATGTCGCCGCGCGTCCGGATCTCCTTGAGGACCTTCTTCAGCCGTTCCTCGAAGTCGCCGCGATATCGCGAACCGGCGACGAGGGCGCCCAGATCGAGCGTGTAGATCTGCTTGCCTTTGAGCGTCTCGGGGACCTCACCCTTCACGATGTCCTGCGCGAGGCCCTCCACGATCGCCGTCTTGCCGACGCCCGGCTCCCCGATCAGGACGGGATTGTTCTTGGTCCGGCGAGAGAGGACCTGCATCACCCGCTCGATCTCCTTGGCTCGCCCGATGACGGGGTCGAGTTTCTGGTCGCGCGCCAGCTGCGTCAGGTTCCGCCCGAACTGGTCGAGAACCATGGAGCCCTGGGCCTGGCCGCCGCCCTCGCCGGGCGCCTGCTCCTTGCCGCCGGTGTATCCCGACAGCAGCTGGATGACGGTCTGGCGGACCCGGTTGAGGTCGGCGCCGAGCTTCTGCAGCACCTGGGCGGCGACACCCTCGCCCTCACGGATCAGGCCCAGCAGGATGTGTTCGGTGCCGATGTAGTTGTGGCCGAGTTGCAGCGCCTCGCGAAGCGAGAGCTCGAGAACCTTCTTCGCCCGAGGGGTGAACGGGATGTGGCCGGTGGGAGCCGCCTGGCCCTGGCCGATGATCTCCTCGACCTGCTGGCGCACCGCCTCGAGCGAGATGTTCAACTGCTCGAGCGCCTTGGCGGCTACGCCCTCGCCCTCATGGATCAGCCCGAGCAGGATGTGCTCGGTCCCGATGTAGTTGTGATTGAGCATCCTCGCCTCTTCCTGGGCGAGGACCACGACCCGCCTGGCTCGGTCGGTGAAGCGTTCGAACATGTCACTCCCCCGGGTTTCTTCCGGGGGGCCGGTGCCCCCCGTGCCCCTGGTTTCTCCGGGGGGCGTGAGCCCCCCGTGCCCCCTGGCCGAAACCCCTACTGTCGAACATGCCTCGGGGATCTACGGACCCCGTCCTACCCCCGAGGCAGGTCGAGCGCCTCGGGCGGCGCTCACAACGCGCCTTCCGAAGCGCCCCACGGATGGGAGTATACCCCGGACCCCTTTCCGGACCGCCCGCGGTCCCTCATCCGATGCCCGATCGCTGCACACCCCGGCGCGTGCAGAGCACCGCTCCCTGTCTCCGATCCGTATAAACCCACTCTCTCTCTGGGTTATTCGGATTGCCGAGGCCTCGGGATGAGGGCCTCGACCATCGGTCACCCAGTACCTCCGCCTTTCGGGGTAGCGAAGTTCCCCCGGATGGGGCGTTGCCGCGACCATCGCCCTGCGATGAGATTGCCCAACCTCGTACGGATTCCGCCGGACCTTCCCGGAAAGAGAGGACGACCTTGAGGGTATTGATCGTCGACGACCATCCGGCGTTCCGGCGAGCGCTCACGTCCGCACTCCGCCTCGTCAAAGATGTCGAGGTGGCGGGCGAGGCCGCGGGCGGGGCCGCGGCGGCGGATCGAGTGCAGGAGCTCGACCCCGACGTCGTGTTGATGGACCTGTCGATGCCGGACCTCAATGGCATCGACGCGATGCGGCGGATCCACGCCAGGCAGCCGGACCTGCCCGTCGTCATCCTGACGGCGCACGCCGACGCCGGGATCGAGCGAGAGGCGCGCCAAGCAGGTGCCTCGGGGTTTCTTCCCAAGGGCACGCCGCTCGAGGACATCCTCCTCGTGCTCAACGACGCCAGCAGGACGGTGCAGAGCGGCGCGGGATAGCGCCGGCGGCGTGGAGTCGGCGCCGCCCTTGAAGGTCAGTCGGCCTCCGATTCATCGGGCCGGCGGTGTGGGAACAGGATCACGTCGCGCATGGAGTAGGCGTCGGCAAGGATCATCGTGATCCGGTCGATTCCCAGGCCAAGCCCGCCGGCCGGCGGCATCCCGTGCTCCAGGGCGCGGAGGAAGTCCTCGTCGAGCGGATGGGTCTCCTCCGCACCCCTGCGCCTGGCCTCGATCTGCGCTTCGAACCGCGCCCGCTGGTCGTCGGGATCCGTGAGCTCGGAGTAGGCGGCGCCGATCTCGCCGCCGGCGAGGTACGGGTCGACGTGCTCGGTCAGTCGCGGGTCGTCGCGGTGCGGCCGCGCAAGTGGCGAGACCTCCCTCGGGAAGTCCTTCACGAACGTCGGCTCGAACAGCGTCGGCTCGACGACGTGCTCCCACAGTTCCTGGACGATCTTGCCCGGGCCCCACGCGGGGTCGACGCGGACACCGTGCTCGTCGGCCAAGCCGGCGAGATCGGCCCGCCCGAGGTCGATGTCCTCGCCGAGGAGCTCCGAAAGCGAGCCAAGCATCGTGATCCGCCGCCACGGCCTTGCGAGGTCGAGCTCGCGGCCCTGGTACGTGATCCGCTGGGTCCCGTGCACCGCGTTTGCCGCGGCGCGCAGCAACTCCTCGACCAGATCCATCATCCCGTTGTAGTCGGTGTATGCCTGGTAGCACTCCATCATCGTGAACTCCGGGTTGTGCCAACGGTCGATGCCCTCGTTGCGGAAGTTGCGGCCGATCTCGTAGACGCGCTCCAGCCCGCCGACGAGCAATCGCTTGAGATACAGCTCCAGGGCGATCCGCAGATACAGGTCGATGTCCAGTGCATCGTGATGTGTGACGAACGGCCTCGCGAGAGCCCCGCCGGCGACGCTTTGCAGGACGGGCGTCTCCACCTCGACGAAGCCGTGGGCGTCCAGATACGCGCGGAACGCGGACAGGACACCCGCCCGCGTCGACACGATGCGTCGCGCGTCCAGATCCGTTGCCAGGTGCAGGTAGCGCAGACGCTGCTGGAGATCGGGATCCCTCAGCCCGTGCCACTTCTCCGGCAGTGGTCGTAGAGCCTTCGAGAGCATCGCGATCCGGTCGGCGAAGATCGACAACTCGCCCCTGCGGGTCGTGCCGACCGGTCCCGTTGCAGCAACGATGTCACCCAGGTCGATCTCCTCCAGGAACGCCCACGAGTCACCGAGCCGGCGGCTATCGCCGACGACCTGCAGATCGCCGTCCCGGTCTCGCACGACCAGAAACACGAGCCTGCCGAAGCTCCGCCGCAACACGACGCGACCGGCGAGCGTGAACCGATCCTCGGCGATGTGATCGGGCGGCAGATCGGCGTAACCGGATCGGATCTGGGTCGAAGGCGTTGCGTGGTCCGCGCCGATCGCCCGCTCGAGGTTCGGCGCGAAGGCGTTGTCGCCGAGACGCTCGCGGCTCTCACGCCGAGCCCTGAGGACGTCGGCCTCACGACCGCGCCGCTCCTCCTCACCTACGGTCATCGCTCGGCTCGGTGTAGCTTCGGGGGCTACCGCTCCCGCGTTCGCGCTCGCTACTTGAGCCCCCGAACCCCGTCCCTCGGGGGCTACCGCTCGCGCGTTCGCGCTCGCTACTTGAGCCCCCGAACCCCGTCCCTCGGGGGCTACCGCTCGCGCGTTCGCGCTCGCTACTTGAGCCCCCGAACCCCGTGTTGCGCTCGAAGACGAGGCGGAGTCCCTCGAGCGTGAGCCACGGATCGTATTTGAGCTCGTGCCGGCAGTGCGGCATCACGATCGCCGCGAGCCCGCCCGTCGCGATCACCGTTGCCTCGGGACCGAGCTCGTCGCGGATCCGGTCGATCATTCCGTCCACCTCACCCGCCGTGCCGTAGACGAGCGCCGATTGAATCGCCTCCACGGTGTTCCGACCGATCGCGGACGTGGGTGTGTGGAGCTCGACCTGCGGCAGACGCGCGGTCGCCGATGCGAGCACGCGGTTGGACACCTGCAGGCCGGGGGCGATCGCGCCGCCCAGGAACTCGCCCTTTGCGGAGACGGCGTCGTACGTCGTCGCGGTGCCGAAGTCGATCACGATGCACGGACCGCCGTAACGCTGGAACGCTGCCAGGGCATTCACGATGCGGTCCGCGCCCACCTCCCGTGGGTTGTCGGTGAGGATCGGGACGCCGGTCCGCGTCCCCGGCTCGACGACGACGGGCGGGAACGCGAAGTACGACGTCACCATTTCGCGAAGCGCCTGCGTCGACGGCGGAACGACCGACGAGATGACGACCCCGGTGATCTGGCTCGAGAACGAGAGGTCCTGCTGCGCCAGCAGGCTCCCGAACACAACCGCTAGCTCGTCGGCCGTCCGCTCGGCCTCGGTCGAGACGCGCCACTGCCACCTGAGATCCTCGCCCTGGAACACGCCGAGCACGGTGTTCGTGTTGCCGACGTTGACCGCGAGCAGCATGCTCCTCCCTCCGCGTTTGCGAGGCCCCACGACCGCTTGCGCCGGGGACCGCGGGCATCCTCGCACGCGGGCGGCCCCATGACACCGCTCACAGCGTCGGCAGCAGCAGGTTGTCGATCAACCGCACGGCTCCGAAGGTCGCGGCGACAAGTGCGCGCGCGGACCGCTCGATGCGGGCGACCTGTTCGAAGCTCGCATCGTCGACGACCGCGGCGTAGTCCAGCCGCGCGCCAGATGTCGCGCCGATCTCGCGCGCCATCACCGCGACGAGGGGACCGGCATCCCGCTCGCCGGCCTTTGCCAGCTCCGCGGCGGCGGCGAGCGCCAGAAACAGCGCCCCGGCGGCCTCGCGCTGCTCGCGTGAGAGCCGCGCATTACGCGAGGACAGCGCCAGGCCGTCCGCCTCCCGAACCGTCGGGCACGCAACCAGCTCGATCGGCTCCTCGAGATCGGCGACCATCCGTCGAACGATGGCGAACTGCTGGGCGTCCTTCTCGCCGAAGTACGCCCGGCAGGCGCCGACGGCGTGGAAGAGCTTGGCCACGACCGTCGCGACGCCCCGAAAATGCCCCGGCCGACCGGCGCCCTCGAGGCGCTCGCCGAGCGGGCCAGGATCCACGGTCACTTGTGGCTCGCCCCTCGGATACATCTCCTCGACGGAGGGGGCGAAGACGACGTCCGTGCCGAGGCCCTGAGCCGTGCGAACATCGCGCTCCTCGTCGCGCGGGTATCGCTCCAGATCGGCCGCCTCACCGAACTGGAGCGGGTTCACGAAGATAGAAACGACGAGCAGGTCCGTCTCACGGCGCGCCCGTTCGATCAGCGAGACGTGACCGCCGTGGAAGGCGCCCATCGTCGGAACGAACCCCACGCGCCTCCCGGCCGAGCGGGGTTCCTCGCATCGGGCGCGAACTTCCACAACCTTGCGGATCAGCTCCACCGGCCGAGCACCTCCTCGACGGCCGCGCGCCGCTCCTGTCCGAGACGTCCGGCGCGTTCGCCGAGGTCGAGCGCCGCGCGGGCGAGGGCGACGTAGGCACCGACCGCGGAGGGAACCGCCGACGAGAGCGCGACCAGGTGTCGCTCGATCGTCCCGGCGTCCCCGCGGACGGCGGGGCCCGTGAGCGCCCGTTCCGGTCCGACCTCGTCGAGATTGTGAATCGTGGTTCTCTGCAGCGGACCCATGAGGGCGACCGGGTCGTCGAGGCCGGCGGACACCCCCGCATCCCGCGCGAGTGCCGTCACGACGACCAGGTAGTTCGAGGCGAAGACGGCGGCCGCGTGATACAGGGGCTTGGCCTCGTCGGCGAGCGGGAACGGACGGCCGCCGACGTCCAGCGCGAGGCGCTCACCCAAGGCCGCGCCGGCAACCGTTCGCGACGTCAGCGCGATCGGGCATCCGGCCAGGCGCTCGATGGCGCCCTCCACGTCCGGAAACGTCTGCAGCGGGTGGATCGAGAGCACCGTTGCGCCGATCGCCTCGGCCGGCGCGAGGGCGTCGAGGCCCGTTCCCCCCGAGACGTGAGCGACGGCGCTGCCCGTCGTGACGCCGCCCCTCTCGACGATCTCGTCACAGACGAGCGCGATGGCGTCGTCGGGCGTGGCGATCAGCACGACCTCGGCGAGCGTGGCGGCATCGGCGGCCGGGAGGAAGGGAACAGGCCCCAGGTACTCGCGAGCCCGGGCCGGCGTCCGCTCGCGACCGCTCACCGCGACGATTCGGTGGCCCGAGCGCCGGAGCCGGACGCCGATGCCCGTCCCGACTCGGCCAGCGCCGACGATCGCCAAGTTCACGCGCCCGAGTATCGCAATCGGCGGCGCGGGCCAGACGACGCGCTCCGGTCGCCCGGGCGATCGGCGGCGGTCACAACCGCACGATCACGGAGCTTCGACGCGCAGGGGCGCCCCGAACGGCCGCACGCCGACGACGTCGGTGGGTGGAAGCCGCACGTCGGTCAGATGCCGTCCGCCGGGAAGCGGCGGGTCCGCGTCGAGCTCCGCGAGCGGCACGACGACGAACGCACGCTCGTGCATGCGAGGATGCGGGATCTGTAGGTCGGGCTCGTCGACCTCGACGTCGTCGTAGGTAAGGACGTCCACGTCGAGCGTCCTCGGGCCCCACCGCTCCGCCCGCTCACGGCCGAGTGCCCGCTCGACGCCCAGGCACGCCTCGAGTAGCGCGCGGGGGGCGAGCGATGTCTCGACCTCCACGACTGCGTTCAGGAAGTCGGGCTGCGGCGGGCCGAGTGGCGCGGTCTCGAACACTCGTGAGCTGCGCACGACGCGGACGGCCGAGATCTCGTCGAGCAGGCCGACGGCGCGCTGAAGCGTCGAGAGGCGGTCGCCCAGGTTCGATCCGAGGGCCAGATACGCCCGCGTCACCGCTCGCGCGCGACGGTCGCTCCCGCCGCGACGCCCTGGGCACCGTTGGAGATAGCGGCGGCCGGCTTGTGCACGATGGCCGTCGCCGACACGACGCCGTCCTGATCGCCGATGCGCTCCGCGACTGCCGTCGCCAGCGTCTCGAGCAGGTCGAACGATGCCGTCTGAACGACGTCGCGCGCGGCCTGAATCAGGCGCCGGTAGTCGGCGGTCGATCTCAGCTCGTCGCCGGCCGGCTCGACCTGCACGTCGAGATCGACGACGAACGCCTGCGGGCGATCCTTTTCGCCCGGGTTGGCGCCGTGGCGCCCCATCGCCTCGATCCCCGTGAGGAACAACCTGTTGGCCGTCATCCGCTCATCCCTTTCGATCCGTGTACCGGCGGCCGAGCTCGATCGTCGTCGGCCCCGCCTCATGGACGTGCGGAAGACGCGCGTACGAGCCGCGCAGATACTCGTACAACAGCGGGGCGACCGTCTGCGGCGCCTCCTCGGGGAGAAAGTGCTTGCAGCCGGGAAGCAGCGCCAGGCTCGAGCGCGCGATCAATTCGTTCAACCGCTCGGCCTGGCCGGCCGGCGTTACCGGATCGTCCTCGCCCCACAGCAGAAGGACGGGAATGTCGAGCGCCGCGAGCTCGTCGTCGCGGCCGGCCAGCCCCGTGCCGTCGAACGCCGTCGCGAGCCGGCCGAGCGCGGCCCACCCGTCGTCGCTCGCGTACGGTCGGGCGTACTCGGCGGCCGCGGCGCCCGAAAGGCGCTGAGGATCTGCCATCCCGACCCGGAACACCTGGCCGATGACGTCCGCGACTCGAGCATCGGCGCGGGAGCCGAGGTGCTGCAGCCGACGCATCGCGGGACTCGGCCAGCAGTCGAAGGCGATTGAGTCGATCAGGACCAGCGCGCCCGCGCGCCCCTGCACGGCGAGCAGTTGCGCGATTCCCCCTCCCTCGCCGTGCCCGACGACGGCGGCCCGCTCCACCGCGAGCCGGTCGAGGAGCTCCGAGAGGTAGCCGGCCTGCGCCTCGATGCCGAGCGGCGCGCCGACGGGCTTGTCGGAGTCGCCGGCGCCGAGCAGATCGGGTGCAATCGCGCGCATGGCTGGCGGGATCATCGGCCAGAACGCGCGCCACAGGAACGACGACGTGGGGAACCCGTGGACGAAGAGCACCGCGGGAGCGTCCGGGTCGCCGACGTCCACGACGGCCAGGTCGCCGCGAGACACCGGAACGCGGCGCTTGCTGTGCGTCACGCGGGCCCGTCCGCGCGCGCGATCGCGTCCACGACGCGCAGCGCACGACCGACCTCCAGGACGTCGTGTACGCGGACCACGTGGGCGCCGCGCGCTGCGAGCCACGCCGCCGCGCCGATCGTCCCCTCGAGCCGCTCGTCCTCGGGCGCGCCACCGAGCAACGAGCCAATGAATCGCTTTCGCGACGGTCCGACGACGACGGGGCGCCCGAGCGCGGCGAGCACGTCGACGTGATAAAGGAGCGAAAGGTTGTGACGGAGGTCCTTGCCGAACCCGATGCCGGGGTCGACGGCGATCCGGTCCGTGTCGATACCCGCGAGGCCGGCCGCCTCGATGCGCTCGCGAAGGAACCCCGTGACATCGTCGACGACGTCGGCGTACTCGGGCGCCTCTTGCATCGTCTTCGGATCGCCGCGCATGTGCATCGCGATGTAGCCCGCCCGCGTCTCGCGAACGACCTCGAACATTCGCGGGTCGCGGCCGGCGGTCACGTCGTTCACGATCGAGGCGCCGGCGTCGAGGGCCCGCAACGCGACCTCGGATCGGCGCGTGTCGATCGAGACGGGTACGCCCACATGGCTCGCCAGGCGCTCGACCACCGAAGCAACCCGCCGGATCTCCTCCTCGACCGGAACGGGATCGGAGCCCGGCCTCGTCGACTCACCGCCGACGTCGACGACGTCCGCCCCCTCGTCGACCATCGCGATCCCTCGATCGATCGCCGCGCGCTCGCCGAAATGCCGGCCACCGTCGGAGAACGAATCGGGCGTGATGTTCAGCACGCCCATGACGAGGGTTCGTTCGCCGCACTCGAGGTCGATGTCGCCGACGCGCCAGATCAACCGCCCGTCCATCTGCGGGATGCTAGCCGCTCGTCGTCGTTCCGATCGGTTGCGGACGACTCATCCCTGAGCGATGTAGTTCAGCGCCTCCTGCCGGGTCCGCGCGTCGTTGCGGAACAGGCCGCGGACGGCGGAGGTGAGCGTTCGAGAGCCGGGCTTCTTGATGCCGCGCATCGTCATGCAAAGGTGTTCGGCCTCGATCATGACGAACACGCCACGTGGGCTGAGCGCCTTCTCGATGGTGTCCGCGATCTCTGTGGTCAGACGCTCCTGCACCTGCAATCGCTTCGAGAGCGTGTCGACGACCCGAGCGATCTTCGAAAGACCCGTGATCTCTCCTTGCTTATTGGGGATGTAGGCGACGTGCGCCTTCCCGTTGAACGGCAGGAGATGGTGCTCGCAGAGACTCTGCAGCGGGATGTCCTTCACCATGATCATCTCGTCGAAATCGGCACCGGGGACGACCGTGACGAGCGGTGTCGGATCCTGACCAACGCCGTTCAGGATCTCCTCGTACATCCCTGCCACCCGCCGCGGGGTCTCCTTCAGCCCGTCGCGATCCGGGTTCTCGCCGACGCCCTCGAGGATGAGACGGACGCCGTCCTCGATCTTCTCGGCGTCGAAATCGTTTTCGTCCATCGCGTCCAGGCTATCGCGCGAGCGGGACCAGACGATCGAGGGTTTCTGGCAGCGTCGAGAGGTCCGGAAGGTCGGCGGCCCGCGGCACGCCGCTCGTCTCCCCGAGACGGTTGATCCAGGCTGCCGTGAGCCCGAGCTTCCCGCACGGGCGGATGTCGTGGAAAACGGAGGCCGCGACGTGCACGTGCCGAGAGCGATCGGCCCCCGTCTCGGCGAAGAACCGGTCCCAGTGACCACGGGCGGGCTTGTACGACCCCGCCTCGGCGGCCGTGATCTGCAGATCGACCGGTACACCGATCGCCCATACCGACGCGTCGAGGAGATCGGGATCCGTGTTCGACAGGATCGCCAGGTGCCACCCGCCGCCGCGAAGCTCGACGAGCGCGTCCGCGACCTCCGGGAACGGCGGCCACGACGGCAGCGAGTCGGCCAGGGCGTCGCGGTCGTCGGCGTCGAGATCGAGGCCTTCTCGGTGCGCCACGCGTGCGAGCGACTCGCCCATCACCTCCCGATAGGAGATCGACCGGTTCCGCTGAACCTCGGGCTCGATGTCGTGATAGGCCGAGAGGAGCAGCTCGGCGTCGTGCCCCGGCCACAGGTCGGCCAGGGTCGCGCGGATCCCGCCGAACCAGTCGATCAGCGTGCCGTAGCAGTCGAAGGTCGCCCAGCGGTCCAGACCGCTAGCCGATCTGACCGGGTGGCGAGTGGTCGTGCTGCGCGCGGATCGCGCGCCGGGCGACCGCAAGCCCCGCGCCGCGGACGGCGTGATCGCGCTGGGCGCGCTTGGGAACATCTGACAGAACCACCTCGACCTCATCGCGATCGATCGTCTCGCGCTCCATCAGTGCGGAGGCGAGCTCGTCGAGCTTGGGCCGCCACTCCTGCAGGATCTCCAGCGCCTCGTCGTGAGCCTGATCGATCATCTGGCGCACCTCGTTGTCGATCTCGAAGGCGACCGAGTCTGAGTAATCGGGCTGGCTCTGGAAGTCGCGGCCGAGGAACACCTCGTGCTGCTTCTGGCCGAGGGTGAGCGGGCCGATGACGTCGCTCATGCCGTACTCGGTGACCATCTGTCGCGCGATCTTCGTCGCGCGCTCGATATCGTTGGCGGCGCCCGTGGTGATGTCACCGACGATGAGCTCCTCAGCGACCCGGCCGCCGAGCAACATCGCCAGCTCGTCGGTCAGTTCCTCGCGGGTCATGAGGAACTTGTCCTGCTCCGGCAGCGTGAGTGTGTACCCGAGCGCGCGTCCGCGCGAAATGACGCTGATCTTGTGCACCGGATCGGTGTTCGGCAGGACGTGCGCGACCAGGGCGTGGCCGCCTTCGTGGTACGCGATCACACGCTTCTCGCGCTCGCTCATGACCCGCGTCTTGCGCTCGGGACCCGCCATGACACGGTCGATGGCCTCCTCGATCTCCCTCATCGAGATGGCCTTCTTGCCCCATCGGGCCGCGAGCAGTGCGGCCTCGTTGATGACGTTGGCGAGGTCGGCGCCGGTGAACCCCGGCGTCCGGCGGGCGATCACGTCGAGATCGACGCGCTCGTCGAACGGCTTGCCGCGAGCGTGCACGCGGAGGATCGCCTTACGGCCCTCGAGGTCGGGGCGGTCGATGGTGACGTGTCGGTCGAACCGGCCCGGACGCAGGAGGGCCGGGTCGAGAATGTCCGGGCGGTTCGTCGCGGCCATGAGGATCACGGCGGTGCGCTGGTCGAACCCGTCCATCTCGACGAGCAACTGATTGAGCGTCTGCTCCCGCTCGTCGTGGCCTCCCCCGAGACCCGCGCCGCGATGTCGCCCTACGGCGTCGATCTCGTCGATGAACACGATTGCCGGCGCGTTCTGCTTCGCCTGCTCGAAAAGGTCGCGGACGCGCGCCGCGCCAACGCCGACGAACATCTCGACGAAGTCGGAACCGCTGATGGAGTAGAACGGAACACCGGCCTCGCCGGCGACCGCGCGCGCGAGCAGCGTCTTGCCCGTGCCCGGAGGACCGAAGAGCAGGACGCCCTTGGGGATCTTGGCGCCCATCGCCTGGAACTTGGCCGGATTCTGGAGGTACTCCTTGACCTCCTGGAGCTCCTCGATCGCCTCATCGACACCGGCGACGTCCGAAAACGTCGTCTTCGGCTGATCCTTCGTGACCTGCTTGGCGCGCGCCTTGCCGAACTGCATCACGCGGCCGCCGCCGGCCTGCGACTGGTTCATGATCCACAGGAACGCGCCGATGATGAGCACGATCGGAATGAGCTGGATCAGGAAGCCGGCCAGCGCGGACCCCTTCTGCGGATCGATCTTCGTCGGTACGCCGGACCCGCGCAGCTCGTCCACGATGTCGGCCTGCGATTCGGACGGGTACGCGACCTCGTAGGTCGCGCCGCTGTCGAGCTCGCCGCGGATCTGCTGATCGCCCTCGTAGATCGTCGCGTTCGCGACGGTGCCGTTGTCGACGTACGTCTGGAACTGAGTGAAGGTGAGGGGCTGCGCCTGCGGCTCTCGATTTGCGAACAGCACGAAGATCCACAGCGCCGCGAGGACGATGAGGATGTACAGCGCGGGGCCGCGGAACAACCGCCGCATTGGCGACCCGGGATCGCTCGGCAGGGTGGCGCTCCTCTCGAACCTGCTACCTGCGGAGATACTTCGGGGCTCGAGCGTCCGTCGTGACGCCGAGCCCTGACGAATGGTAGCACGGGGGGGAAATCAGACCGCCCGGTCCGTCAGCGGATTCCCGTATCGACCGGGACGTCGACGTCGACGAACTCGCCCTCCTCGACATCGACGTGGATCGGCCTCGACGAGATGAACCTCAGCTGACTGGCGCTCACCCGAACCTCGTACCTGCCCGCCGCCAGCGCGACCGAGAACTTGCCCCGATCCGTCGTCGTCGCCTCGGCGACGACGACCCCGTCTCGAAGGACCTCGATTCTCACGCCGCCGAGCGGCCGGGGCGGGCACGGGCTCTCCTCGGTCTCGACCGGGCATTGTGGTCCGGCCAGGACCGTTCCACGGATCCCCGAGGAGGTTCCCCCCGATTCTTCCCGGTCGCCGGCGCATCCGACGAGCACGACTCCCGTGACGACGAGGGCGAGAGCAGCGATGACGCGATTCATGCACGTTCGACGGGACTACCCTCGGAGCGCGTTCCCGTCGCTCGAGGTCGCGTGCTCCGGCGAGACCCCGGCCTCAGAGCTCGGCGTACGCCTCGGGCCTGAGCGTGGCGATGTACGGCAGGTTCCGGTACTTCTGGGCGAAGTCCAGACCGTATCCGACGACGAAGTCGGGCGGGATGTCGAAGCCCTTGTACCGGATGTCGAGCGGAACGCGCTGGATGCCCGCCTTCTGCAGCAGCGCGCAGACCTCGAGGCTCGCGGGCCGGCGTCCGCGGAGGTTCTTCAAGACGTAGTTGAGCGTGAGGCCCGAGTCGACGATGTCCTCGACGAGGAGCACGTGGCGTCCCTCGATGTCGTGATCGAGATCCTTCAGGATTCGGACGACACCGCTCGTCTTCGTCGCGGCGCCGTACGAAGCCACCGCCATGAAATCGAACTCGACCGGCAGGTGGATGTATCGGGCGAGGTCGGCCATCACGACGAACGCCCCCTTCAGCACGCCTACGAGGAGGACGTCGAGGCCGTCGTAGTCGTGGGTGATCCGGGATCCGAGGTCGCGAAGCATGTCCTGGATTTCCATCTCCGTGACGAGCACGCGATCGATGTTGCGGTCGTACGCGTCGGCGAACGGCTCGGCGACGGGACCGACCCGAGCGGAGACAAGATCGTTGCGATCGGACAATGCGACCCGGCTTTCCATGCGCCCCCCCTTCTTCATACGTGGCTCTCGGGGGAAGCGCGAGAGAGGGAAACATACTCCCTGTCCCGAACGGCCTTCAATCCGGCGACCAGGTCACGGCGGCGGCCGACACGACCGGCGGCGAGATCGATCACCGCGGCCACCGAC
>JBKOWM010000029.1:0-6738 GCA_046724395.1 Actinomycetota bacterium
GCCTCGGGGGCGCCGCGGAGCGCGGCGCGCCCATCGGCGGCCCCCGGCGCGGCGCGGGCTTCGCCCCAGGCGGCGGCGAGCTCGAGCAACGCTGCCACCATGGCGACGTAGGTGCTCGTGCCGGGCGAGAAGCCGAACGTCGGGACGTCGAGGAGCACCGCTCGGTCGGTCTCGGTCGCCAGCCGACCATCCGCTCGTCCCGTGAGCGCCACGACCCGATGGCCGAACCGCCGGGCCTGCGCGGCGGCCTCGATCGTCCGACCGACCTCGCCGGAGTATGAAATGCAGATCACCGCGGACCTCGGCCGCAGATACCGGATGCCGTAGCGCGCGAGATCCATCGCGTGGGGGGCCGAGGCGCGCACGCCCGCCACCCGCTGCAGCGCGAGGGTGATGGCCCGAGCCGCGAACCACGAGTCGCCGCATCCGGTGCAGACCACCTCGTCGATGCCCTCTGCCACGAACGACGCGGCCAGCTGGTCCAGAGCCGGTCCCAGCCGTTCCAGCTGCGTCGTGATCACCTCGGGGATCGTGTCGATCTCGCGTCGCATCACGTCGATCGATCGCTCGTCGGGTACCGCCGCGATGGCGACCGTCTCCGTCACGGCCGAAGGGAGTTCCTCGACCAGCGGAGGCGCCTCCGCCAGATGCCGCTTCGCCTGTGCCGGATCCACCTCCGCGAGCGTCGTCGAGCCGAAGCGCGACACTGCGAAGGCCGCCGAGACGGCGCCCCGCCGCGCAGCCTCCACTGCGTGCAGGCCCTCCGTGAGACCGGCCGCAAAGCCACCAGAGAACGCGTCCCCCGCGCCGGTGACGTCGCGCACCCGGATCGGGGCGATCCCGACGCGCCAGGTCCGCCCCTCGGCTCGGACCAGACACCCCTCAGCCCCGAGCTTTAGGATGACAATCGGCGTCGGGAGCGAAGCAATCCGCAGCAGCGCCTGCGCCCCGGCGAGGCCATCGCCGAAGAGCCCGGCCACTTCCTCGGCGCTCGGGACGAACGCGTGGACCCGCGCGGCGAGCGCCAGCACCCGGTCCCGGGCGTCAGGACCCCAGTCCTCATGGGTGTCGAGCGAGATCCTGGCGCCGGGCGCGTCGTGCCGCACGCGCTCCACGATCGTCTCGGCGGCGTCCAGCGGCATTGCTGCCACGTGGATGACCACGCCATCGGTCGCGAGCCATGCCTCGGGGAGGTCCTCGGGGCGGACCGCCACCTCCTGGGAGCGCTCGGGTGGGGTTCGGTAGAGCCAGTGCCGCCGTCCGTCGTCCTCGTAGACCACCCAGTTGCGGACCGTCGGCCCCGCGACCTCCACCACGCCATCAGTGGCGATGCCGAGCTTGTCGAGTGTCGCGAGCCCCTCCGACGGAAAGTCCTCACCTCGCCGGGTCACGATGCCGACCGACGGCTCCCACAAGCGTGCGCCGAGCGCCGCGTATAGCGTGTTCCCGCCGAGCGCGCCCATCGTGGTAACGCCGTCGGGCCGGACCACGTCGTCGATCGTGAGGTTGCCGACAACGACGACGCGGGGCCGGGTCGGAGCACCGGCCCCGGCCCGCGCGCCCTCGACTTCCCGCGGAGCCGCTCCGCTCACTCGGGCGGGATCTCTCGGTACACGAGCCTCAGGTCGATCCCCTTCGAACGGTTCACGGCGAACGCGACGGCGTACCAGATTGCGCCGACCACCACGACACCGATCATGAACGCAAGCGAGAGCCGTCGCGTGACCGCGAAGGTGGCGTTGATCGTCGGGTTCACGATGAACATCAGCATCATGCCACCGAGCGCAATCACGCCACCGATCCCCGCGAGCGTCACCGCGGGGATGCCGGCGATCCTGCGGGCACCGGCCGACTCCCACACGCTCTTCAGTCGGTACGGGAAGACGATGCCCGCGATCGAGACCACGATGAACGCCGCGATCTGCGCAAGGAGCGCGCCGAGCAGGCTCGCGCTCGCGTTCACAGTCAGCAGGACCAGCGCGACCTCACCGGTGATCGTCGCGAACACGATCGCCTTCACGGGCGTGTGATAGCGGTCGCTCACGTCGCCGGCAGCCTTTGGCACCGTGCGGTCGAGCGACCACGCCAACATGTACCGCGTCGCCTGCAGTTCAGAGAGCGGCGTTCCGTTGACCGCCCACATCACGAAGCCGATCCCGATGAACAGCAACACGAGCACGTTCGTCGAGAACAGGCTGATGATGAAGTTGAACCCCGGCAGGATGCCACCCGGAAGTCCCAACGTGTCCGGCGCAGTGTTCGAGAGGAAGCCGAGGCTCCCGATCCAGTTCCGGCCGGCTGCCGCCTGGAACAGGATCACGAGCAGCGCCAGCACTGCGCCGTTGATGAGCACGCCCCCGACCATCGCGAGGTACTGGTTCCGCGGGGCGCGCTTCACCTCACCGCCGATCTGGGCGGACCCCTGTGCGTAGCCGACGACGAAGAAGACCCATGGCAGCATGAGGATCGTCTCTTTGAAACTGAAACCGGTCGCCCCGCTGTAGCCCGCTTCCCTCGCCGCGGGGATGACCTGATCGAACCGAAGGCCGCTACTTCCCCGAACGAACGAGTCCCAAGCTGACGACAGATCGCCTCCACGGAAGACCAAGAAGATGATGCCCAGCAGGATGGAGCCTCCGGCGAACAGGAACGCGAACTTCTGCCAGCGCCAGTACCCCTGGCCCCCGAAGATGAGCAACGCTCCGAACCCGACGTTGATGAGCGTGCCGATGAAGATCACGTTCCAGCTGGTGGTCACGCCCAGGAACGAGTACTGCTTGAGCAGGTTGTCGGACATGGTCGTCCAGACCGTCTGCCCGGTGACGCCACCAATCGTCGACAGGGCGACCGGCACCGCGAAGACCAGCGCGAACCACGCATTGAAGCCCACCCAGAAGAAGATGAGCCATGCACCCTGACTCCACGAGAGCAGCCAGCCCAGGAACGGATGCAGAGCCCGGCTCACGAAAACGTAGTCGCCGCCCGAGCGCGGCATGGCGGCCGCGAACTCCGAGTAGACCCACAGGAGCGTGAACGCCATCACGACCGTGCCGATGATCGTCGCGAGCAACATGCTTCCCTGTGGGAAGTTCGCCGGCGCCTGAAGGAAGAGGAAGACCGCGCCGATCGCGACGTTCATCCCGATCGTGTTCATCAGGAACGCGTCGGTCAGGCCGACCTCGCGCACCAATCCTGTCGCCCTGCGGAGGAAGACACCTCCTCCCATACGTTCGATGGATCCCTGTTCTACCTCTGCCATGACCCCCTCCTTACCCCGCGTGCTTGACGCGGTCCCCGTCGATCAGGTGGATCACGCGCTCGCTCCGGCGGAAACTTTCCAGCCGGAACCGGAACCGATCGGCGCGGTACATCACGTGGGAGAACTCCACGGGGTCGTCGTGGTCGTCGAACGTGACGCCGTCCACGAGCAGGACAGGCGAACCGGCCGGCAGCGCGAGGAGCCCGGCTGTCTCGGGATCGCAGCGCCCGACCTCGATCACGCTTTCGGCACGGGCGAGGACGGTGCCGTACCGATCGACGAGGTGTGCGTAGAGCGAGCGATCCTCGAGGTCCGCGGACTCGAGCCCGGGGAACCGCCTCGCGGGCAAAAATGCCTCCAACAGGGCCATCGGCTGGTCGTCGACGACCGCGCGACGTTGAATTCGCACCACGCGGCCGCGGGTGCGGAGCTGCCGCCCGATCTCATGGGAGGACGGCGCGACTTTCTGATACAGCACCTGGAGCCGCGCGGCGAGGCCCTTCGCGCGCATCGCCTCGGTGAAAGATCCGAGAATCGCGATCTTCTCCTCAACCTTCGGCGATCGGACGAAGGTGCCCCTGCCGCGCACCCGGTACACATAACCCTCCTTCGCCAGGTCCAAGATCGCCTGGCGCACCGGGGCAAGCGAGACGTTGAATCGCTCCGCGAGCTCTCGCTCCCTGGGGACCTGGGTGCCGGGCGCAAGGTCCCCACGCTGAATGAGCTCGATCAGGTACTCGCGGAACTGCGCATGGAGAGGCACGGCCGCGTCACGGCTGATCACGGGGTCGCGGATCCCGCGCGCGTCTACGGTCCGGCGTGTTACCCCTCCCATCGGTTTCGACCATAACTTTATAACTTTATGTCGTCAAGATCCGCCTCCGTCATCGCCAAACTCCTACGTAGACGCCGCGCCGACTTTTATGACCGTGCCAGCTCGGCAGGCGGGATGGACCCCCCTCCCCCGGGTGGACTGACTGACTGCGCGCGCGATCTCATCATCGTGTTGATGAGTGGGTGCCTGCCTGTTGTATGCGATGGGGGCAGGGGCGCAGGAGGGGGTGTGGACTTAAACTACCTTCCCCGCGCATCTCGGCTTTGCTGACCGTGCCTGCTCGGGTGGGGTAGGCACGGGTGGTCCCCACCCCCACCTCGTAATCGGAACGGGATCGAATCCGAACTGATGCATCCTTCCCCCTTCCCTATTGCTATGGGATATAGCAGTCGGCAGGGGCCGAGGGAGCGATGTGGGCTCTCGTCTTTGCACGCTGAACGCACGCGAATCGACCATCTGCTCCGATACATCCCCCTTTCCATCCCTCATAGCATCCTTACGAATAGGCACGATTCGTCCGGCAGATCACCGCATGGCGTCCGGTAGATCACCGGACGAGCATCCGGCAGATCACCGTACGAGGACTTCCTTCCCGCAGCCTGGACAGGATTCTTCGAGGGGTTCGAGCCACAGGCAGAGGACACCGACCCGACAGCGGTGTCCGATGTGCTCGTCCTCGACCCTTCGGGCGAAGTCGGAGTAGTGGTCGAGGGTGATCCCCAGCACGTCGCAGATGCGCTTGCGTTTGTTCGGCGAAATGTGGACGGCGATCCCGTCCTGGCCGTGCCGAAGAGGAGCGAACGTGGAGTCCCTTCGGATCACGGAGCCGAGAGCGGCCGAGACGGAGTAGGTCTTGGCGAAGCCTTCGGGCCAGCGCAGCATCACGGCCACGGTGGTCGGGGCGAACCGCTTGGATTCCTTGATGGTGAGGGGCTTCACGGGGGGGTCCATCAGGACTCCCGCCGACGCGCCTCCCCTTCGAGAGCAGCCCATATCTCGCGGTATGCCTCGTCAGGAAGCCTCAGCCGTTGATCGGACCCCACGGCGCTCTTGGTAGCGCGGCGACGCACCCGAGGGCGTGGTGGAGTCCGATCAACGGCTGAAGGTTCTGGGTGCATCGCCATGCGGGCATGGCACCACATGCGGTCGACAGATTTCGTGCCCCTACCAGTTGTCCTTACCAGGGGTAAGGCCGTGCCTACGAGCGCCAGTCGATCCGGACTCGGTCCTCGGCGATCTTCCCGTGACCCGTGGCCTTCGAGACGGTGATCGACTCGCAGACGGCGGTGATGATCCGGCGTTGCGTCTCGACCGCGAACGTCGGCCACCGCTCCGAGAGGTTCCGGGCGAGGTCGGCTGGCAGGTCTACACCGCGAGCCCGCTCGCTCTCCTGCGCCTCTTTCAACTGCGCCAGGAGGTCACCGTTCATCTTGACGTAGCGGTCCTTGCTGATCTTGCCCTCGGTGAACTGTTCGTCGAGCAGGTTCAGTCGTGCTTCAACCTCGGATGCCTTGCGGGTCTTCGTCTTCTTCCGCTTGCGGGCAGCCATTAGTTTGTCCACGTCGATGTAGTCGAGCACCTGCTCGGTGACGTAGGTCTCTAGCCACGGCCCGGCGATGGTGACGTGCCCACTCTCTTTGCACCGAAGCGCGTACCACCGGCCCTTGCGCTTGCCCCGGGATGAGGTCATCGCCAGACCGCTTCCGCACATCGCGCATCGAGCGATCCCGCCAAGGAGCGTCTGCCGTGCGGGTGCCCTCTGGCGATACCGGCGGGCCAGGATGGCCTCGGCCAGCGGTCCCGCGAGGTCTTCGGGGAGGGCCTCATGGACGCGATTCGAGTACAGGATGTTGGCCAGGACGCTGGGGTGCTTCCCTATGGCCTTGCCGATGGTATGGAGGGAGTCCCCCGCGATGTACCGACGGGCAGCGTCTCGGAGGACGGCCTGCTGCTCTTCGTCCCGTTCCAGGTGCTTGCCCACCAGCCTCCACCCGAACGGGACCCGACCAGCCCACTCCCCCCTCTCGCGCTTGTAGGAATGCATAGATCGGGCACGCTCGGAGATGCGGGCCGATTCCATCTCGCCCGCGGCAGCGAGGACGGTGTAGATGAACTTCCCCCCGGCCGTGGTGGTGTCTATGTCCATGTCGGTGGCGACCAGGTTGACCCCTGCGTCCTTGCAGGCATCGGCTACTTGGCCACTCTCCACGCTAGACCGGGTGAGCCGGTCGAGCTTCCAGAACACCAGCGCTTCAGTCTCCACGAGGCGATCCATCATGCGATTGAATTCCCGGCGGCGGCTGCCGTTGTAGGCGCTCACGTCGATGTCCTCGAACATCTCGACGAGTTCCCACCCACGATCAGCGCACAGGCGCTCTATGGCCTCGCGCTGGCGGGCGGGCGATGTGGTGTCCTCGGTGTCCTTGCTGAGCCGCACGTACCCGAAGGCTCGCATGTCCGTAGACCTCTCTCTTAGTCAGGTATACGGATTGTAACTCTATCCCCGGACCAGCTGCCCGTACACGAGGACGTCGTCGCCCTTGGCGATGGGCTTCAGCGCCCGCTTGCCCACGTCCTTGTGCCAGACCGAGACCGGGAGGGGGAGGAGTCGCTTGCCCGCTTCCGGAACGGAGAGCCGCAGCTC
>JBKOWM010000046.1:0-8477 GCA_046724395.1 Actinomycetota bacterium
CCCGCGGATCTCGACGGAGGTGCCCCGCTTTCACGTCACGAGACCCGGTTACGACGTTGAAGCCGTTATCGCGCCACTCGTGCCAGACTGGCGAGAGGAGAACCGTCCCGTCGCGCCGGTACGTCGCGAGGACGGCGAGGAGTGGCAGCTCTAGCAGGTCTCCGAGGTCGCCCGGCCTCAGCCCTTTGCGCATTCACCGAGTCTCCTACTGCAGTCGCGAGACAAGCAAACACGTCGAGGAACATTCCCGAACACTCGGCCGCCACGGCGTGCTGTTCCTCGATGGGCTCCCCGAGTTCCGACGCGAGCCCTCGTCCGTATGCTGCAGCCTCTATCACGGGGCGGTGGCGCCGGAGATCGCTGACTATCTCGGTGTGTCGCGATAGCGCGTTCAGCAGCTCGCAGCGGCCGGTCGGCTTCCGGCACCAGCCGGCAAGGACCGCACCGGCCGGTACCGGCGACCGAGCGACATCCGGCGCTGGGCCAAGACGTGGGCACAAGAACGCCGGTGGCGGAAACCAGCGGCGGACAAGCTTTGACACTCGTAAGGCTCGCCCGCGACTCGAGGATTACTACTGCCAGCCCGTGGCCAAGCGTGCTCGGCTCGACCCGCTCGATCCGGCGACCAGCCATCACGCCGGCGAATGCGAATACCGCGGTGACGCCGGTGCCGCCGTCGCGAAAGTGATCTTGAACGTCAAGGACGGTCTCGGCGGTGACTATTACTGGGTCACGAATGCCAAACCAGTTGGCAGGTGCCGCATTACGCGAGGGGGAGCGCCGCGTGACGACGGACACAGATGTGGGAGGGCGTCCGGATGACGCCCGGCGGCGGCGGAGGTAGCCGCACCGCACGCGCCACGGTCGACGTCGGGCCTTGACGTGGGCTGAAGGGCGGGGGTTATCAGCACCGCCCGCGCCCTCCTCGACAGCAAGCTCGGGGGATCGTTCCTCCCGAGGCGGCGGGACCGCGTGACGGGAGCTGGCTGCTCCTCCCGGTTCGCGGGACGGACTGCTGCAAGGTTCGGTCGAGAGCGGGTGATCGCCCGGCTCCCGAGCCAATGGGGCAAGGGGGCGGGACTCCTCACCCCGCCCCGTCCCTGACTCGACAGAAGCGTCCGGACGATCCCGAGACGGCGAGCGCATCGAAGATCCGTCATGGAATGGTCCTGAGCGGCCCTTGTACGCAGAGGCGCGGGGCATCGTTAAGCAGAAGCGCGAGAGAGCCGGTTCCGGCGACGCGCCCGGATAACGACCTGCATCGCGGAACCGACAGCAGCCGTGAGGAGGCTGATTACGAGCACTCCGGCGAGCCCGCCCTCAAGAGCGAACCTCCAGAAGTAGGGGATCTCGCCGAAGGCCTCCACCGTTCCGCGGCGGACTTCCTGAAGGACCGTGAGGGCGAGGAATCCGAGCCACCACATCAATCCCATGAACCAACACGTGAAGATGGTGATCGCCTCGCATCGTGCGAGGAGGTAGGTGGGGACGAGCCAGCAGGCGACGATGACGCCGAGGAATGCGATCTGTTGGCCCGCGCATGGCTCGTAGAAGTAGGGGTCCGGGTCGCAGTTGTAGATGCCCCTTGCGATTGCGTCGACGACGAGACCGCCACCGACAATCGTGAGTCCAGCCCGGCCTCCACCGCCTCGTCGACGATCGCATCTGCGTTCGTCGCCTGCTCGGTCACGCGCCGGATCGCTCGCTGAAGGACATCGCGCTCGTCGGCTCTCACGTCGCGAGGTAGCCACCGCGCCAGACGCGGTGGGATACGTGTGGTCCGCGGATGGTCCGCGAGAGGGCCAGTTCAGACGGGAACCGACTGGAATCACAAGGACAGGACTTCGCTGCTGAGGCGGCATGCAGGGCTCTGACCAGTGGTACCGGCACACCTTGCCAAGGTGGGGGTCGCGGGTTCGAATCCCGTCGTCCGCTCCGCAGAAGCGCTGGTCAAGCCACCTGTCCCCACTTCTCCACGGAGAAATGGACCGCAGGGGGTCACAAGGGGGTCACAGCCGCCAGGCCTGTTTGCACCCACGTAGAGCGGGATGATCCCGGTCAAGACCACGCGGCCCCCGGCGCGAGTACCTAGGCTGGCGCCATGGTCAGGTTGGAGAAGGACGGCAGCTCGTGGCGCATCGGGACAGACGACGAGGTCGCGTGGATCGCCAACGGCACGTCTATCGATCGCACCATCACTGCTGCGATCCCGCCGGGCTTTGAGGCCTATGCCACATTCGTGCTGCCGTACGGAGGTGAAGGGCAGGACACGCATGACAGGGCCGTGCTTGCCCTGCTGAGCGAGGAGTCGGCAGACCAGCCGTGGTGGCTGGGGTATCTCGACACCGGCGCCGATGACATCGTCTTCCCGGGTGCGCCGATGGTGACCTTGTATTCGGATTGGTGCTACGTGCTGGTCGAGGCGGGGCCGGAGCAGGCCTCCACGTGGCGCCGCAGCGGCGACTGGTCGTTCTGGAAGGGCGCCTTGCCCAACTTGATGTTCCCTGCCGACCGCTCGTGGCTGGTATCGACGCTGTGGGATGACGACTGGACCTGCATCGGCGGACCGGCCGGGCTGGTCGGCAGGTTTCTGCGCCACCCTGCCCTGCAGGCTAGGCCGGTGACCCTAGGCGAAGACGCCACACCACCAGGTCACCACGCGATTTGAGGTGCGATGCTCCTTGGCCCCCCGTGTGCCATGAATAACTTCTCAGGAAGACGAGCGGAACGCCTTGTCGATCGCGTCGGCCGCAGAGCGATCCGCCTCGCCGTAGAGCTCGACGTACACCGTGTCGACCATGCGCGTGGACGTGTGACCGAGCCGGTGTGCGACCGTCTTGAGGTCGTGTAGCTGTCCGTACGCGATCGATGCACCGGTGTGCCGAAGCCAGCCCGGCCGGACGCGTCCAACGCCAGCGGCATCGCACGCTGCAGTCCATACGCGGCGGAACGTCTTCCGATAGACGGGCGTGTTCCCCGGACCGGAGAACACGAGGCCCTCGAGATGCGTCACCCTTCAGCCTGAAGGTCTTGACCCGCTGATGACCGCCGGGATCGCGCCAACGCGCCTGCCACTTACCAGAGGGTGCCTTGCGGACCCAGGCCACTACAGCCGCCCTTCATGCGTCACGCGGAGGAAGTCGATGCGCGAGTGGATGTGCCCCCAACCGCAGGCGAAGCATCGGACAGCCACCAAGTCGCCCTCGCGACGGATCGGCGCCCGGTTGCCCAGCCACTCGACTCGCCGAGGTGGGGGATACCGAGATCGTTGTGCTCCAACCGGATCTGGAACTGGATACCTTGAACATCGCGGCGCAGGTTGTAGTCCCACATGTTCGACGGCCGCATTCGGGATTCGGACACGGGAAGTTTCGCTGCCTGCGCTTGTCGGGCACGGCGTGCTCGGAAGGAGCTCGCTCCGGCTCATGCGCGAAGTTCCGACGATTCTCGCTTGGCAAGCAAGGCGTAGGCTCCAGCCGTGGACGTTCCCGACTACGTCGAGCAGCTACGACGTGACGGCGAACGCTTGGCGACGGTCGCCTCGTTCACCGATCCGGGCGCGCCAGTGCCGACCTGCCCCGACTGGTCGCTTCGCGATCTGGTTCGTCACGTTGGGGGCGTGCATCGATGGGCGACCGGGTTCGTCCGGGGTGCCGGACGCCAGCCGCCCGACGGCGACCTCGAGCGATTCGTCGGGGGGTGGCCGGAGGACACGAAGCTGGTGGCGTGGTTCGCGCACGGCCACCGAGCCCTGGTGGAGGCGCTCGCTTCGGCTCCTGCCGATCTGGAGACGTGGACGTTCCTCGAGGCTCCGACGCCGCTCGCGTTCTGGGCGCGCCGTCAGGCCCACGAGACCGCGATCCATCGCGTCGACGCGGAGAGTGCCGGCGGAGATGTCACCGGGTTCCCGTCCGGCTTCGCGGTGGACGGCATCGACGAGCTCCTGCTCCGCTTCGCGAACCGGCCCGGCGGCACGTTGCCGGCGGTCCAGACGACGCGGTCGATGGTCGTGCGCGCGAAGGATGAACCCCGGAGCTGGCGTGTGACCTTCGCGCCGTCGGGCTTCCGGATCGAGGCCGATCCGATCGGTGAGGACGCGGACCTCCTCGTGACCGGTGACGCCTCGGAGCTTTACGTCTTGCTGTGGAACCGGCGAGACGCGACCGGATCGGAGATGGACGGAGAACCCGACCTGTTCGCTCTCTGGCGAGAGATTGTGCAAATCCGGTGGAGCTGAGGTCTCCACTCAGCACCCTGCGCCCACCGATCGCCCAGCGTCGGAGCTTAATGACGAGCAGCGACGCGTCCTTGGCGACGAGGTGCCGATCGACCTTGCCCTTCGCATCCTTCGGGAATACAGAGAGGTGGATCCCGACGGAAGGGTCGCCGTGCGCGAGATCGCGATTATCTTGTTGGCGGGTGCCCTCCTCGCCACGGCGTGCGCGTCGGGCGGCGGGGCGGCAAGCGAAAGCCCCCAGTCCCGCTCGGCCGAAGTGATCGAGGTGGGCGCCACCGAGTACGCATTCAGCGTTCCCCCCGAGGTCCGCGGCGGTGTGGTCGCGATGCGGTTCACAAACACCGGAAGCCTTCCCCACGAGTTCGCGTTCGGGCGCATCGACCCGGGGAGGGGCCTGGAGGACCTTCGAGCGTTCGTCGAGTCCGGCGAGGAGCCGCCCGACTGGATGCACGACGTGGCCGGTGTCCCCGCGCTCAGCCCAGGTCGGAGCGTGACGGTCACCCGCACGCTCGCGCCGGGGACCTATACGTTCCTCTGCTACCTCCCCTCGCCGGATGGCACTCCCCACGTGAAACTCGGGATGTTCGCGACCTTCGAGATCGTGGGCGAGACCGGCGCCGCACTACCACCCGCCGACCTGGTCATCTCCGCGGGAGGCGACGGGCTGAGCGTGCCGGAGATCCTCCCGGCGTGCAGACCGTCGAGCTCCGCAACGAGGGGCCGGGCAAACACGGCTTCCTGATCGTGCGGCCGGAGGATCCCGATGCAACATTCGAGCAAGTCTTCGCCTCGGTCGAGGAATGGTTCAAGGGGGCCTCAAGGGGCCGGCTCCGATCGCCTTCATAGGGGGGATGCAGTCAAGACCGGCGGGAACCTCGGTGTTCGAGACCGCCGCGTTCGAGGAGGGGACCTACATCGTCTGGGACGAGGACGGGGACGACACAGTCACGGTCGCGGTCTCGTAGCCGCGTAGACCCACGCACGCGATCCTCAGGGGACTGTAGCCACTAAGCGATTTTAGGCCTGGATGGGTCACACACTACACGGCTGTGCTCCTGCAGCCCCGGAACGCTCCTATGCGATCATTCGTGCCACCGACGTCGACGCCGACCCGGATACTCATCCCGTCAACCCCCCCGGGACTTGACCTCGCCGCGTCAGGCGACACATCATCGCCCAGGCATCGCCCGCATGCGATCGGTCCGTTCGTCGGGAGGAGGACGACGTGAGCGAGACGGTCGGTGCGCCTGTCAGCCGTCGGCTGTTCACGCGGCAGGCGTCGGGGCTCGTGCGCGAGGTCAGCGTCACGAACGCCCTGTTCTTCAACACGGCGGCGTTCGTGGGAACGGGCGTCGGGTGGTACCCGGTCTTCTACACACTCGCGTTCATACCGGTCGGCAGCGCGCTGTTCACGACGTACGGTTGGGCCGCGTGGATCGTCGGCGTGTTCTGCGTGCTGCTGGCGCTGATCTTCGCGTCGCTCTCGAGCGTGATGCCGCGCTCGGGCGGGGACTACGTCTTCACGACGCGGCTGATCCCGTCGGTCGGCCCGTTCCTGGGCTGGCTCGAGTCCTTCACGCTGGTGATCGCGTCGCTCGCGATCATCGCCTTCGAGGTCCCGATCGTCCTTCGCAACCTTCAAATCACTGGGCGCATCATCGGTATCGGAACCGGTGTGGATTTCTTCGAACGGGCCAACGGCTGGTTCGCGGACAACGGCACGATCGTTGGCTGGCCGGGCTTCATCGGCGCCCTTCTCGTGCTGGCCGGCGTGTTCTGGGTCGTGATCCAGCCGACCCGCCGGTTCCACTCGATCGTGACCGGGCTGGCCGCGATCTCGCTGCTGTCGGCCGTGGTGATGTTCGTCTTCGGGCTGCTGTTCATGAGCAAGGGTGGGTTCGCCGCAAACCTGCCGAAGTATGCGGACGGGACGACCGTCGCGCAGCTGACGAAGGCCGCCGTCGACAACGGCGTCAAGGGCTCCGGCGTGGGCATCTTTCCGCTGTCGTTGTTCGCGTTCATGGCCGCGATCCTGCTGCTGAACTTCATCGGGTTCCAGTACAGCGCGTACATCGCCGGCGAGGTCACGGGCAACGTCAAGCGCGGCATCTTGATCGCGGTGCTCGGCGCCCTCGGCCTCGCCGTCGCGTTCAGCTCCATCTACAGCGACTTCCTCGCGTATCGCGTCGGCCTCGACGTGCACGTCGGATGGGGCGTCCTGTTCTGGCTGGGCGATCCCAAGCTTCCGCTGGGACAGCCGAACTCTCTGCCGCTCGTCGCCGAGATCTCCCGGCCTGGCCTCTGGCCGATATGGGCGTTCGTCTCGTTGGCGGGAGCGATCTTCCCGTTCCTGCTGTGCCCGGTGTACATCAACTTCATCAGCCGGCTGGGTCTTGCCTGGAGCCTGGACCGGCAGGTCCCGGAGTGGTTCGGCGACGTGAACGAGCGTCTGCGCGCGCCGATCAACTCGATCCTGACGGCGCTCGGAGTCGCCGTGGTGTTCGCGATCCTGCAGAACTTCGCGCTGCTGCCGAAGTCGATCGCGCCGCCCGACGGGCACCTGAACCTCGTCGCAACGCTCTGGTTCAGCATCCTGATGGCGTTCCTGACGTGGTTCATGCCTGGCGTGAACGCGCTGGTTGGCCCGTTCTCGCGGCGCGACCTGATGGGGAACGCCCCCTGGCGGTCGGCGCTGCCGGTGATCGGGGCCGTCTGGGTGGTGTTCATCGGCTGGCTCTACTGGTTCGCGGGTTTCAAGCCGATCATCGACACGCTCCGCGCGGGCGAGGAGTCGACGCTCGACTACCTCAACCGAACCGGGATCACCTTCACGCTGATCTTTCTGGGGATCGGCATCCTGATCTACCTCGCGCAGGCGCTGCGCAGACGCGCCGCGCTCGGCGCCGACGCTCGCCTCGTCTACCAGGAGATCCCGCCCGAGTAGCGCATGGCGAGGAACAGCGTCCGCCTCTACGTCGTCTCGGACATCCATGCCAGCGAGAAGGCGTGGCGCAAGATGTTGAACGCCGCCCGGATGGGCCTCTACAAGGCCGACGTCGTGCTGTACGCCGGCGACCTGACCGGCAAGGCGATGGTCCCTGTCGTCGAGGTCGACGACGGCGTCTTCGAAGCCGAGGTCGCCGGCCGGCCGCGCCGCGCGCGGAACGAGGAGCAGCTCGAACGCCTCGAGCAGGACATCACGAACCTCGGCTACTACCCGTTCCGGACCGATCGGGACGAGATGGACAGGCTGCGCGCCGACCCCGACGGCGTCCGGCGACGGTTCCACGACGAGATCGTCGGTCGCGTCGGTCGGTGGATGGGGATGGCCGCCGAACGCATGGAGGGAACCGGCGTCCCGATCTACCTCGTGCCGGGCAACGACGACCCGTACGACATCGACGAGCCCCTCGACGAGAGCCCGTATTGCATCAACGTGGACGGCAAGGTCGTCGACATCCCGGGCAACCTGCAGGTGCTCGGGTCGGGCAAGTCGAACCAGACGCCGTGGAGCACGCCGCGCGAGGTTCCGGACAACGACTTCGCGGATCTGGTGACGAAGCTGTCCGACGAGGCGAGGGACCCGAGGCGGACCATCTTCCTAATCCACTGTCCACCGTACGACTCGGGCCTCGACACGGCGCCCCTGCTCGACGCGGAGCTCCGACCGACGGCGTCGGCCGGTGACCTGCTGCGCGGACCGGTCGGCTCGACAGGAGTGCGCCGCGCGATCGAGGAGTTCCGGCCGCTCCTCGGCCTGCACGGGCATATCCACGAATCCGGCGGCGAGGCAAGGGTCGGCGAGACCCACGTGCTGAACCCGGGGAGCGAGGCCGCGTTCGGGATCCTTCGCGGATACGTCGTCGACGTCGGGCCGGACGGCATCGAGAAGGTCTTCCGCGTCGAGGGGTAGCCTGCGGCGATGAGCGCGGACGAGCCCCGGGCGGGAGCGGACGCGCTCGACGAGGGCCTTCGCCTGATCCACGCGGCCGAGGCCGCCGGCGTTCCGCTCCGGCTGGTCGGCGGCCTCGCCGTCCGTGTCTTGTGCCCGGAGTTCCCGCCCCGGATGCGCGAGAACCAGGACCTGGACCTGGCGTCCGTCTCGAAGCGCCGTCCGGCGCTGACGTCCATGCTCGTCGGCCTCGGATACGAGCCCGACAAGCGGTTCAACGCACTGTACGGACACAAGCAACTGTACTTCGCCTCACCCGAGGGCCGGTCGGTCGACGTGCTCGTCGAC
>JBKOWM010000169.1:0-23099 GCA_046724395.1 Actinomycetota bacterium
GTCGAGCACGGCCCCGATCCGCTCCTTGCGTAGGTCGCGACAGACCGCGATTGCGTTGTCGAGATGCTCGCCGGCGACGAACCGCGACGCCACCGCCCGGCCGATCGAGGAGCTGGCGAGCGCCCGGAACCAGCGCGCACGTGTCAGCGCCAAGACCGGTCCGCGAAGCACGGGCCCGTTCAACTCGGCGACTCGTTCGACGCCACATCGGTGGCGCCCGGGCCGATCCCGCCCCGGAGAACGTGAGTGAACTCGCGAATTCGGTCGTCCCGCCGCTCCGGACGAAACGGCTTTCGGTGGACGAGTCCCGGATCCAGCTCCTCGCTGCCGAGGGCGTCCTGAAAACGCTCGGCGACCCAGTCGAGCATCGAGGCGATCATCTCGACGTCCACGTCGCTTCGGATCTCGCCGCGGCGGACGCCGAATTCGACGAACTCGAGCGTGCCGTACGGATCCTCGCTGCGCATGAATCGATCGATCGGCCGTCGCAGACCGAAGCTCGTGTCGTAGCGTCCGATCATCGCCACGCGGTTCGGAACCCAGGCCTCGATCAGGAAGTCCTCCGTGCGTTGCAGCCAGTAGTCCAGGACGGCCCAGAAGCCCTCCTCCACCACGTCCACCGGGGCGTCGAGCCAGGCAGGCAACATCCCTACCGCTTGCTGATAGGCCGCGAGGAAGAGCCCCTCCTTGCTGCCGAAATGCAGGAAGACCGTGCCCTTGGCGACGCCGACGTCCGCGGCGATGTCCTCTACGCGCGCGCCGCGGTACCCGTGCTCGGCGAAGTGCCGCATCGCGACGTCCAGGATGAGCGCACGTCTGGCCCGGGTTTCCGGCGAGGAGGCGTGCTCGGTGCCCATGCCGATGGGAACGGTAGCGTTCCGCGACCGCGGGTCACAAGCGGACGCTGTGCGTGCCCCGAAACGGCACGAGCGCGGCCCGGCACAGAGAGCCGGTACACAAAACAGAACCCGAGGGACCCCCGGCTCGCCAGAAGCCGAAGCCTCCAGCCACCGTCGGCCCCTCGGGCTCAGGTGCCCCGAGCAACCTCCGTGCCGCTGTCTTGGTTTCCTGGCGGTAGACCCTTTCGTTGGGCTTTGGGGCGTCCCGAGCCTCCCCGCCCGCACAGCCAGTTAGCCTTCCCGACCGTACGACCAGGTGCGCCCAGTTCGCCTTACGGCTTTCCCAGGGGTCCCCGCGTCGGTTCCCTGACTCAGCCGCTCCGGCTGCTCGGAGCACCGCGAAGATAGCGACGGCTAGAGGGTCGGTCAACGCGACAACGCCGCAGGTCACACCGCATATCCGCTGGTAGGGCGCTCGGGCGAAAGAGTGACAAGAACCCTGCGCGAAAGCGCCCCGCGGCGACGAGCGGGATGGCGCCACGGGCCCTTCACGCGGCGAGCGGGCCCGGCTCGCGTTGGCGCAGAAGCTCGCCGTAGACCGCGTCGATGTCCCCGGCCGTGGCGTCCCACGAGAAGCGCATGGAATGGCGGACCGCGGACCGCGACATGTCTCGCGCTCGACGCGAATCGCCGAGGAGCGTCAGCAACCGGTCCGCGTGGTCCGCCGGATCGTGGCCCTCCACGAGGTACCCGGTCACGCCGTCTACGACGGAGTACCGCAGCCCGCCGACAGCGGCGGCGACGACCGCCGTCCCGCACGCCTGCGCCTCGAGCGCGACGAGCCCGAACGACTCCGATCGCGACGGGACGAGCAGCGCGTCGGCGGCCGCGTAGAAGTCCGCGAGCCGCACCTGCGGCTGCGGCGGAAAGAACATCACGCGATCGGCGACGCCGAGCGCCGACGCAAGATCGGCAAGGCGCGCCATCTCGTCGGCGCGACTGCCGCTCGGACCGCCCACGACGCCGAGCACCAGGTCCTCGCCGCTCGGCGCCCGCGACACGGCCTCCGCGAGCGTCCGAACGGCGACGTCGGGACCCTTGTGGGCCTGGAGCCGGCCGACGAACAGCACGAGACGGACGCCAGTC
This sequence comes from Actinomycetota bacterium, assembly GCA_046724395.1. GTDB lineage: Bacteria > Actinomycetota > UBA4738 > UBA4738 > HRBIN12 > DATAEU01. The sequence continues at coordinate 1,986 of JBKOWM010000169.1, forward strand.
AGATGCAGCCGCGCCTTCGCCTCGTCGCGGGGACGCGGACGGAAAACGGCGTGGTCGACGCCGGGCGGCGCCAGACGGATCCGGTCGGGGTCTGCACCGTAGAGGCCGACGAGGTGGGATGCCTCGACGGGGGTCGCCGCCATGATCCGATCGGCCTCCGCGATGACCGCCTGCTCGCCCGCCAGGCGGACATCCGACTCCGGCGACTCGCCCCTCGCGAGCGAGTAGTTCTTCACCTTCCCGAGCGTGTGGAACGACGCGACGAGCGGCACCCGCCACAGCTCCTTCGCTCCGCGCCCGACCCAGCCGGACAGCCAGTAATGGGTGTGGACGAGGTCGTAGGCGGTTCCCTCGAGCCGCTCCCGTCGAAGCATCCCGCCGAGGAACTCGGGCAGATATCGCGGAAGCTCGCCTTTTGGAACCGGCGCGCACGGGCCGGCCTTCACGCGAACCAGACGCGACCCGGAGTCGAACTCCTCGACCTCGCGGAGGTCCTCGCCCCGGCAGCGCGTGAAGACGTCGACATCGAGGCCGCGCGCCGCCAACCGGTCCGCCGCGGCGCGGATGTACACGTTCATGCCTCCCGAGTCGCCGGTTCCCGGCTGATCGAGCGGAGAGGTGTGGACGCTCAGCACTGCGACCCGGCGCCGTCCGTTCGTCTGCGTGTCAGACATCTCGCTCGATGCTACGCGAGCACACGCCGAACGAGGCACCTGCAACGCGCCGCGACCCTCAGCGTAGCGCCGCGCGTCAGGCAGACGTGAGGCGCACGTCGGCGACGAGCTCGCCCACGCGCCTCCCGCCGCCGGTGACCCACGGCCTGGCGAACCGATCGAGATCCCGCATCGCGCCCGCGGAGACGATGCCGACCAGACCGAGGACCCGCAGGAGCGCCGGTGGCGCGGCACGCTCCCCCCCGTCGGCCACCTTGACGGCGACGCCGAGGCCCGACCCGGCGTCCGCTGCACAGATCACGGCGTCCGCGCCGGACTTGACGACGAGGCCGGGCACCGCCTGCATGATGGCGGTGTCCTCGCGCTTGCGGCCGGCGACCAGGTAGGGATGCGCGCGCATGGCTGCGACAGCTCGCGACGCATATTGCTCGAGATCACCGAGTCGGTCGGGACGCGCGAGCCGGGCGAAGATCGTCGCCAACGCGGCGAGCGGCATCCCGAACACCGGGGCGCCGCACCCGTCGACGCCCACGTCGATCTCCTCGAGGCCGCTCGACGTACGCACCGCCCGCAGAACGCGTCGCTGGAGCGGATGCGACGGCCGAAGGTAGGTCTCGACCCGCCAGCCCGCGGACGTGCTCGCGACCACCATGCCCGCGTGCTTTCCGGAGCAATTGTGTCGGACGCGGCTCGGCTCCGACAGACGCCTGGCCGCGTCGCGGTCGAGCGGCCATCCCGGGGGGTTTCGCAGGGCCGTCTCGTCGAGGCCGGCCGTGCCGAGCAGTGCCCGGATGCCGCGGACGTGGACGTTCTCGCCATTGTGGGACGCGCACATCAAAGCGACGTGTCGCTCGGTGAGCCGATGCGTGAGGGCGGAGAGCGATACGGCCGCCTGGATCGGCTTCATCGACGAGCGGGCGAACACCCGGCGAGCGGGGTCGCCGGCGCGGGCAACGAGCCTGCCGCGGTCGTCGACGACGGCCGCATGGACCTCGTGCTCGGACTCCTGGAGCCCGCTTCGCACGACGCGAACGAACGAGCGACTGTCGGACATCGGTGCGTTCGCCGCGAGGCTACCCGGCGGACGCGATCATCGCCCCCGGGCCCCACAGCGGCGAGGGCTCTTCCTCCGCGAGATCGACGAAGACGTCGACGACCTCGGGGTCGAACTGCGTCCCGGCGCCCGAACGGATCTCGGCGAGCGCGCGGTCCAGGACGAGGGCCCCGCGATAGGGGCGATCGCTCGTCATCGCATCGAACGAGTCGGCGATCGCGAAGATTCGCGCCGACAACGGAATCTCGTCGCCGGCGAGGCCGTCGGGATAGCCCGAGCCGTCGAACCACTCGTGGTGATGGCGCACGACCAGGGCGGCGTCCCCGAGGAAACGAATCGGCGCGACGATCTGCGCGCCGATCGCGGGATGCGTCCGCATCACGTCCCATTCCCCCGGCGACAGCGGACCCCTCTTCGTCAGGATTCCCTCTGGGATGCCGACCTTGCCGATGTCGTGGAGGAAGAACCCGTATCCGAACTCGGCGCCGTCGGCGAGGCTGGGATCGATGCGTCGCGCAAGCGTGATCCCGTACGACCGCGTCCGTTCCAGGTGCCCGCGCGTCGTCCGATCCTTCGCCTCGACGACCTGTGCGAGGCTCGTCATCGTCGCGAGATACGTCTCCTGAAGGTCGGCCAGGACGGTCTCGAGCTCCGCGGTTCGTTCCCGCTCCAGGTGGTACAGCTCCCCGAGCTCACGCGCGAACACGATGAGCTGCCGGTACACGTCGGGGCGCTCCGGGTCGTAGAAGGCCTCGGTGAGCTCGTCGGGGATCATGGCGACGGTGTCCATGGCAGGCCGCACGATACCCCACCGATCTGTCGGTGAGGCGCAAGCCCAGCCTGGCGTCTCGAGGAGGGCCGGTCCATAGGGACGTTGGGGAAACCGGTCATCCCCCGCGCCGGGGCGGGAGTGGGCGGGTCGGCCGAATCGGGGTGGGCCGGCCGCCCGTTGCGCGATCAGGAAAGGACGAGGGACGGGTCCTGCTTGTACCGCCGCTTCAGCTCGTCCTGGATCCGGTCGAGGGCCTCGATCACGTACGCCCGCGCCTGCGATACCTCGTGCTCCTCGGTGGCGAGCACGTCGACGGCCCTAGCCAGCTGGTCGTCGTCGAGCGCGCCGGGGTCCGAGAGGCCGGCATCGGCCACCAGGCGCTCGATCCGCCGGCGCGCGAGGAGCAGCTCCTCCTCGGGGATGCCGACGCGAACCGCCTCTCCCCGAGAGGGCGTGTGCCCTTCGGTCGCGAGGATGGTCGATAGGCGCTCGACAAGCGGCTCGTCGTCGGCGCCAGCGCCCCGACGATCGATCTCGGCGCGCAGGATCTCCGCCCTACCCTGGACGAGCCGCCGGAGCAGCGACAGGTACTCGCGCTCGGCGAGGCAGTCGTCGCGCCGGGTGCGCAGTTCGTCGAGGGACAGCGACTCAAGCGCGTCAACGTACGCGGGGTCGAGGATCCGGTCGATCCGACGGTTGCCGCTCTCCTCGCTCAGCGCGCCCTCCTCCGGGATCGGTTGGGGTCGGTCGTGTTGGCATGGTACTCCGCCGGCCCAGGCCATCGTTGCGCGCCGCCGCGGATTCAGGCCGGGAGCGTGTACCGAGCGTCGATGGCCCGGCGCATCTTTTCGCGGGTCTGCGCCGCGTCGGCAGTCCGTTCGCGCTCGATTGCCTCGGCCTCGTCCGCGAGCTGCCGGTCTTTGATGACGTCGCGGAACCACGCGGAGTAATCGCCCCGGCTCAGGTGGTAGCGCCACGTCTCGTCGTCGACGCCGCTCGCGATCTGGACGAACATCGCGAGGTTCTGCGCCTCGAGGCGGAGACGTCCGTCCGGACCGGTGAACATGAAGCGGTCGGCAACCTCGCCCTCGGCGTACTTGCGAACGTGCCGCCGCTGCCGGTCCCTCGGCGGGTCTGGACGGACGACGACCACCTCGCCGTCGCGACGACGCCACGCCACAACGTCGCCGTCGTCGGGGCGGATACGCGTCACATCGGGAGGCTGCTGCGTCACGCATGCAGCGAACCCCCCGAAGACGTCTCGAAACGCGCCTCCCGGCGACAGGACGAGATCGATGCCCTCCAGGACATCCCTCGCCATCCGCTCCGGGTGGATCGTGATGAACAGCGCTCCGAACAGCTTCCTCGGTAGCGTGGGCGGCCCGGTCGCGATCTCGGTGGGAAGCAGGTGATGGGCCTCGTCGAGGACGAGCCAGTGCGGCCGTCCGGTCTCGGCGCGAACCCTCTGGATCTCCGGCAGGAGCCTCGCGAAGTAGCCCGGCCGGTCCTCGAGCGGTACACCGAGGAGGTTCACGACGACACTGGTCGCGGGATCGGCCAGCGCCTGCCGGACGCCCTCCGGCCCGACGGCGTCCCTCGACGTTCCCAGGACGACCGCGCCATCGAGCTCCTCGTAATCCCCCTCCGGGTCGACGAGGCAGAACTGGTATTCCTGCTCGGCGACGTGCTCGAGGAAGGCCGTCGCGAGGCTCGACTTCCCGCTGCCCGACGGACCGGCGAGCAGCACGTTCTGGCGAGATGGCTTCACGCTCAGCACCCGGCCGCCGGAGGCGCCGATCCGGACGTCGTGCCGGTCGATGCGCGCGTCGATCGAAGCGAGGTCGTCCTCGACGAGCGCCTCCGCGACCTCGGCGACGCCCTCTCCCCATCCGGCGGACGTCACGTGATCGGCCCGCTCCTTCACCGCAGCCAAGGCGTTGTCGACGGCGACCGCGACATCACACGCGTTCAGGAAGGCATGGTCGTTCTCGGCGTCACCGATGCCGACGAGATTGTGCATCGACAGGCCGAGCTCTCGCGCCGCCGCCGCGAGTCCGGTCGCCTTGTTCACCGATGCGGGGAGGACCATGACGGCCCCCTTGTTGAACACGACCTGCAGCTCGAGGCCGAGCTCCTTGATGGCCTCGAGCGCCTCCCGCTCGTGCGGCTCGCGGGTCGCAACGATGACCTCGCCGGCGTCCAAAGGATCCACGCCCGCGGCGCGCAGCCGGTCGAGCAACTCGCTCGGCGGGGGATCGGCGAGTCGTCGCGCGGCGCGCGCGGAGGGATCGAGCAGAACGGCGCCGTTCTCGGCGACGATGCGATCGAAGACATCCAACTGCTCGAACGTCGCGCGGAGATCGTCGAGGATGCGACCGGTTACGAGGATCGCCTTCCGCCCCGTCTCGCGCATCCGGCCGAGCGCCTCCAAGGCGGTCGGCGCAGCGACGCCGTCGCGAGCGAGCGTCCCGTCGAAATCGGTCGCGAGCGCGAGATATCGCATCGCCCGCGTCGTACCCGCCGCTAGTCGGCCGTACGCTCCCGCATCGCCGCGATCAGGATGTCGGCGACCTCCGAACGCGAGAACTCCTGCGGCGGTCGTTCGCCCTTGCGCAACATCGCGCGGACCCTGGTCCCGGACAGGATCACCCGGTCCTCGTCGTCGTGCGGGCACGTCTTCGGAGACCCCATCCCCTCGCACCGCAGGCAATAGAACGAGTGCTCGAAGCGAAGCGGCGTGATGCCGAGCTCTCCGGGCTCGAACTCGTCGAAGATCTTCTGGGCGTCGTAGGTGCCGTAATAGGTGCCCACGCCGGCGTGATCGCGACCGACGATGAAGTGCGTGCATCCGTAGTTCTTACGCGCGATCGCGTGCCAGATGGCCTCCTTCGGGCCGGCGTAGCGCATGGCGGCCGGAAACACCGAGACCATTGCGCGATCCTTCGGGTAGTACCCGGCGAACAGCGCCTCGTAGCAGCGCATCCGCACATCGGCGGGCACGTCGTCGCCCTTGGTCGCCCCGACGAGCGGATGCACGAGCAGCCCGTCGACGATCTCGAGCGCGCACTTTTGGATGTACTCGTGAGCGCGGTGGATCGGGTTGCGGGTCTGAAACCCGACGACGGTGCTCCATCCGCGAGCAGCGAACTCGGCGCGAGTCTGCGCCGGCGTCAGTCGGTACTCGCCGAAGTCGTCGTGGGGCGGCAGCTCGATGACGCGAAGGTCTCCGGCCAGGCAGTAATCGCCGGCAGCGTGCAGGGCCTGGACGCCGGGGTGGTCTGCGTCCTCGGTCCCGAACACGGCCTGGGCCTCGAGCGCCTTGTCCCGCTTGAAGGTCTCCACGAGCTCGAGGATCGCGACCGGGTCGCCTCCCTTGGACGGCGTCAGGGCGACGGCATCCGACCGCCCGATCCGCTTGATGTCATCCTCTGCCGCCGACAACGTCACCGGGATCGTCCACGCGAGCCCGTCGGGCAGGTGCATCGTCTCCAAGACGAGCCGATAGGTTCGCTCGTCGACGAACCCCCGCAGCGGCGACAACGCGCCGACCGCGAGCATCTCGAGGTCCGAGAGCTCGCGCTCGTTCACGACGAGCTTCGGAAGATTCGCGGCCTCCTCGACCGCCGTCGCCCGATCGCGCTCGGATACGAGCAGATCGACAAGCGTCCCGCCGTGGGGCGCGATCGTGCGGTCGGAGCCATCGGTGCTCATGCGTCGCCTTTCGGAAAGGGGAACGATGGTTGCGCCGACAGGATAGCCGGGCGTCGCGACGGCAAACGATCTAGGCCAGCCGGCGGAGCTCGCATTTTGGCGACCGTGGCTATACTCGGCGCGCCCCGACGGAAGGCGCGGACATGCAGACGCTTCTTGCCCCCGAGGAGCTTCGGGCGCTCAACGACCGGTTCGAGACCGAGAAGCCGTTCGAGATCGTCCGCTGGACGCTCGAGGACTCGGGACTCGAGCGCGTGGCCATCGCCTCGGCGTTCCAGGCCGAGGGTACGTGCATCATGCACATGGCGACCTCGATTCGTCCCGACGTCCCCGTACTGTTCCTCGAGACGGGCTTCCAGTTCGCCGAGACGCTCGCGTTCAAGGCTCAGCTGATGGAGATGCTCGACCTCAACGTCGTCGACATCGTCGGCGAGCACACCGTTGAATCGCAGGAGCGCGCATACGGGCCGCGTCTGTACGAGCGCGACCCGGCGATGTGCTGCGAGATCAACAAGGTCCGGCCGATGTTCGACGCGCTTCGAGGGCTCGATGCGTGGGTCACGGCGGTGCGACGCGACTCCTCACCCACGCGCGCCCGTACGCCGATCGTGGATCAGTACGAGCTCGAGCCAGGGCGGTTCATCGTCAAGGTGAACCCGGTGGCGGCGTGGTCGCGACGGGACACTTGGGCCTATCTGAGGGACAACGACCTGCCGCACAACCCGTTGTACGAGTTCGGATACGCGTCGATCGGCTGCGCGCCGTGCACCCGCATGCGCCTCGTGGACGAGCCCGAGCGCGCCGGCCGGTGGGCCGGGATGTCCAAGTGGGAATGCGGGATCCACGAACGTGACCCCGCGACGCAGGGCCCCGCGAGCGAGCGCTGAGCGCGGCGGGTCGGGTCACGCGACGACGCGAAGCGCGTCGCGCGCGAGGCGCACCGTGAGCGCGGTTCGATCCTTCATTACGTCGCCGTCGACCTGAACCGGGAACGGCTGCCTCGACGTTACGTCGACGGCGGACGCGTTGTGCCAGTAATCGATGTCGCGACCGCGGACGTGCCGCGCCGACCCGAGGACCTGCCACGCGATCCGGGCCACACTCCGCCTGGGAAGCGAACGGGCGGACAGCACGTCGAGCCCCGAGTCCAGCGACGCATCCGGCGTCATGCGCACGCCCCGGTCCTTGTAGTACGTGTAGGGATCGGTACGTCCGACCATGACCGACAGCGACGGAACGGGATCGCCGCCGTCGATGCACACGGCGAGGTCCGCCGCCTTGCCGGCGTAGCTCGCGATGAGCTCCCAGGCGACCGCGCGAAACGCCGCACGTTCGAACTTCGCCTTGCTCCTCGGAAACCGGGCGTCGAGGCGCTTCATCGCGGCCGCGTCGATCCCGGCGCCGCAGTTGACGGCGAAGTATCGGTCGTCCGCTCGCCCGAGATGCATCGTCCGGACCTCGCCGTCCAGCGCGCGCGAGATGAGCACGCCTGTCGCTTCGACAGGGTCGAGCGGCATGTCCAACGCGCGCGCGAGGATGTTCGTCGCTCCGCCGGGCAGAACGCCGAGCGCCGTCTCCGTGCCGACGAGCCCGTTCAACGCCTCGTTGATCGTGCCGTCGCCGGAGAACACGACCACGAGGTCGATGCCGTCAACCGCGGCGTCGGCGGCCATCTCCGTCGCGTGACCGCGCTCGACGGTCTCGAGCACCTCGAGCTTGAAGTCCGCCGAGAGCGCCTTCTCGATCACGGCGAGCGTGCGACGGGAGACGGTCCTGGCGACCGGGTTCACGACGAGCAGGACGCGGTGAATTCGGCGCGACACGATCAGCCGCCTGAGACGGGAGGCAGGATCGCGACCTCCTCCGTCCCGGACAGCCGCCGGTCCGGTGTGGAGCGTTCGCCGTCGACGACGATCGACCCTGCCCGTGCGATGCGCGCGAAACGCTCGCCGAACCTCGCGCACAGGTCCTCCAGGACGTCGCTCGCGGTGGCCCCGGTCGCATCGACCTCCGAGCCTCCGGCGAGATCGCGCAGCGCCGCGAACAGGCGGACTTTCACGGTCGTCATCGCCGTCAGCGTAGCGCCCGAGTCCGGCCGGGCGAGGAGCGGAGACCGCGGGTTGATACGCTGCCGGGGGTCGTGACTTCCTTCGCGCTGCTCACCGACCGATCTCCGGAGCTGGTGCTGCCCGCGCTGACACAGGCCGGCATCGAAGCCAAGATCGATCACCTCTCGACCACCGTCCTGGACGACGTGCTCGAGCTCCAACCGGAAGTCGTCCTCGTGGACGCGGCGGAGAACCCGGGGCAGGCGAGCGCGGTCTTACGCGCGCTTCGCGCCCGAGGCACGAGGATGCCGGTCATCGTCGTCGTCGATCGGACGGATATCGAGCGATACGCGTGGGAGGACGTCGCCGACGAGGTGCTCTTTCCGGGCGCGCCGGCGGCCGAGATTCGCGTTCGGATCGCGATGCTGCGCCGGCGCGTCGGCTCCGGCGACGGCTCGACGGTCCGCCTGGGCGCCATGACCCTTGACGTCGACGCCTACCGCGTCACCGTCGCCGGCCGGCCCCTGGACGTCACGTTCAAGGAGTTCGAGGTCCTTCGCTTCCTCGCCTCGCGGCCGGGTCGCGTCTTCACCCGCCCCACGCTGCTGCGCGAAGTGTGGGGATACGACTTCTACGGGGGCACCCGGACGGTCGACGTCCACGTGCGCCGCTTACGCGCGAAGCTCGGCCCCGAGCACGAGCACCTGATCGAGACTGTCCGCGGGGTGGGCTACCGCGCGGCCGAGCCGTAGCTTCGCGTCGTGGAGGGGCAAGCGCAATGACCAGGGCGTGGGCGACGATCGCATCGGGCGTCGATCACGCGAGGCCCGGCTCCGGCAGGACGTACACACACCCGTTCCAGAATGCCTCGATCCTTCGCCTGAACCACCCGCGAACCTCGAGGTGCAACTCCCGCGGCGGCCGCACCCCAGGCGGCAGGAACACGTACAGGCCCTCCCCCGCCTCGAACCGCTGGAAGTCGAGCGCCTGTGGGCCCGGCGGCTCGGTCGACGTCGCGAGCGTGCGCACGGCCGCCCGAAGGCTGCCCGATCGCCTGATCCGAACGAAGAGCATGCCGCCGCGTTGGTGAAGCAGGCGTCGTGCGTCGGCAGAGGCGAGGACTCTCACGGACTTGGGTATCGGGCCGTGGCTCATGGCTCTTCAGCCCGCAACCGTGCCCAAACGGCCGAATGCGAAACACCTCGATCCGGCCGGCGCGTAACGAACAATTTACGTCGCCGAAACCGGCGCACCGGATGTCGGGCGTACGGTGAGGTGTCGCCACAAGGACCGCCGGGAAACCCCCGGCCTACGGCGACAAAGGGGGGACGCACACCGTGGCCGCAACGCCGAAGGACGTCCTGCAGCTCGCCCGGGACGCCGGGACGCAGATCGTCGATCTGCGCTTCTCGGACCTGCCCGGCCTGATGCAGCACTTTTCCGTCCCGGTCGCCGAGCTCACCGAGGACAGCTTCGCGGACGGGCTCGGGTTCGACGGTTCGTCCATCCGGGGGTTCCAGGAGATCCAGGAGTCGGACATGCTGCTCGTCCCCGACGCCTCGACCGCGTACCTGGATCCGTTCACGAGCCACCCGACGTTGAACCTGCATTGCTTCGTCAAGGACCCGGTCACCGGCGAGGTGTACAGCCGCGACCCAAGATTCATCGCTCGCAAGGCGGAGCTGTACCTGAAGCAGACAGGGATTGCGGATACCTCGTTCTGGGGTCCGGAGTGCGAGTTCTACATCTTCGACTCGGTCCGGTTCGATCAAAACCAGCACGAGGGCTATTACCACCTCGACGCCGTCGAGGGCGTCTGGAACTCCGGCCGCGACCGAGAGCTGGACGGCTCCCCGAACCTCGGCTACAAGCCGAGATACAAGGAGGGCTACTTCCCCCTTCCGCCGATGGATCACTTCCAGGACCTGCGCTCGGAAATGCTCCTGAATCTAGAGAAGGTCGGCATCAGCATCGAGGTCCACCACCACGAGGTCGGGACGGCGGGGCAGGCCGAGATCGACTTCCGCTACGACACGCTGCTTGCGACCGCCGACAACGTCATGAAGTTCAAGTACGTCGTCAAGAACACCGCGCGAGCGGCCGGCAAGACCGTGACGTTCATGCCGAAGCCGATCTTCCAGGACAACGGCTCGGGCATGCACACTCATCAGAGCCTGTGGCGCCACGACGAGAACCTGTTTTGGGACGAGGTCGGGTACGCGCAGATCTCCGACACGGCACGGTGGTACATCGGCGGCCTGATCGCTCACGCGCCGTCACTGCTCGCATTCACGAACCCCACCACCAACTCGTACCGGCGCCTCGTGCCCGGCTACGAGGCGCCGATCAACCTGGTGTACTCGCAGCGGAATCGCAGCGCGTGCGTGCGGATCCCGATGTTCTACAAGACGCCCGGCGCGAAGCGACTCGAGTTCCGCACGCCGGATCCGTCATCGAACCCCTACCTCGCGTTCGCCGCGCAGCTCATGGCGGGTATCGACGGGATCAAGAACAAGATCGAACCGCCCGACCCCATCGACAAGGACCTGTACGACTTGCCGCCCGAAGAGAAGACGGCGGTCAAGCAGGTGCCCGGCTCGCTCGAGGAAGTGCTCGGCAACCTCGAGGCAGATCATCAGTGGCTGCTCGACGGCGGCGTGTTCACGCAGGACGTGATCGATACCTGGATCGAGTACAAACGCCTGCGGGAGCTCGACCAGGTCCGGCTCCGACCGCACCCGTACGAGTTCTTCTTGTATTACGACCTCTAGGGTCACATCGATGACGGACGAGGCCCGCGAAGGCGGGCCTCGTCGCGCCGATATCCGTATCGGGCGTACCTTTCTCGCTCGGCTAGCCTGCCGCGCATGATCACCCGGTTCGTGCCCGTGAACGCCGATCTGGGGACGACGTTCTTCGCGATGCGGCGCGGGACCGGCGACCCGACGACATGGATCGGCCGCGGAGAGGTCCGGCGCGCAACGCGAACGCCCGATGGACCTGCGACCGTCCGCTTTACGGCTGCCGAAGACGGTGTGCAAGCTCAGGCGTGGGGCGACGGCGCCGCGTGGATGATCGACCGCGCGCCCGACTGGCTCGGCGTGGCCGACGGCTCCGATTCGTTCGATCCCCCGCCCGGCGTTGTCGCCGAGGCACGACGCCGATACGGCGGGCTTCGGATCCCGCGGACCGGCCTCGTGGTCGAGCACCTCATCCCTTCGATCCTGGAGCAAAAGGTGACGGGCCACGAGGCTCGGTACGCGTATCGTCGGATGACCCTTTCGATCGCCGAGCCGGCGCCGGGCCCCGTCGAGCTCGGCCTGCTGCTGCCCCCGAACCCAGCCCGCCTCGCGGAACTCCCCTACTACCGAATGCACCCGTTCGGTGTCGAGAAGCGGCGCGCCGATGTCATCCGATCGGTCTGCACCCGCGCCGCATGGATCGACGCGACGACGGCGCTCCCGCTGCGGGAGTCGAGGGCGCGCCTCGAGTCGCTTCGTGGGATCGGCCCCTGGACCGTCGCCGAGGTGTCGCGCCTCGCCTTCGGCGACTCGGACGCGGTATCGGTCGGCGACTTCCACGTACCACATCTCGTGTCGTGGGCACTCGCCCGGGAGCCGCGCGGCACTGACGAGCGGATGCTCGAGCTCCTCGAGCCCTACCGGCCATTCAGAGGACTGGTGCAGCTGCTGCTCGAGCGTTCCGGGGTCCGCGCGCCGGCGTTCGGGCCCCGGATGGAGTTTCGCGCGATCGAGCGGATGTGACTCAGCTGGCGTCGCGCGCGCCGCCGGCGTGCGATCGCTCCGTGACGACGACGTCGCCGGCGATGAGCAAGTCCGCCCCCGCGAGGTGCACCGTCCGGCTCGCGAGCCGCAGCGCGTCCTCGACGCGCTCGATACCGAGCTCGCCAACGGCATCGCGGCCGGCGCCGAGGATCAGCGGAGAGACCGAAACGATGGCGCGATCGACGAGCCCGGCCGCCAGCAGCGACGTCACCAGCCGCGCGCCGCCCTCGACCAGCAGCGTCCGAACGCCGGTTCTCGTGAGATCGCGGAGCACCGCGCCGAGGTCCAGACCGTTCGACGACGCCGGAACCGTACGCACGGCCGCGCCGACGGACCGCAGCGCCATCCGTCTGCCCGCGGGAGCAGATCCGGTCGTGTACACGAACGTGGTCGCCTGGTCGTCCAGGACGTGCGCATCCGTAGGGATCCGGAGCTGGCCGTCGATAACCACCCGGATCGGCGACGCGCCGGGGACGAGCCGAACCGTGAGCCGCGGGTCGTCGGCGAGCACCGTCCCGATTCCGACGGCGACGGCGTCTACCGCCGCGCGGAGCGCGTGCGAGACCCGCCGTTCCTCCGTGCCGCTGATCCACCGCGAGTCGCCCGTCGAGGTCGCCAGACGGCCGTCGAGCGACTGCGCGAGCTTGACGACGACGTAGGGGCGGTCCTCGTGCGGTCTCGGCGACCCGAGCAGATCCGACACGTCCTGGACGTCGTCGATCGTTCCGTTCAGCGTCTCGCCGGCCGGCGGACGGTGCCCCATGCGCTCGCGTTTTGCGTGCAGATATGCGTGGTTGCGGACGTGGGCGGCCGTCGGCAGGGGGACCAGCTCGTCGACGCGGACGCCGGCGCGCTCGAGTCCGCCGCGCTTGGACGGGTTGTTCGTCAGCAGCCTCACCGACCGGATGCCAAGAGCCGCGATCACGGCGGCGGCGTCGTCGTACCGCCTCGCGTCGGGCGGCAACCCCAGCCGGACGTTCGCCTCAACGGTGTCGACGCCCGCGTCCTGGAGGACGTAGGCCCGGAGCTTGTCGAGGAGGCCGATACCGCGTCCCTCCTGTCCCGTCGCATACACGACGACACCGGTTCCGTCGGCCGCGACGGCGCGCATCGCCGTCCGCAGCTGAACACCGCAATCGCATCGCAACGAGCCCAGTGCATCTCCGGTGAGGCACTCGGAGTGCACCCGTGTGAGCACCCCCTTGCGGCCGTCCACGATGCCGACGACGAGCGCGAGATAGACGTAGCCCTCCCCGACCTCGAATGCGTGCAGGTCGAACTCGCCCATGGGGGTCGGGAGCCGAAGTCGAGCCACCGAAACCGGTTGCGTCACACGGACGCTGGTTCCCTCGGGACGGCGTGGACAAACCGTTTCCGATGTGCGGGGCCGGGGTAGACGCACGCCGTGCGGACTCGTGCCCTCTGGTTCGTCGAGCCTCGCCGGGTCGAGATCCGCAGCGTCGAGGTCGCGCCGGGGGAGCACGAGGTCGTTGTCCGCACGATCGCGTCGGGCATCAGCGCCGGAACGGAGCTGCTCGCGTACCGGGGCGAGATCGACCCGTCGATCCCGCTCGACGAAACACTCGGCGCGCTGGGTGGGACGTTCGCATTCCCCTTCCGGTACGGCTACGCATGCGTCGGAACAGTCGAATCGACGGGTAATGCCATCGAGCGCGGAGCGACGGTCTTCGCGTTCCATCCACACCAGGAGTTGCTCGCCGTTCGGTCCCAAGATGCTGTTGTGGTCGACGGCGTAGAGCCCGCCATCGCGGCGATGCTGCCGCTCGTCGAGACGGCCCTGCAGATCACGCTCGACGCGGAGGCGCGACGCGGGGAGCTCGTTGGCGTGATGGGGCTCGGCGTCGTCGGTTCGCTGACGGCGATGCTGCTGCAGCGGGCAGGCGTCGAGGTGCTCGGCATCGACCCGCGGGAGGACCGGCGAAAGCTCGCGGGCGATCTGGGCATCCCGTCGGTCGAGCCAGACGACGCAGAGGAGGCCGTGCTGGGCCGCTCGAGCGGCGCCGGCGCGGACCTCGTCGTCGAGTCGAGCGGCGTGGGCCAGGCGCTGGCGTCGGCGCTCGGGCTGCTCCGTCACGAGGGAACGGCGCTCGTCGCCTCCTGGTACGGATCGCATGGTGTGACGCTCCCGCTCGGCGGCGCCTTCCATCGGCGCCGCCTCACCATCCGCAGCAGTCAGGTCTCGACGATCCCGGCAAGGCTCTCGGCTGCATGGAATCGGCCTCGTCGTCTGCTCGTGGCTCGGGACCTGCTCCTCGAGCTGCCGCTCGGCGCGCTCGCGACGCACACATTCGCGTTCGAGGACGCGGCGGCCGCGTACGAGGCGCTCGACCGGAGCGAACCCGGGCTGGCCCACGTGACGCTGACGTACCGATGACGTACGAGGTGGGCGCGATCGCCATGCTCCGCGCCATGCACGTGATGCCGGTCGACGGACCCGAGGGCGAGCTACACGCGCACGACTACCGCGTCGAGGTCGTCGCGTCCCGATCCGAGCTGGATCCGCACGGGATGGTGGTCGACCTAGACGTCCTGCGCAGGCTGATGGCGTCGACCCTGGAGCCGCTCCGCGACGCGGACCTCGGGTGCATCGCGCCCGCCGAGGCGGAGGGCGTCACGGTGGAGGTGTTCGCGCGGTGGGCGCACGGCGCGCTCGCGAAGCGGCTCGCCGCCAACGGCGCGGAGTCTCTCCGCGTCCGCGTGTGGGAGTCCGAGACCGAGTTCGCGGGTTACTTCGCCCATCTGCGGCCGGACGCCAGCCCGCCGCTCGACTGAACGGACGTCACCACCCGGCAAAACGCCTCCGCGGCGGCGTCCCACGACGGCCGGCGCTCGGCCGTCATCCGGGCCGCGGCGCCCATGGCGGCACGCCGGGACGAGTCCAGGGCCAGTCCTCGCATCGCGTCGGCGAGCGCCGCGACGTCGCGTGCCGGGACGACGAGCCCGTCGATGCCCGGCCGAACGAGGTTCGGCAGATTCCCGCTTGCGGCGACGATCGGCGGGACGCCGGCGCGCATCGCCTCCGCGACAGCCATCCCGTAGCTCTCGTCGAGCGCGGGAAGGACGAAGACGTCCGCGGCGGATAGGGCGTCCGCGAGCGCGGTCGGTGGCAGCGGCCCGATCCACGCTGCTCGTCCCAGGAGGTCCGGCTCGGCGAGCCTCGCGCGGATTCGATCCGCGAGCCGCCGATCGGGCGCACCGCCGACGATCCTCAGCGAGGCATCGACGTCCCGCAGCCGGGCGAAGGCCTCGATGAGGTCGAACGGCCGCTTGTGGCCGGAGAGGTTCGCAACGGTGATGAACCGGGTCGATCGGGACCACTCGCCAACGCGCTGCTGCATCGATCCGCCGCCGACGGTCCGATCCGATCCGGGCTCGACGACGTGAACGATCTGCCCGGGCACGCCCGCCCGCACGAGCGCCCCACGCAGAAACGCGCTGGGAACCACGACGGCCGCCGCGCGCCGGTACAGACGCAGGTCCGGCACAGCTCGAACGGCCCGCGCGGCCCACGGACCGGCGGGCCCTCCCGGGCGCTGATGCACCGACGCGACGATTGGCCGGGACAGGTTGCGGGGGCGAACGAGTCGAGCGACGAGCGAGTCCACGACGACGACGCCCGCATCGTGAGGAACGTCGTGTCCCCTGCGGCCCGCCGCTCGTACCTCCACCTCGACGCCGAAGGCCGGCGCCCGCTCGGCCACACGCCGATGGAAGAGCGACCCGCCGGTGAGCGCGTCGGGGTCGCCGCCGGTCAGCAGCACCGCCTTCACGGTTCATCACGCGACGATCGCATCGGCCTCGATCTCGACCAGCCATCGCGGATCGAGCAGCGCCGTCACCGCGACCATGGTGCTGGCCGGGCGCACCTCGCCGAAGACGTCGCCGTGCGCACGCCCCACCTCCCGCCAGTGCTCCGGGTTCACGAGGTACGCCCGGGTGCGGATGACGTCCGACAGCCCCGCACCCGCTCGCTCGAGGGCCTCGGCGACGATCTCGAGGCATCGCCTCGTCTGCTCGTACGGCCCCGCCGGCGGTTCGCCGTCGGGGACGATCGGGGCGGTCCCCGACACCGCGACATGGTGACCCGCAACGACGGCGCGCGAAAAGCCGATGACGGGCTCGAACGGCGATCCAGACGCGATCAGGCGGTGCTCCATCGGATCGAACCTCCTCAGCTCTCGTCGACGGCATCGAAGAACAGCCGTTCCATCGCCCGGCGGGCCCGCCGCGTGACACGCCGATACGTCTGCAACAGCGTCTGCACCGGATACTCCTCGAACCCCAGGCGCCGCGCGAGCACCATCAGCTCCTCGGGGGCGCCCGGGAGCGCCTCGGCGTGGACGCGACGGTCGATCTCGAGCGCGTTCTTGGCGTCGGACAGAAACACGAAGGCCTCGCCCAGCTCACGCGCCACCGCGTCCTCGATCAACCGCTCTCGAGCGAGCGCCTCGATCGCCCTCAAGGTCCCCGTCGTGCGGACGGACGGATGCGCGCCACCGTGGCGCATCAACGACAGCTCGACGGCGAACTGCACGTCTGAGAGCGAGCCGTACCCCAGCTTGAAGTTGAAGCGAGCGGCCTCGGCCGGCCTCACGCGTTCGCGCTCGATTCGGTCACGCATCCGCCGAACCTCGGCCACGCGGTCGACGGTAAGCACGTCCGGGTAGGCGAAGTCCATCGCGAACGAGCAGAACCGGCTGCCCACCGACGCGTCTCCCGCGACAAACCGAGCTCGGAGCAACGACTGGAACTCCCACGTCTCCGCGTACCGCTCCCAGTATTCGAGCCAGGCCGCGAACGACCGCGCGAGCGGACCCGCGCGACCCTCGGGACGCAGGTCCGCGTCCGGCTCCCAGCCGGCGTCGCGGATCGCCCCGAGGATCGCCTCCGCCGCCGTCGTCGCCTCGCCGAAGGCCGTTGGAGCGTCGTCGTCGTAGACGAAGACGACGTCGAGATCGGAGGCGAAATTGAGCTCGCGCGCTCCCAGCTTGCCGAGGCCCACCACCGCCAGCGGCACGCCGGGGGCGACCGAGGCGACCGCCTCGCGGACGACACGATCGGCGACGTCCGTGATGGCGGGACCGGTCGAGCTCACGTCCATCTCGCGTGCCGCGTACGCGGCGACGACCCGGACGAGCGCCGCGTCGGCGTCTCCCGCGTCGCCCGCGAGCGACCGGACGCGCGTCGGGTCGCCGGCGAGGAGGTCCGTCGCGAACGAGCTGACGGCGACGGCGGAGGCCAGTCGGTGCGCGATCGTCGGATCGGCGGCGACGGTGTCCGCCGTCGTCCGGTCGTCGCCGATCGCGGACGCGACCCGCGAGAGCCGCACGAGCGCGGCATCGGGGTCGGCCGCGAGCGCGAACGACGGCGCCACCACCGGCCACACATGGGTCAGCACCTTGCCGAGCCGCGTCGCCGACGACACGACGTCGGCGAGCACGTCGTACGCCGAGGACGGCGACCGGAACCCGAGTCCGCGCAGCAGCTCCTCCGTCGCCGGCCGGTCCACCCCCGGTCGCGGCACCGCTTGGCCGGAGAACGCCTCGAGCAGCGGGCGATAGAAGAGACGCTCGTGGAGGTGCCGGACGAGCGCGGTCCGACGCTCGTACTCGGCCTGCAGCGCGTCGGCGCCGCCGAGCCCGAGGGATCGCGCGATCGTCGTGCGGGATTCGTGATCGGTCGGCAGCTCGTGGGTTTGAAGGTCGCGGACGATCTGGAGTCTGTGCTCGAGCGTCCGAAGGAATCGATAGGCGCCCGCGAGCGCCGCCGCGTCGCGTTCGGCGATGTAGCCCTCGGCCGCGAGTGCGCGCAACGCGCCGAGCGTCGACGGGTCCCGCAGGCGCTCGTCCCGGCGCCCGTGCACGATCTGCAGCAGCTGGACCGCGAACTCGACGTCGCGGAGGCCGCCGCGGCCGCGCTTGACCTCGGTCGCGGACTTGCCGAGTGCGCGAACGTACTCCTCGAGCCTCACCTTGACGCGCCGGACCTCGTCGATCGCCGAGCGCGGCAGCTCCTGCGGGTAAACGAACGGCGTGACGGCCGCGACGAACGCGAGCCCGAGCCTGGAGTCCCCCGCGACCGGTCGCGCCTTGATCAGCGCCTGTCGCTCCCACGTCGCCGCATCGCGCGTGTAGTACTCGCGCATGCCGGTGAGCGATCGGGAGAGCGGCCCCGCGCGCCCGCCAGGCCGGAGCGTGGGATCGACACGGAGGGCGATCCCCTCCGCCGTCGGCTCGGCGAGCAGGCCGATCAGCGCGGCGACCGACTGCTCGGCGGCGTCACGCTCCACGTCGTCGGCGTGCACGAACACCAGATCGACGTCCGACGCGTAGTTGAGCTCGGCGCCGCCGAGCTTGCCGAGGGCAATAACGGCCGTGTGCGGGTCGGAGGTCTCCAGCCAGGCGCGTCGCACACACACCTCGGCGACGTCGGAGATCTCCGAGACGACAGCCTCGAACGAACGTCCGCCGAGATCCGCCGCCGCGACGCGGAGGATTGCCCGGCGACGGAACCGCCGGAGGCCGTCGGCGACGCCAACGGCATCGACGTCGGCGTCGACCTCCGCGCGCAGCTCGTCGGCGGCGCGGGGGCGAAGGTCCTCAAACGCCGCCGTCTCCTCGGGGTGGGCCACGAGCAGGTCGGCTGCGGCGGTCGAGAACCCGAGCAGCGGAGCGGCCGCGCGCAGGACGGCCTCGTCCGCGAGGATCGCCCGTGCCCGTGGGTCGTCCGCCACGCGCGAGAGGGCGACGCGGGCGAGGTGCGGATCCGGCGCCTCCGCGAACGTTCGGCCGAGGGCCTCGGGCGTGAACACGACCGTATGATGACGTTGGCGCCCGCCCGGTGCCCCCACCGCGTGAGGAGGCTGCGCATGAGCACGGTCGCGAATCGTCCCGGCGTGGAGACGGGTCCGAAGACCCGAGCGCAGGTCGAACTCGTCGAGCGCTACTCGGCGCACAACTACCATCCCCTGCCCGTCGTCGTGTCGGAGGCGGAGGGCGTGTGGGTGACCGACGTCGACGGCAACCGCTACGTCGACATGCTCTCGGCGTACTCGGCGCTCAACTTCGGCCATCGCCATCCTCGCCTGATCGAGGCCGCGAAGCGGCAGCTCGACCGGCTGACGCTGACGAGCCGGGCCTTCCACAACGATCGGTTCGGTCAGTGGGCGAGGGAGATCGTCGAGCTCGCCGGCATGGAGATGGTCCTGCCGATGAACACCGGCGCCGAGGGAATCGAGACGGCCATCAAGACCGCGCGCAAGTGGGGCTACGAGGTCAAGGGCGTCGGCCGGGACCGCGCGAGGATCGTCACGTGCGCCGACAACTTCCACGGACGCACGACCACGATCGTCGGCTTCTCGACGGATCCCGCGGCGCGCGAGGGTTTCGGCCCGTTCACGCCGGGGTTCGTGAGCGTGCCCTACGGCGACGCGGATGCCCTGGCCGACGCGTTCGAGGAGGACGTCGTCGCGTTCCTCGTCGAGCCGATCCAGGGCGAGGCCGGCGTGAACATCCCGCCCGAGGGCTATCTGAGACGAGCGCGCGAGCTCTGCGACGAGCACGGCGCCCTCCTGATAGCCGACGAGATCCAGTCCGGACTGGGTCGGACCGGGTACACGTTCGCCCTCGAACACGACGGAGTGCGCCCCGACGTCTTCGTCTTGGGCAAGGCGCTCGGCGGCGGGATCATGCCACTGTCCGCCGTCGTTGCTCGAGATGAGATCCTGGGTGTGTTCAAGCCCGGCGAGCACGGCTCGACGTTCGGAGGCAACCCGCTCGCGTGTGCCATCGGTCTCGAGGTCCTCGCGATGCTGCGCGAGGGAGACGTCCAGCAGCGGTCGAGGATCGCGGGCGAGCGCATGTTGGCGACCATCCGCGATGCGAACCTTCCCGCGGTGAAGGAGGTGCGCGGCCGGGGGCTGTGGGCCGGCATCGACCTCGGGCCCGATGCGATGCCCGCGCGGGCACGGTGCGAGGAGCTGATGCGCGCGGGCGTGCTGGCCAAGGACACGCACGAGACCACCATCCGGCTCGCGCCGCCGCTCGTCATCTCCGACGAGGACCTCGACTGGGCGCTCGAGCGGATCCTGGGCGTCCTGCGAGCCGCTGCGTAGCAGCGATCCGGACCGCTCGGAGACGCTCGGCGTGCGGCGTGAGTCGCGGCGCCGCCATCGGGTCCGCGGAATGGGGATCACACTCGTCATCCGCACTCTGAACGAGGAGAGCGGCATCGCGCGATGCATCGAAGGCGTCGTGCGACAGACGCGACGCCCGGACGAGGTCATCGTCGCCGATAACGGCTCGTCCGACGCAACGCTCTCGATCGTTGCCGGCTTCGAACGTGACGGGATCGTGCGCGTCATTCACTGCCCGACGAGGGGGTACGTCGCCGGGCTCAACGCCGGCGCCGAGGTCGCGGCCAACGAGCTCGTCGCCTATCTTTCGGCCGATTGCGTGGCCGACGAGCGATGGCTCGAGGAACTCGAAGACGTCCTGCTCTCGGCCGACGCTGACGTCGTGCAGGGACGCGAGATCCCTTGGCCGCCCAATGATATTCATGCCGTCCTCGCCGAACAGATGCGGACACGAAGGACGGGACGCACGAAGTTCTTCTCCAACACGAACACGCTGTACAAAAAGTCCACGCTGGCGGCGCATCTGCCGTTCGATGAGCCCGAGGGGCTGGGCGGCGAGGACGTCCTCATGTCGCTCGCGTATGCGGAAGCCGGGCGCACGGCGTACTTCTGCTCGACCGCGGTCGTCCGGCACGACATGTTTCCGACTCCGCTCTCCTTCCGGCGCCGACTCGAGCAGCACGGGCGGCTGTGCGCATACCTGCTCGTGCGGCACCCGTTCCGGCCGAGGGTCTACCTCAACGCATACGTCTGGGGGCTCCGGGAGCTGTTGTACGGAGCGCTTCGGCGCGACCCCCGGTTCGTACGCATCGCCGTCGTGCGAGTGACAGGAGTCACGAGGGGCATGATGACGCAGCTGGTCGCGATGGCGAGGACACGGCGGGCGGGTCGAGGAGACTCCGCCTGGCGCATGGG
>JBKOWM010000163.1:0-31432 GCA_046724395.1 Actinomycetota bacterium
GTTCGGGGAGGCGCGAGCGCTGCTCGTGAGCGACGCCAAGGCCCTTCCAGAAGGCGGCTTAACCGAGCTCCGCGCCTATCTCCGCAGTCCAATGCCGGACGCGCCGCTCGTGCTAATGGCGGTCGTCGGCGAGCGCGTCAAGGCCCCAGCCGCGCTCGTCAAGCTCGTTGAGCCCGTCGGCGCCGTTCGAGAGGTGCGCGTGGCGCGCAAAGACCTCGGCGGCTGGGTCGCCCGTCGCGCGGCCGCTCGCTCCATCTCGATCTCGCCCGACGCAGCCGGTGCCCTCGTCGGCTCCATCGGCGAGGACCCGGCCGCGCTCGACCAGTCGCTCGTTCAACTGTCGACGGCGTTCCCCGGCGAAAGAATCACGGCGGACGTCGTCGCACGCCAATTTCGCGGCCTCGGCGATCAGCACACCTGGGATCTCTGCGACCGGGTGTTTCGCCGCGATCTAGGCGGCGCTATGCGCTCGCTCCGGACGCTGACGGAGTCGCGTGGCGATCCGCTGATGATCCTCGGCGCGATCGCCGCGCGACTGCGGGACCTCATTCGCGTTCGGGCGCTGTCCGACCGGATGCCGCCGTCGGAGGCGGCACGCGTGGCGGGGCTCCGATTCGAATGGCAGGTCCGGGCCTACCGCGAGCAGGCGCGTCGGTTCGCGCCGGACGAGCTCGTCCGGATCCACGAGCAGGTCGTCGAGGCCGACCGGTTGCTGAAGTCCGCCGGCGCCGACGCGTCGGTCGTCGTCTTGCCGATGCTCGTCGCCCGGATCGCGGGCGAGCCGGTCACCGTGGAAGCGGGCGCCTTGACGGCGTAGTGGGTTGGGACGGAGTCGGCCGCCTTTAGGGCGCCGAGGCCGCGTC
Organism: Actinomycetota bacterium; assembly: GCA_046724395.1. Classification (GTDB taxonomy): domain Bacteria; phylum Actinomycetota; class UBA4738; order UBA4738; family HRBIN12; genus DATAEU01. The sequence continues at coordinate 864 of JBKOWM010000163.1, forward strand.
GACGGCCCTGGCGAGGCGTGCCTTGCGCCGTGCGGCCGCGCGCTTGTGGAGGACGCCCTTCGCGGCGGCCTTGTCGAGCGCGCGTGACGTCTCCAGGAGCTGCCGGCGTGCGGCGTCCGTATCGCCGTCGGCGATGGCCGTGCGTACCTTCTTCGACTCGGTCTTCAGGGCGGAACGGACGCCCTTGTTCCGCTCGCGCCGACGTTCGTTCTGTCCGTTGCGCTTGATCTGAGACTTGATGTTCGCCACGGTGAGCGAGTCTACCAGCCGCCGTTTCGGCGTTTCCCGTGCCTACCTGCAGTTTCGCCTCGCCCAGCCAGCTTCGGTCGGCGCCCGGCCCGTACGATAGCTGTGGCGTGACCGACGTCTCCTCCATCCGCAACTTCTGCATCGTGGCGCACATCGACCACGGTAAGTCGACGCTGGCCGACCGACTGCTTGAGGTCACGCACGCGGTCGCCGCCCGCGACATGCGCGCTCAGTATCTCGACAAGATGGACCTGGAGCGCGAGCGGGGGATCACGATCAAGGCGCAGGCCGTCCGACTGTCGTTCGAGACGGACCGTCGGACGTACGAGCTGAACCTGATCGACACGCCGGGGCACGTCGATTTCACGTACGAGGTCTCCCGGTCGCTAGCCGCGTGCGAGGGCGCCGTCCTGCTCGTCGACGCGGCCCAGGGGATCGAGGCGCAAACGCTCGCGAACTACCACCTGGCCCGCGATGCGGGGCTCGAGATCATCCCGGCGGTCAACAAGATCGACCTGCCCGCCGCCGACCCCGACAAGGTGGCGCGCGAGCTCGGGGAGCTCGTCGGCTGCGATCCGGCGCAGGTTCTGCGCGTCTCCGCGAAGACGGGGGAGGGCATCGTCCCCCTGCTGGAGACCGTGATCGCGCGCGTGTCGCCGCCCGAGGGATCGGGCTCCGATCCGCTCCGCGCGCTGATCTTCGACTCGAGCTTCGATCAATACCGCGGCGTCGTCGCGTACGTCCGGATCAAGGACGGCGCGTTGTCATCACGCGCGCGACTTCGTTCGATGGCGACCGACCAGACGTGGGAGGCGGAAGAGGCCGGCGTCTTCGCGCCGGAGGCAACGCCGGTCGGCCGGCTTGACGCGGGCGAGGTCGGCTACCTGGTAACCGGGCTCAAGGACGTGCACCAGGTGAAGGTCGGCGACACGCTGACGACCGCAGGCCGCGACGGCGCCCGCCAGCCGCTCCCTGGCTACCGCGAGCCGCTTCCGATGGTGTGGTCGGGACTCTTCCCCGCCGAAGGCGGCGACTACGGGGGGCTGCGCGACGCGCTCGACCGGTTGAAGCTGAACGACGCCGCGCTGCACTATGAGCCGGAGACATCGCAGGCGCTTGGGTTCGGGTTCCGCTGCGGCTTTCTGGGCCTGCTTCACATGGACATCGTGAAGGAGCGTCTCGAGCGCGAATTCGACCTCGAGCTCATCGCGACGGCGCCGAACGTGGAGTTCCACGTCATCCGAGGCGACCAGACGATCGTCGTCCACAACCCGAGCGAGATGCCGCAGCCCGGCACATACGACGGCGTCGAGGAGCCGACCGTGCTCGCGACGATCATCACGCCGAGCGAGTACCTCGGTCCGGTGCTGGAGCTGTCTCAATCCCGGCGAGGCGAGCTGGTCGATATGAAGTACCTGTCGCCGGAGCGTGTCGAGGTGCATTACCACCTCCCGCTCGCGGAGATCATCTTCGACTTCTTCGATCAGCTGAAGTCGCGGACGCGCGGGTACGCCTCGCTCGACTACGAGCCGTGGGGCTACGAGCCGAGCGATCTGGTCCGCGTCGACGTGCTGCTCCATGGCGAGCCCGTCGACGCCTTCAGCGCGGTCGTCCACCGCGACAAGGCGTACGCGTACGGGCGACGGATGGTCGAGCGGTTGAGGGAGCTCATCCCACGGCAGCTGTTCGACGTCGCCATCCAGGCAGCCATCGGCTCGCGGATCATCGCCCGCGAGACCGTCAAGGCCAAGCGCAAGGACGTGCTCGCCAAGTGCTACGGCGGCGACATCACGCGCAAGCGGAAGTTGCTGGAGCAGCAGAGGAAGGGCAAGGCCCGGCTTCGACGGGTCGGCAAGGTCGACGTCCCGCAGGACGCCTTCATCGCTGCGCTCCGGCTCGACGCCGGGACCCCGATCGGAGCGGCGAAATCATGAACCGCCGCGTCGACGAGGTCGCAGCGGAGCCGACGACGAGTGCCGGCCTGTACGTCCATGTGCCGTTCTGTCTCACGCGGTGCGGATACTGCGACTTCAACGCGTATGCCGGGCTGGACGGGCTGAGGGCGCCCTATGTGCGCGCCCTCGTGGCGGAGGCCGATCTGATCTCGCCATCCTGGGACCAGTCGTCCTTCTCGTCGGTGTTCCTCGGAGGCGGGACGCCGACGACGATGGAGGTCACTGATCTCAAGGCCCTGCTCGTACGCCTTCGCGATCGGTTCTCGATCTCGCAACGCGCCGAGGTCACCATCGAAGCGAACCCAGACACGCTCGACCGGGCGAAGCTGGGACGGCTCCTCGAGGCCGGCTACGAGCGGCTATCGATGGGCGTGCAATCGTTCGACAGCGCAGTGCTCGGCGCACTCGAACGCGTGCACGCGCCGGCGTCGGTCCGCCGCGCGATCGCGGATGCGCGCGCCGCCGGTTACCGCAACGTGAACGTTGACCTGATCTACGGCGCGCACGTCGAGACGCTGGAGTCGTGGGAGCATACGCTTCGCGAGGCGATCGCGCTCGACGCCGAGCACGTCAGCGCGTACGCGCTGACGATCGAACCGTCGACGCCCCTCGGCCGTAAGGTCCAGACAGGAGCCGTACCCGCACCCGACGCCGACGCGCAGGCGGACATGTTCGCAGTCGCCTGCGAGCTCCTACGCGACGCGGGCTACGCTCACTACGAGGTGTCGAACTGGGCGAAGCCCGGGTTCGAGTGCGTGCACAACCTCGGGTACTGGGAGCGCCGTCCGTACGTCGGCCTCGGCGCCGGGGCGCACTCCTACCGCAACGACCACCGTTGGTGGAACGTTCGCCCTCCCGAGGAATACATCGCCCGCGTCGACCGCGGCGAGGTGCCCGTCGGTGGCGAAGAGCGCCTGGACGCGGGCGACGCCTACCTCGAGGAGGTGTTCCTGCGCCTTCGCATCCTCGAGGGCGTTCCGGCGTCGTGGGTCGAGAACGCCAAGGCCGAGCCGCTGCTCGACAGCGGGTTGCTCGAGCTTCGCGACAGGGCGCTCGTGCCGACGGAGCGGGGCATGCTGCTACTCAACGAGCTCGTCCTCGCTCTCGTCTAGCTCACGCGGGAATTGCGAGCGCCGCGGCGCGGCGCGGCGGCGATTGGCCGCCCGAGCGCGACAGCCGCGGATCCTCGGTATGCACGAACTCGCGGATGGCGTACTCGTCGAGCAAGGCGGCGCCGCCTCAGTTCGCGTCCGGTCTCCGCCGATACGTAGACGCTGCCCGCCCGCGCAGGTCGACCCCGGCATCGGACCGGGTCCACGGGCGCTAGCACTCACGCGGTTCGACTGCTAAACATAGATACGAATGGTTGAGTCTCAGGAACTCGGACCCCGCAAGATGGCGGTGCTCCGCGCCGTCGTCGAGGAGTTCGTCCGAAGCGGTGAACCCGTGGGGAGCGAGACGATCGCCGAGCAGGCGGGCCTCGGCGTCTCCAGCGCGACGATTCGCAACGAGCTGGCTGCGCTGGAGGAGCTCGGATACCTCTCGCACCCGCACACGAGCGCGGGGCGAATTCCGACCGACCTCGGATATCGCCGTTATGTCGACACCCTGCCGCCGGGCGGCCGCCTCCGCGACCCCCAGCGCCGCGCGATCGCCGGCTTCTTCACGGAGGCGATGGTCGATCTCGAGGAGGTCCTGCGCGGCACCACGCAACTGCTTTCGCGTCTAACGCAGTACGCCGGGCTGGCCGTCCCTCCCGGGATCGCGGAGGAGCCGATTCTTCGCGTCCAGCTCATCGACATAGGGTCCGCCGTGATGGTCCTCGTCGTCGGACAGCACGGCCGCATCGAGAAGACGATCATCGATCGTCCGGCCGACCTCGAGGCGCGCGGCCTCGAGTCGCTCGAACGGCGCCTGGCCGACGCCGTGCGATCGAAGACGGTCCGGGACGCACAGGCCACGGCGCTCAAGCTCGCCGGCGAATCGCACGCGTCCGAGCGTGAGGTCTTGCTGGCCGTGTCGGACGTAATGACCGAGATGCAGCAGGGCGGCGGGGCATCGGCACACGTCCTCGTCGGAGGCGTGGCCAACCTCGCCGACGAGGCGGCGCACTGGCGGCGCGAGACGGTGCGCCGGTTGTTCGAGGCACTCGAGCGCGAGTCTGAGCTGCTCCGGCTGCTGCGCGACACCGCCGCCCCCCACGGGAACGTGTCAGTGACGATCGGGGCCGAGCATCCCTCGACCGGCGAATGGGAGGCCTCGGTCGTCGCGGCGCCCTTCGGCGCGGCAGGCACGCAGCTCGGCACCATCGGCGTCGTCGGCCCGACGGCGATGGATTACTACATCGTGATGGCGTCCGTTCGCGCCGTCGCGCGGCGGCTGTCGGAGCTCGCAACGGAGCTCGGAGCCTGATCTGTGGCTTCTACGGCCCGCGACCTGTACGTGATCCTCGGCGTCTCCCCCGACGCCTCGCAGGAGGACATCAAGCGCGCGTATCGACAGCTCGCAAGACAGCTGCACCCCGACGTCAGCCAGGCGCCGGACGCGGAGGCGCGGTTCAAGCAGGTGAGCGCGGCGTACGAGATCCTCTCGGATCCGCAGAAGCGCCGCCAGTACGACCTCTATGGACAGAGCGGGCCGCAAGCGTTTCCGTTCGGCGACGTCGCCGATATCTTCGAGGCGTTCTTCGGCCCCGGGACGTTCGGGCAGCCGCGGCGGCCGCAGCGGCGAAGCCGGTCGCAGCGGGGTGAGGACCTGCACGGCGGGTTGCAACTAACGTTCGAGGAGTCGGTGTTCGGCGCGCGCCGGGAGATCGATGTCGACCGGCTTGAGGTCTGCGATCGATGCGAGGGGTCGGGTGCCGAGCCCGGGACGTCTCCCGCGCGGTGCGCGAACTGCGGCGGCGCCGGCCAGGTCCAGGACGTCCGCCGAAGCATCTTCGGAACGGTCATGACGGCGCAACCCTGTCCCGCCTGCGGCGGCACGGGCGAGCAGTTGCTTTCGCCGTGCAGCGGGTGTCGGGGCGAGGGACGCGTGCGGAGCGCCACGATCGTGCCGGTCGACGTGCCGGCCGGGGCCGCGGACGGAATCGAGCTTCGCGTCGCGGGGGCGGGAAACGCGGGACGCGCCGGCGGTGCGCCCGGCGACCTCTACCTGTCGATCGGTGTCGAGCCGAGCCCGGTCTTCGAGCGCCGCGGGCACGACCTGTTCGCCATGCTCGAGGTCTCGGTCGCTCAGGCGGCACTCGGGGTTGAGCTCGAGGTGGAGACGGTCGACGGGCCAGCCCGGGCGAAGGTCCCGGCCGGGACGGAGTCCGGAACCGTCATCCGGCTCAAGGATCGCGGGGTGCCGCACCTCGGTCGCCGGGGGCGCGGGGACCTGTACCTGAGCGTCCACGTCGAGACGCCGCGCGAGCTTTCCAGGCGGGAGCGGGCCCTGCTCGAAGAGCTCGCGGCGCTGCGGGGCGAGGACGTCGGCAAGGGCGTCCCGGGACGGCTTCGCAAGCCCTGATGTCGCCGTGACCTGCGAAGGGGGGTAAAATTCCGGCGTGGGGTCGTCGTCGACGACCCCTTTCGCAACTTCACGAGCGGGACGAAACCTGAGCGGAACGACGCAGGAAGGCGGGGAGCACCCCGGGAAGGGCGTTTGGCGAGAGCGTCGACCCAAGTGAAGATCCTCGTGCCGGGCGATCAGAGCATGGTCGCCCTCCTCGGCCAGCGGGATGAACTCCTCAAGCTCGTCGAGGCGGCCTTCGACTCCCAGATCGTCGTCCGCGGCAACGAGATCACCATCACGGGCCCGGAAGAGGAGGCCGAGCGGGTGGGCGTCCTTTTCGAGGAGCTGATCTCCCTGCTCGAGCGCGGCCACGAGCTGACGAGCGCGTCCGTCGGCCGTTCCATCGAGATGATCAAGGGCGACGAGGCACGTCCGACGGACGTGCTCACCGACGTCGTCCTAGGCGCACGTCGGGGCCGCGGCGTCGCGCCCAAGACGGTGGGACAGAAGCAGTACGTCGACGCGATGCGCCGCGGGACCGTCACGTTCGCGATCGGTCCCGCGGGGACCGGCAAGACGTACCTCGCGGTCGCGACGGCCGTGAAGGCGCTGCAGGACAAGCAGGTGCAGCGTCTGATTCTGACGCGGCCGGCCGTCGAGGCCGGCGAGCGGCTCGGCTTTCTGCCAGGAACGCTCTACGAGAAGATCGATCCCTACATGAAACCGCTGTACGACGCCCTGTTCGAGATGATGGGCGCCGAGACACTGCCGCGGCTGATGGAGCGGGGAACGGTCGAGGTTGCCCCGCTCGCCTACATGCGTGGCCGCACGTTGAACGACGCCTTCATCATCCTCGACGAGGCGCAGAACACGACGCCCGAGCAGATGAAGATGTTCCTGACGCGGCTCGGATTCAACTCGAAGGCCGTTGTGAATGGCGACGTCACGCAGATCGACCTCCCGGACGGCCAGCGCTCGGGCCTCGTGACCGTCCAGGAGATTCTCCGCGACATCGACGGGATCGATTTCTGCCACCTCGGGGCGCGGGACGTCGTCCGGCACCGGATCGTGCAGGACATCGTCGAGGCCTACCGCGTCCACGGCGAGCGAGCCGATCGAAACGGGGATCGGCGCTCGTGACCGACGAGGGCGATACACCGAGGATTCTCGTCTCGAACCGTCAGTCGATGGCCGTAGACGAGCCCGCGCTCGCGGCGCTCGCCCGCGAGTGCCTCGTCGGCGAGCGGCTGCGGAGGTCGGAGCTTTCGGTGTCCTTCGTGACCGCCGATGAGATCGCGGACCTTCACGACACATACATGCACGAGGAGGGGGCGACCGACGTGTTGTCGTTTCCGCTGGACGACGACGATCGGGACGAGGCCGGCGTCCGGCTGCTCGGGGATGTCGTCATCGCACCCGAGGTCGCCGCGCTGAACAACCCTGAGGATCCGGCGGGAGAGCTTCGTCTGCTGCTAGTGCACGGCATCCTCCACCTGCTCGGACACGACCACGACGACGAGGCCGACCGGCGCGAGATGTGGACGATCCAGGAGCGGTACACGGGGGTGCGGGTGCCGTGACGTGGCTGTGGGTCCTCGTCGTGCTGCTCGTGGCCCTCGGCTCCGTCCTGGCGATCGCTGAGGCCTCGCTGACGCGGTTGTCACGGGTTCGCGCGCTCGCCCTCGTCGAGCAGAAACGTCGAAACGCAGCGCTCCTCGAGCGGATCGAGTCGGACCCGCCGCGGTACCTGAACGCGATCTACCTCGCCGTCATGCTCGTGCAGAACGGCTCCGCGATCATCGTCGCGATCCTGGCCGAAAGGACCTTCGGCAGCGGCTGGATCACGCTCGTGTCCTTCGTGTTCACGCTCCTGTATTTCGTGATCGTCGAGGCCATGTCCAAGACGTTCGCGGTCATGCACTCGGACCAGGCGGCGCTGGCGGTCGCACCGCTCGTCTGGGGCCTCGGCAGGCTGCTGTCGGGGCCTACTCGGCTCCTGATCGGCGTGGCGAATGTGCTCCTGCCGGGCAAGGGTCTCAAGCAGGGGCCGTTCGTCTCGGAGGCCGAGCTTCGGGCGATGGCAGAGGCCGGGACCGAGGAAGGGACGATCGAGGAGGAGGAGAAGGATCTCATCCACTCCATCTTCGAGTTCGGTGACACGATCGTGCGCGAGGTTATGGTGCCGAGGCCGGACATCGTCGCGATCGAGGCCGACCGTCCGCTCCGCGATGTGCAAGCGCTCGTGCTGCAGCACGGGTATTCGCGCCTTCCGGTGTTCGACGACGATCTCGACAACGTCGTCGGCTTCGTCTACGCCAAGGATGTCCTCAAGGCCATCCACCAGGGAAAGCAGGACATGCCGCTTCGTGAGGCATGTCGTCCGGCCCACTTCGTCCCCGAGTCCAAGAAAGCGGCGGACCTGCTCCGCGAGATGCAGCGCGAGAAGTTCCACATCGCGCTCGTCACCGACGAGTACGGATCGGTGAGCGGGCTCGTCACGCTCGAGGACCTGCTCGAGGAGCTCGTCGGCGAGATCGAGGACGAGTACGACCGCGCCGAGCCCGAGATCGCCGAGGTTGCCGACGGCGTCTACCGCGTCGACGGCAAGGTCGGCATCGACGAGGTGAACGAGCTCCTCGACGTCGAGCTCCCCGACGAGGAGTGGGACACGGTAGGCGGATTGCTGCTCGGGTTGCTGGGGTCGATCCCGCGCGAGGGCGAGGAGGTCACCTTCCAGAACCTCGTGTTCAAGGCCGAGCGGGTGAACGGGCGTCGGATCGCGAAGGTGCTCATCACGCGCAGCGAACCGGAGCCGCAGCCCGAGGCTGCCCGGGTGACCGCCGAGTGAAGGACGAGGACCGCGCGCGGATCGACGAGCTCATCGCCGCAGCCAGACAGGCGCGCGCACATGCGTACGCGCCCTACAGCGAGTTCCGCGTCGGCGGCGCGGTCCTTGCGGGTGGTCGCGTGTTCACCGGCGTCAACGTCGAGAACGCCTCGTACTCGATGACGATGTGCGCCGAACGCAACGCCGTCGCGGCCGCGATCGCTTCGGGCGTGCGCTCGATCGACTGCTGCGCCGTTGTGACGGACGATGCCCGGCCCACGCCCCCGTGCGGAGGCTGTCGGCAGGTGTTGTCGGAGTTCGGTCCGTCCTCGCTCATCGTCTCCGAGACGATGGCGGGCAAGCGCGCCACGTGGGCGCTCGAGGACCTGCTCCCCGAGGCGTTCGGGCCCGCCGACCTCGCCTGATCCGGCGCGGTGAAATCGGGCGTCCTTGCCGTCGTCGGCAGACCGAACGTCGGCAAGTCGACGCTCGTGAACGCGCTCGTCGGGCGGAAGGTCTCGATCGTCTCGGACAAACCCCAGACGACGCGACGCGGTGTTCGCGGAATCGTCACGACAGAATCGGCCCAGGTCGTCGTTGACGACACGCCGGGCTTCCACAAGCCGCGGACGGCGCTCGGCGCGCGTCTGAACGAGATCGTGGCCGAGTCGACCGACGGGGTCGACGCCATCGTTCAGGTCGTCGACGCGCGGGCCGGTGTCGGGCGGGGGGACGCGGTCGTGTATGCGGAACAGCTCGCGGCGCGCGAGGCCACGCCGTTTTGCGCCGTGAACAAGATCGATGCCGTCCGCCGCTGGGGCGAGGTCCCGCAGCTCCAGGCCGCGGCCGCGCTCGGCCGGTTCGACGAGATCGTTCCCGTGAGCGCGAAGACCGGCGCGGGCGTCCCGCTGCTGCTCGAGCTCATCGTCGCACGTCTTCCGGAGGGGCCGGCGCTGTATCCAGCCGACGAGGTGACTGACGCGCCGATCGAGGAGCGGCTGGCCGAACTCATCCGGGAGCAGGCGCTCGCCGCGACACGCGACGAGGTGCCGCACTCGATCACGGTCGTCGTCCCGGACCTCGAACACGACCGAGACGACCTGTTCCGGGTGCACGCAGACCTGGTCGTCGAGCGTGACTCGCAGAAGGGCATCGTCATCGGTCGGGGAGGCAACACGCTGAAGACGATCGGATCCCGGGCGCGCGAGGAGATGGAGCAGCTGCTCGGGGCCAACGTCTTCCTGGACCTCCGCGTCAAGGTCGTGAAGGACTGGCAGCGAGACCCCAGGGCCCTGCGGCGACTCGGCTTCGAGTGACGAAGCGTCGGTGCCGATGATCTGGGGTGACGCTACGATGCCAAAGAAGAGCCGGGACGGGGCTCAAGAAGCGAGCGCGTCGCGCGAGCGGTAGCCCAGGGAGAAGCTCGATGTCCCAGCCAGCCGAGATCGAACGCCGCCCCCGAACCAAGCCGGTCCTCGATGCGCGCGAAGCCAGCCGCATCGTCCGCCGAGCGACGGCCGTGGACGCCGTCGCGCTCGAAGAGCGCGCCGCATCGCTTGCCAAGCGGTCGATCAAGCGCGAGTCGAAGCTGTGGGCGCTCGACCTAGTGATCCAATCGATAGATCTGACGACCCTCGAGGGCTCGGATACGCCGGGCAAGATCGTCGCCCTGTGCGCGAAGGCCGTTCGACCCGACCCGCTCGATCCGTCGATCCCGCCGGTCGCCGCCTTGTGCATCTACCCACAGCTCGTCCCGGTCGCCGTCGCTCAGCTCAAGGGCACGGGCGTCAAGGTCGCGAGCGTGGCCGGCGGATTTCCCGCGGGCCTCACCCCACTCGACGCCCGTTTGCTCGAGATCCGCGACGCTCTCGATATGGGCGCCGACGAGGTCGACATCGTCCTGAATCGGTCGCTCTTCCTGTCCGGTCAGTACGAGCGCGCGTTCGAGGAGCTCGCGGCGGCTCGTGAAACGGCCGCCGAGGCGCGTCTCAAGGTCATTCTCGAGACCGGTGAGCTGGGGACGTACGACCGGGTCCGCCAGGCGTCGATGCTTGCCATGGCCGCCGGCGCGGACTTCGTCAAGACATCCACGGGAAAGATCCCCGTCGGCGCCACGCTGCCGACGGCGCTTTGCATGATGGAGGCGATCCGGGAGTTCCTCCACGAGACCGGGCGGCCGGTCGGCTTCAAGGCCGCTGGCGGGGTGCGGACGTCGAAGCTCGCTATCCAATACCTGACGGTCCTGTACGAGACGCTCGGGCCCGACTGGATGACGCCCGACCGGTTCCGCATCGGCGCTTCGTCGCTCCTGAACGACGTGCTGATGCAGATCGGCAAGGAGCGCTCGGGTCGCTATCAGGGCGGTGACTACTTCTCGGTGGACTGAGATGGAGACGATCGAACGCCGGGTGCCGTGGGAGTACGCGCGGGCGCGCGAGTCGACAGACATCGTGCGCCTCTCGGAGAGGTACGGGCTGTTCATCGGCGGCGAGTTCGTCGAGCCGCGGAGTGGACGATGGTTCCCCACCGTGAACCCGGCGACCGAGGAGCCGCTCGCCGAGGTTGCCGAGGCGGGCATCGAGGATGTCGACCTCGCCGTCGACGCGGCCCGTCGTGCCTTCGAGGACGGATGGCGCGAGATGCCCGGACGCGAGAGGGCGAAGTACCTGTTCCGAATCGCGCGGATGCTCCAGGAGCGTTCGCGAGAGCTCGCCGTGGTCGAGACGCTCGACGGCGGCAAGCCGATCAAGGAGGCGCGCGACGTGGATCTGCCGCTCGCCGCGGCCCACTTCTTCTACTACGCCGGCTGGGCGGACAAGCTGGAGTACGCGTTCCCCGACCGGCGAACGCGTCCCCTCGGCGTCGCGGGCCAGATCATCCCCTGGAACTTCCCGCTGCTGATGGCGGCGTGGAAGCTCGCCCCCGCGCTCGCGACGGGCAACACCGTCGTCCTCAAGCCGGCCGAGACGACGCCGCTCACCGCTCTCCTTCTTGCCGACGTCGTCCGCGAGGCCCGGTTGCCGCCGGGCGTCGTGAACATCGTCACGGGGGCGGGAGACACGGGGGCCGCGCTCGTCGAGCATCCCGGTGTCGACAAGATCGCGTTCACGGGATCGACGAACGTCGGGAAGCGCATCAGGCGGGTGACCGCCGGCACGGGCAAGCGGCTCACGTTGGAGCTCGGTGGCAAGGCGGCCAACATCGTCTTCGAGGACGCGCCGCTCGATCAAGCGGTCGAGGGCGTAATCAACGGCATTTTCTTCAACCAAGGCCACGTCTGCTGCGCCGGCTCTCGACTGCTCGTTGAGGAGGCGGTCTTCCCGGACCTCCTCGAGCGCCTGAAGGGTCGCTTGGAGACGCTGCGAGTCGGCGATCCGCTCGACAAGAACACCGACGTTGGCGCGATCAACTCGCGGCAGCAGCTGACGAAGATCGAGGAGCTCGTCGCCTCGGGCATCTCCGAAGGTGCCGAGATGTACCAGCCCGATTGTCACCTGCCCGAGCGCGGCTTCTGGTTCCGCCCGACGCTCTTCACGAACGTCTCGCAGTCCCACCGGATCGCGCGCGAGGAGATCTTTGGGCCGGTCCTGTCGATCCTCACGTTCCGCACGCCGGGCGAAGCGGTCGAGAAGGCGAACAACACGCCATACGGGCTATCGGCCGGCGTCTGGACCGAGAAGGGCTCCCGGATCCTGTGGATGGCCGAACGGCTGCACGCCGGCGTCGTCTGGGCGAACACCTTCAACAAGTTCGACCCTTCGTCACCGTTTGGCGGCTACAAGGAGAGTGGGTTCGGGCGCGAGGGGGGACGGCAGGGTCTGGAGCCCTACGTCGAGCTCGATGGCGTCGGCTCCGACGGCGGGGCAGCGGCGTGACGGCCGAGCGCGTCGACGTCCGGCGAACGGCCAAGCTCTTCATCAGGGGCGAGTTTCCTCGGAGCGAGTCCGGCCGCGCCTACGAGGTGCGCTCGCACGATGGTCGGCCGCTCGGATGGGTGTCTCAGGCCTCGCGCAAGGACCTGCGCGAGGCGGTCGTCGCGGCCCGAACGGCGTTCCCCGACTGGTCGGGCAGGACCGCATACAACCGCGGGCAGGTGCTGTACCGCGTGGCGGAGTTGATGGAGGGTCGCCGAGCGCAGTTCGAGCGCGAACTCGCCGACGCGGGCGCCGCCGACCCGGCGCGCGGGGTTAGCGCCGCGATCGACCGGTGGGTCTGGTACGCGGGTTGGACCGACAAGGTTGCGCAGGTCCTCGGTGGGACGAATCCGGTTGCGGGGCCCTACTTCGCTTTCACCGTCCTCGAGCCGACGGGCGTGGTCGGCGTCATCGCCCCGCAGGAGGCCTCGCTGCTCGGCCTCGTCTCCCGGCTCGCGCCGGCGATCGCGTCCGGCAACACGGCCGTCGTGGTCTCTAGCCAGACCGCGCCGCTTCCCGCGGTGTCTCTCGGCGAGGTGCTGGGGACCTCGGACGTCCCGGCCGGCACCGTAAACATCCTCACCGGGTTCACACGAGAGCTCGCGCCGTGGCTCGCCGCACACATGGATGTAAACGCGATCGATGTCACCGGGGCGCCCGCCGACCTCATCGCCGACGTCGAGCGCGCGGCCGCCGACAACCTCAAGAGGGTCGTCCGGGCGTCGGACGTCGATCCGTTGTCCGAGCGGGCGCAGAGCCCCTACGAGATCACGGCCCTCGCCGAGTTCAAGACCGTGTGGCACCCGATCGGCACCTGATCGGCCGATTTCACAGGATCGTCAAAGGCAAGCGGCGGAGCCGCCGTCGGGCACGGGTACGATGCCGCCGATGCCGCTCTACAAGGAACAGGGCGTCGTCCTTCGATCCGCCAAGCTGGGCGAGGCCGACAAGATCGTGACAGTGATGACCCAGGGTGCCGGCAAGGTTCGCGCCGTCGCCAAGGGCATCCGCAAGACGACCAGCCGGTTCGGCGCGCGACTCGAGCCGTTCACCCATGTGTCGCTGATGCTCTACCGGGGGCGGAGCTCGCTCGACACGGTGAGCCAGGCGGAGATCGTCAGCCCGTTCCTCGGGATCCGGTCCGACTTCGAACGCATCACCGCGGGCGAAACCATGGTCGAGGCCGTCGACAAGGTGGCCGAAGAGCACGAGCGCACCGTCCGCCTGTTCTTGCTGCTCCTCTCCGGACTGCGCACGCTCGACGCCGGCCCGGCGGATGCCGCGGCGGTGACAGAGTCGTTCCTACTCAAGCTGCTATCGCTTTCCGGCTTCCACCCGAGTCTTACCGCGTGCGCGGTATGCGGGATGCGAGAGCCGTCGCTGTTCGCGAGCGGACAGGGCGGCGCCCTCTGCGCGGTCTGCGCCGACCCCGACGCTGGACCCGTCTCGCCGGCTGCGCTGTCCCTCCTGGCGTCGCTGGCGAACGCCGACCTCGTTCAGGCCGGGCGGATGACGGCCGAGACGTCTATCCGGCGCGAGTCGCGAGCGCTGCTGTTCGGGTTCGCGGAGTACCACCTCGAGCGACGCATCCGTTCGCTTCCGATGCTGGTTCGGAGCGCCCCGTGAGCACCTATCTGCACGACCTCGATTCCGCCCATATCCCGGCACACGTGGGCATCGTGATGGACGGGAACGGCCGGTGGGCCAAGCAGCGAGGGCTTCAGCGCACCGACGGCCACGCCGCCGGCGAGGCCGCCATGTTCGACACGGTCGAGGGCGGCGTCGATGCCGGCCTGCGGTGGCTGACACTCTTCGCGTTCTCCACCGAGAACTGGAGCCGCCCGTCAGCAGAGGTCGCCTACCTCATGGGGTTTAATCGGGGGCTGCTTCGCCGGCGTCGCGACGAGCTCAACAGCATGAACGTGCGCATCCGCTTCCTGGGCCGACGCAACCGGCCGGTACCGAGGTCGGTCGTGCGAGAGATGGAGCTCAGCGAGGATCTGACGCGTGCGAACACCGGGATGACGCTGACGATGGCGTTCAACTACGGGGGTCGTGTCGAGATCGCGGACGCGGTTCGGCGCATCGTCAACGACCACGACGCCGGCCGCCTGCGCGCCGAGCGGATCACGGCGGAGTCGATCTCGCGGCGTCTGTACCACCCCGACACGCCGGATCCGGACCTCATCATCCGGACCAGCGGTGAGGAGCGGATCTCGAACTTCCTGCTCTGGCAGGCGGCGTACGCCGAGCTGTACTTCACGCCCGTGCTGTGGCCGGACTTCAACCGGGAGCATCTGTTCGAGGCGATCCGCGACTATCAGAAGCGGTCCAGACGCTTCGGCGCCGTCCCGGACGACGACTGCTGATCGCCGCCGCGACGCGCTGACCAGGCCTTTCACCGGCTCCGCACCGGTACACTGGCGTCACGCCAGCGGCCGCCTCCAACGGCCGGGAAGGAGCTCCGATGCCCGATCCGATGGACGTCGTCACCTCCCTGGCCAAGCGCCGGGGAATCGCCTTTCAGTCCAGTGAGGTCTACGGTGGGCTGCGCTCGTCGTGGGATTACGGTCCGCTCGGCGTGGAGCTACGCAGGAATATCCGGGCCGCCTGGTGGCGCTCGATGGTGCAGCTTCGCGACGACGTCGTCGGGCTCGAGGCGGCCATCATCATGTCGCCGCGGGTCTGGGAGGCGAGCGGGCACGTGGCCGGGTTCCACGATCCGCTCGTTGAGTGCCTGAACTGCCATCAGCGCTTCCGGGCGGACCATCTGGAAAACGGGACGTGTCCCAACTGCGGAAAGACCGACTTCACCGAGCCGAGACAATTCAACCTGATGTTCAAGACGTTTCTCGGGCCGGTCGAGGATGAATCGAACGTTTCCTATCTCCGACCCGAGACCGCGCAGGGGATGTTCGTGGACTTCCCGACGATCCAGACGACGAGCCGCAAGAAGGTCCCGTTCGGGATCGCCCAGATCGGCAAGTCGTTCCGCAACGAGATCACGCCCGGAAACTTCATCTTTCGCACGCGGGAGTTCGAGCAGATGGAGTTGGAGTTCTTCGTCAAGCCGGGCACCGACGATGAATGGTTCGACTACTGGAAGGCCGAACGGATGCAGTGGTTCGTCGACCTTGGGATCTCCAAGGAGAAGCTGCGGTTTCGTGCGCACGAGCCGGACGAGCTCGCGCACTACGCGAAGGCCGCGACCGACGTCGAGTACGAGTTCCCGTTCGGGTGGGGCGAGGTCGAGGGCATCGCGAACCGGACGGACTATGACCTGCGGCGCCACGCCGACGCGTCCGGCGCGGACCTTCGGTACTTCGACCCTGACAGCGAGGACCGGTACTTCCCCTACGTGATCGAGCCGGCCGTCGGGGTCGACCGCACTTTGTTGACGCTACTGGTCGACGCCCACCGAGAGGAGGCGGCGCCTACCGCGAAGGGTGGAACCGAGAAGCGGACGCTCCTGGCCCTTCACAAGGACATCGCGCCGATCAAGGTCGCCGTCCTACCCCTCTCGCGAAACGAGCAGCTCGTTCCGGAGGCGCGGCGCCTCTTCGACCTCGTGAAACCGCATTGGATGTGCGACTTCGACGATGCAGGGTCCATCGGCCGGCGGTACCGGAGGCAGGACGAGGTCGGAACGCCGTTCTGCGTGACCGTCGACTTCGACTCCCTGGAAGACCGCAGGGTCACCGTCCGGGAGCGCGACTCGATGGTCCAGGAGCGGCTGCCGATCGATGGCCTCCTCGCCTACCTCAGGGATCGGTTGTGACGAGCCGCGTCGCGCTCGCGCTCTATGCGGCCGCGTTCGTCGCCATGCTCGGCGCGGGCGCCGTCCTGGCGATCACGGCGGTCGGCTCGATGAGCTCTGTCGACATCCTGTGGGCATCGTCCGCCCTGTCCGTCGTGGCGATCGTCGCTTCGGTCGTCGCCGTCCTGTTGACCCGCCGATGAGCCGTCGGCGGGCGATCCTGACGCTCGTGGCCGCCGCGCTGGCGGCCTCGTGTTCGGCCGCCTCGCCGGCGATCGACGAGTCGGCGTCGGGCGCGACCCCTCCGTCGCCGAGACCATCGCGGTCGGCCAGTCGCTCGCTCCAGGAGGGGAGCGGGCCCGTCGGTCCGTCGGCGTCTCGTGCCGTCGCGAAGCTCTGCCCCCACCGGCGGCTCGGGGGTAGCCAAGCGCCCGCCGAGGCGTCGGCTCCGGCGATCGTTACGAAGGTCGAGAGCCAGGTTGAGGACATCCGCGAACTGGACTTCACCCGGCGGGTTCCGGTCGACGCGGTCACGCATGAGGAGCTCGTCCATGGCCTGGAGCAGACGTTTGACTCCTCGTTTCCCGCCGAGCTGCTCCATCGCAGGAGCCTCGCCTGGGCGACCATCGGGGCGATCCCGCCGGGGACCGAGATCCGCGGCGAGCTCGAGGCCTTCGCCGGGACGAGGGTCATCGGGTACTACGACGAGGTCTCGAAGTATCTCGTCTTCCTGGGGAGCGACGATCCGACCCCGGTGCAGCTGGTGACGCTGGCGCACGAGCTGACGCACGCCCTCGACGACCAGCATTTCGGCCTCATGCGGCTCGACGAGCTCGCCTCCGACTGCGAGGACGAGGGCTTCCAGGCCGCGCTCGCCCTGGCAGAGGGCGACGCGACGTACGTGATGATCGCGTACGCGCAGCGGTACCTGACGCTGGAAGAACAGCTACGGATGGCTGAGGACAGCGGTTCGACGGCGGACGACATCGCGCCGTTCATCGTTCGGTTGCAGACCTGGCCGTACACGGGCGGGATGGGGTTCGTTCAGTCGCTCGTCGCCGACGGGGGCGAGCGGGCCGTCGACGCCGCGTTCCGGCACCCGCCGGTCTCGACCGAGCAGATCATCGACCCGTCGGCTTATCCCGAGGATGCCCCGGTCCCCGTCGACGTGCCGCAGCTCGCTCCTCGGCTGGGGGCGGACTGGCACGATCTCGATGTTCAGATCACGGGTGCGGCGTGGCTTTCCATCCTCCTCGGACTCCGCATCGATCAGGCCCGCGCCGAGGCGGCGGTCGAGGGCTGGGAGGGCGGCATCTACCGGGCATGGAGCGACGGCAACGACGTCGCGGTGGTGCTTCGGACGACGTGGAACGACGACGACGCAGCATCGAGGTTCGCTCAAGCGATGGACGATTGGTTGACGAACACAGACGCGTTCAGCGAAGTCCGCGCGCCGGCGGACGGAAGCGTCACAGTGCTCTTCGGCTCGAACGAACAGACGCTCGATGCGCTACGGTCCGCCGCGTGAGCCGGCCGCCGACGAACGAGGAGCTTCGGGCGACCTGGGACGCCAACGCGGCGTACTGGGACGACAGCATGCAGGCCGGCAAGACGTGGCAGCGGGCGCTCATTGCGCCGGTCGTGGAAGAGCTCCTTGCGGTCCGGCGCGGCGAACGTGTGCTGGAGATCGCCTGTGGCAACGGCGAGTTCTCGCGCAGGATGTCCGAGCTCGGTGCGCGGGTCACCGCCACGGACTTCAGCGAGCGGATGCTCGAGCGGGCGCGGGAACACGGCGGCGACGTCGACTATCGGCCGGTCGACGCGACCGACGCCGCCGCACTCGACGGGCTTGCATCCGACAGCCCGTTCGACGGGGTCGTCTGCAGCATGGCACTCATGGACATGTCGGACCTCGAGCCGCTGGCGGCGAGCCTTCCGAAGCTGCTTAGGCCCCGAGGCCGGTTCGTCTTCTCGATCCAACATCCGGCTTTCAACACCGTAGGCGCCGTCCGGATGATCGAGCAGCGCGACGTCGAGACGGAGGTCGTCCTGGCACACGCGATCAAGCTGACCGCGTACCGGTCCATGACGACGGGCAGGGGGATCGCGCTGATGGGGCAGCCCGTCGCGCAGTGGTACTTCGATCGTCCGCTCGACGAGGTCCTTCGCCCGTTCCTCGACCAGGGCCTGGTGCTCGACGGTCTGCGGGAGCCGACACTCGATCCGACCGTGACCGACCCCGCGACGCCGGAGTACGTGTTCACGGAGATCCCACCGGTGCTCGTCGCCCGGTTGCGCGTCGGATGATCGGGCGACGCGGTCGCCGCTCCGCGGCAAGCGCCGCTGTCGCTTCGAGCGCGCACCGAACGCGGTCTTCGAGCGGCCGTACACTGCCTCCGAACCCGTTTCGGCCCCGGAAGGACATCCGATGACCAAGTACGTCTACGACTTCTCCGAGGGAAACAAGGAGATGAAGGATCTCCTCGGCGGCAAGGGCGCCAACCTGGCCGAGATGACGAACATGGGCCTCCCCGTTCCGCCGGGGTTCACGATTACCACCGAGGCTTGCCTGGTCTTCCTGAAGAGGGGCGGGGCGCCGCCCGAGATGCTCGATGAGGCCGGCGAGCACCTCCGCCGACTCGAACAGACGATGGGCAAAACGCTGGGCGACATGGACGACCCGCTTCTCGTGTCCGTCCGCTCGGGGGCGAAGTTCTCGATGCCCGGAATGATGGACACCGTCCTGAACCTTGGTCTCAACGACGAGTCCGTGCAGGGTCTCGCGAAGCAGTCCGACGGCGACGTCCGCTTCGCCAACGACGCGTACCGCCGGTTCATCCAGATGTTCGGCAAGATCGTCATGGACGTCCCCGCCGACGCGTTCGAGCACGCCCTCGACGAAGCGAAGTCCGCGAGGGGACCGAACGCGCAGGACACGGATATGGACGCGGACGACCTCACGCGCTTGATCGGTCGTTTCAAGGCGATCTATCGCGAGCACGCGGGCGAGGACTTCCCGCAGGATCCCAAGGAGCAGCTCCGGCTGGCGATCGCGGCCGTGTTCGAGTCATGGAACGGAAAGCGCGCTCGGGATTATCGCCGGCAGAACAAGATCAGCGACGACCTGGGGACGGCGGTCAACGTCGTCGCGATGGTCTTCGGGAATCGCGGCATGGATTCGGGGACCGGCGTCGCGTTCACGCGCGACCCCTCGACGGGCGAGAGACTGCCCTACGGCGACTATCTACCGAACGCGCAGGGCGAGGACGTCGTCGCTGGGATCCGCAACACGCTCCCGCTCGCCGAGCTCGAACAGCTCGACCCGGAGTCGTACCACGGCCTCCGCGGGGTGATGGACGCGCTCGAGGGCCATTACCGCGACATGTGCGACATCGAGTTCACGATCGAGAAGGGCAAGCTCTGGATCCTGCAGACGCGCGTCGGCAAGCGCACGGCGTTCGCCGAGTGGACGATGGCCTACGACATGCTCCATGAGGGGCTGATCGACGCCGACGCCGCGCTCATGCGCGTCGACGCCGACCGGCTCGAAGAGCTTTTCAAGCGTCGCGTGCGCGCGGACGGGAACGATCCGATCGCCAGAGGCCTCAACGCGTCGCCCGGCGCGGCGACCGGCAAGGTCGTCTTCACCGCCGATGACGCCGAGGCGCAGGCAAGGAGTGGCGAGAGGGTCATCCTCGTACGGCGCGAGACGACTCCGGACGACTACCACGGCATGATCGCTTCCCAGGGCATTCTGACGAGCGCCGGAGGGACCAATTCCCACGCCGCCGTCGTCGCCCGCGGCGAGGGGATCCCCGCCGTGACTGGGGCTGACGCGATCAAGCTCGACCTCGGCTCGCGCTCCTTCACGGCGAACGGAACGCACGTCGCAGAGGGCGATGTGGTCACGATCGACGGGTTCAGCGGCGACGTCTACGTCGGCGAGCTGCCTCTCGATGAGTCGGTGCTCGAGAAGGCGCGCGCCGGCGATGCGACCGCGCAACGGGAGAGGATCTGGGAGGCGTTCGAGACGATCATGGCGCACGCCGACCGTAAGCGTCGTCTGCGCGTTCGGGCCAACGCCGACACACCGGAGCAGTCGAGGAACGCCCGCAAGCGCGGAGCCGAGGGGATCGGGCTGTGCCGGACCGAGCACATGTTCCTCGGCCCCGAGCGCGTCCACGCCGTCCAGGAGATGATCTTCGCCGACACGCCGGACGAGGAGGAGCGCGCCTACCAGACGCTGCTGCCGCCGCAAAAGCGCGATTTCATCGGAATCTTCGAGGCGATGAGCGGGTTGCCGGTCACCGTCCGGTTGCTGGACCCACCGCTGCACGAATTCCTGCCGGACCTGACGTCGCTGTCGGTCGAGGTGGCGCTCGGCAAGGAGCGCGGCGAGGACGTCGCCGAGAGGGAGCGTGTGCTCGCCAAGGTGCGGGAGCTCCACGAGGCCAACCCGATGCTCGGCCTGCGAGGCGTCCGCCTCGGCATCGTGAAGCCCGGCCTGTACGCCATGCAGGTGCGCGCCATCGTCGAGGCCGCGGTGGAGGTCAAGAGGTCTGGTGGCGACCCGAAGGTCGAGATCATGATCCCGCTCGTCGCGACGCGCCCTGAGCTCGAGCAGATGCGTCGGGAGCTCGAGCCTGTCGCCCGGGAGATCCTCGAGCGTGAGGGCGTGAGCCTCGGTCACCTGGAGTGGGGCACGATGATCGAGCTACCGCGCGCGACCGTGACGGCACAGGACATCGCTGGGGTCGCCGACTTCTTCTCGTTCGGTACGAACGACCTGACGCAGACGACGTTCGGGTTCTCTCGAGACGACATTGGGAAGTTTGTGGCGATGTACGAGGAGCGCAAGCTCGTTCCGGCCAACCCGTTCGTGACGATCGACAGGCCCGGCGTTGGGCGCCTGATGCGGATCGCCGTCGAAGAGGGCCGTGCCGGCAACGCGCACCTGCACCTCGGGATCTGCGGTGAGCATGGAGGCGATCCGGCGAGCGTGGCCTTCTGCGACGAGATCGGACTCGACTATGTGAGCTGTTCCCCGTTCCGCGTCGAGACCGCGCGCCTGGCCGCCGGGCAGGCGGTCGTCGGTGCCGCGGAGTCCGCGTCGAAGTAGCCCTGCGGCATCCCCGGCCGCTCAACTGAAAGACGCGTCGCGACGGAATCGGCCGCGCGGGTGAGCAACTTCCCCCGCCCTGGTGATGCGCCCCGTCGCGTCACCGTCTACGCTCCTGCCTCTCCCCGCCTCCCCGCGATCGTTCGGAGGTGGTGCCCGTGAGACTCACGCGGACGCGCGCGCGACTGCGGATCGTGCTCATCGTCGCGATGGTCGCGCCGATGACGCTCGGGTGGCACTGGGCCAAGGCCGGTTGGCGCGACCGGCATTACAACTACCCGGCCGTCCCCAGCGGTTACACGCAGATCGTCAACCGGTTCGGAGAGCCCTGCAACTCGAACGCAACATGGAACTGGATGCGGTGGCGTGAGGGCGACACTGGAACGTGGCGAACGCTTCGATTCCACAGAAAGCTCGGGGGCTACCCAACCGAGATGGTCTCCGACAAGGGCGGCCGCTCGACGAACCTCGACAATGACATCTACGGCCACATCCAGAACGACCATCTGGGCGGACATACCAAGCACGGGATCTACACGTACGCCTGCCGGCTCAAGCGCAATTCCGGCCAATGGAGCACGCACGCCTGGGGAATCGCCATCGACATCTCGTCGGCGTCCGAGCCACAGGGGCAGTGCTACAGCACGACCAACAAATCCTTCGCGTTCGAGTTCAAGAACCACGGCTGGACGTGGGGGTTGTCGTTCTGCGACCCGATGCACTTCCAATACGCCACTGCCTACTGAGGAGGACATCATGAAGCGATGGATCGTCGTGATCGGCGTGGTCGTCTTCGCGGCGTTCGCCGCCGGCGCGGTCTCCGCCGCCGCGCTGACGGATGCCGGCATGCAGGTTCCCGATGCACGCATCGGGCCGACGGCTCCGCTCGACACCGGCGCGGGGGAGGAGCTGCTCGTCGTTCTGGGCGGCGTCTACGCCGGCCGCGAGGAGGCCGAGGCGGCCAACCGCGCGATGGCGTTCGGCGAGGTGGCGGGGTACTACGTCGTCCCCGTCGCCCAGTTCGAGGGGCTTCGCGAGCAGGCGGGTGCTCCCGGCGACTTCGCCCTCGTCTCCGTGTTCCGGACCAAGGCGGGCGCCCGTGAGTTCATCGACCTGGCGTCGACGTTCGGATATCCGGCCACCCTCCTCGGTTCGCGGGTCCGAAGCTTCGGCGGGCTGTACGCGGGCCTCGGGCAGGAGCCCGCACCCGACGGATCCGGCCCGCTGCTCCACCCCGTTTCGGAATCGCTCCCGTGAAGTCCGGGCCGGTCCGGTTCGCCGTAGCCGCCTTAGTCGCTCTCGTCGTCAGCGCGTGCGACGGCGGCGACGGCGTGGACGAACCGTCGAGGCGCTGCGAGGTCCCACTGGTGGTGCCCGAGGGCTTCGAGGTCACGGGCGGCATCGACGACCCCCAACGGGACTGGACCGGCGTCCGGATCGACCTCACCGACGACGGTGGGGCGGAGCTTCATTTCTTCTCGGGCATTCGCGGAGAGTTCGGCGAGGGACTCCCGGTGCATGGACGGATCGCACTGGCAGACGGCAAGACAGCGGTCCTCGTGGGTCGCGACACCACATGGTTGCTGGAGTGGACTACCGCGCCTCCGTGTACGCCGACGGTCGTGCTCGCCAACGGGGTCGATCGCCGGCGCTTTCGCGAGCTCCTCGAGGAGGCCGGCGCGGTTCGAGGAGCAGGGAGCGACGAATCGCCAACGGCGTGACGACGTCGGGCCGTTGCTACCCTTCGGTGGGTGGTCGCAATTCGTCATCGTCATCCTGTTCTCCTCGTCGTCTCGCTCCTCCTCGTGGCGGCCATCGGCCTCGTCGTGGCGGCCGGCGTCGCGGTTTGGAACGAGGCGCACCACGACGACGCGAGCACCATCGAGCACGTCGATGCCATCGTCGTCCTCGGGGCGGCGCAGTACGACGGGACTCCATCGCCGGTGTTCGTCGGACGGCTGGAGCATGCGCAGCTGCTCTACGGGCAGGGACGCGCGATGACCGTGATCGTGCTCGGCGGATCCCGGCCCGGCGATGTCACGACCGAGGCCGAGGCCGGTCGGGACTACCTCGTCGCGCACGGCGTTCCGGCGGAGGCGGTGGTGGCGGAGTCGGTCGGGACGACGACCTACGAGAGCCTTGGCGCCGCCGCGGCGTATATGCGCGCTCACGACCTGGTCACGGCCTTCCTCGTGAGCGACCCCTGGCACAACCTTCGCATCGAGAAGATGGCCGCGGATCTGGGTATCGTCGGCTACGCGTCCGCAACGTGGCACTCGGCCGCGCGCACCGAGGAGACTCGGTTGGGCGGGTATGTCCGAGAGACATTTGCGTACCTGTATTACCGGCTGCTCGGTCGCTGACATTCTCGCGGACCCGTCGCACCCCGGCGATAGCATGACCGCCGTGGCCCCCACGCCGCGCGAGCGGATCGAGCGCATCGAACGCGACACGCTGTCGCCCTATGCCACACCGTCCTCGGGCACCAAGGGCCGGGAGCGAGCCGAGCCGTCGGATCCGCTGCGGACGGCGTTCCAGCGCGATCGCGACCGGATCGTTCACACGAAGGCCTTCCGCAGGCTCAAGGAGAAGACGCAGGTCTTCGTGGCGCCGCAGGGCGATCACTATCGTGTTCGACTGACGCACACAATCGAGGTCGCGCAGATCGCACGGACGACGGCGCGGGCCCTCGCCCTCAACGAGGACCTCACTGAGGCGATCGCGCTCGGGCACGATCTGGGACACACGCCGTTCGGGCATCTGGGAGAGCAGGCGCTCACGCCGTTTCTGGGCCGGCCGTTCCGGCACAACGAGCAGAGCCTTCGGGTGGTCGACCACCTTGAGAACGACGGACGCGGCCTCAACCTGACGTGGGAGGTTCGCGACGGGATCGTGAACCACCCCTGGTCGATGCCGACGCCATCGACGCTCGAGGCGCAGGTAGTTCGGTTCGCCGACCGCATCGCCTACGTCAACCACGATGTCGACGACGCGCTTCGCGCCGAGGTCGTCACGGAGGACGAGCTTCCCGCTCGTACTCTCGAGATCCTCGGCCGCACCGAGGCGGTGCGCATCAACACGCTGGTCTCGGATCTCGTCACGACGTCGGAGGGCTCGCCGGAGGTCGCGCTGTCCGAGTCGGTGTTCCACGCGATGGACGAACTGCGGGACTTCATGTTCGATCGCGTTTACCTGCGGGAGAACGCACGGCACGAGCAGGACAAAGCCATTGGGCTCGTTCGGGCGCTCTTCGCTCACTACCTCGAGCATCCCGAGGACGTCCCGGAGGAGTACCATCGAGGCCCCGGTGATCTGGCCACCCGCGTGGCGGACTACATCGCCGGGATGACCGACCGGTACGCCGTGACGGTGTACGAGCGGCTCTTCCTTCCCCGGGGCTGGCTGTCGTAGCGGCCGAGGGGAGTGCATTGGCGGGGCGGATCAGGCAGGACGACATCGAGGCGGTGCGCGAGCGCACCGACATCGTCAAGGTCGTCTCCCAGTACCTGACGCTGAAGAAGACCGGACACGATTCGTTCGGCGGCTTGTGCCCGTTCCACGCGGAGCGGACGCCTTCGTTCTCGGTGTCGCCGTCGAAGGGCGTCTACTACTGCTTCGGGTGCGGGGCGGGCGGAGACGCCATTCGGTTCCTACGTGAGGTCGAGCACCTCGACTTCGCCGAGGCCGTCGACCGACTGGCCAAGGAGGCCGGCGTCACCCTCCGCTATGAGGGCGACAGCGCGGCGGACCGCCGATCGACATCACGTCGCCAGGCGCTCAACAGAGTGAATGAGCAGGCCTTCGAGCTCTATCACCGCATGCTGATCGAGGGGCGGGAGGGAGCCGACGCGCGCGTCTATCTCGCCGAGCGCGGCGTCGGCCGCGACACCATCGAGGCCTTCGAGATCGGATACGCGCCGCGCTATCCCGACTTTCTACTGCGGCGGCTGGCCCGCGGATCGGGTCCGGAGCTTCTCGTGGAGGCCGGTCTCGTCGTGACGGACGACCGGGGGCAGGTTCGTGACCGGTTTCGCGGGCGCATCACGTTCCCCGTGCACGACCTATCGGGGCGCGCGGTCGGGATCGGCGCCCGTGTGCTCCCCGGCGAGCGGGAGGAGGGGCCAAAGTATTTGAACTCGCCGGAGACGGCGATCTACCGCAAGGCGGACGTGCTGTACAACCTGCATCGTGCCAAACAGTCCGTCGCCAGGTCCGGGGAGATCGTCGTGGTCGAGGGCTACACGGATGTCATCGCCCTCGTCGAGGTCGGGATCGAGACCGCCGTGGCCACGTGTGGCACGGCCCTCGGCGAAGGTCACTTCAAACTTGCATCGCGCTTTGCGCAACGAATGGTCCTCGCGTTCGACTCCGACGAGGCCGGCGCCCGCGCCGCCGAGCGGGCGTATCGGTTCCTCGAGAGCTTTCCGCTCCAGCCGGTCGTCGTGATCCTGCCCGAGGGCCTCGATCCGGCCGACTTCGTTCGACGCCACGGCGGAGCGGCCCTTCGCGATCTGGCCGCGCGCGCCGAGCCGCTCGTCGGCTACATGCTCCGCCGGACGGTCGCCAGAAGCGATCTGTCCACGGTGGAGGGGCAGAGCGCCGCCGTTTCGGACGCGCTGCCGATTCTCGAAGGGCTGGCCGACCCGGTCCGTCAGCGCGAGTACGGTCATGCCCTGGCCGAGCTCGTCGGCGTGTCCGACACCTCGGTGCTGCTTGCGCTCGAGCGCCGACAGGCGGGGCGGCCTATCGAGGTGGAGCGAGGAATCAAGCGGGCGTCCGTGAACGACAAAGTTGAGCGCGAGATGCTGCGCCTGCTCGCGCGGTCCCCGGAGATCTTCGCCGAGCTCGCGCCCCGCCTCTCGGAGGAGCACTTTCAGTCCGCGCACCACCGAAGGCTGTTCGACGCGCTGCGCAAAGCCGACGGCGACGTCCGCGCGGTCGTCGCGGCCGGCGACGGCTCGCAGGATCGTGTGACGGGCACGATGCCGGCGCTGGCGCTCGAGCCGGTCGACGGTGAGGTGAGCCTCGACTACGCGGTCGACGTGTGGATCCGCTTGCAGGAGTTCGCCCTCAGACGCCGGAGCGCCTCGCTCAGGCGGCGGCTGCAGAAGATGAACCCGCAGGCGGATCCCGGATACGAGGCGCTGTTCGAGGAGCTGATCGCCGCCGACGGCGAGCTGCGCCGCCTCCGCGAGCGCCACCCCGACCTCGTCTAGGGAGCCGAACGAGGGGCCGAACGGTCATGGGTCGCCGGGTTTTCCGTCTCGTACACTTCCCGACGTCCCCCAACGACCTCGCCGAGGAGAGGCATTGAGTACACCGGCCCGCGACCTGGGTTTGGAAGAAGCCAAGGAAGCCATTACCGCCCGTGGACGAGAGCGCGGGTTCGTTACATCCGAGGACCTGCTCGAGTCCGTCCCCGTTGACGATTTCACGCCCGAACAGCTCGAGGAGTTCCTAACGCAGGTTGAGGAGCACCTGCGCGGCGAGGGCATCGAGGTCATCGAGGTCCCTGGCGACGAGCTAGCCGACTCGGCGGCCGTCGCCCGCATCGACGTCGACCTGTTGAAGGCGCCGACGAACGACCCGGTCCGGATGTACCTCAAGGAGATCGGGAAGGTCCCGCTTCTCACGGCCGCGCAGGAGGTCGATCTCGCGCGCCGGATCGAGGCGGGCGAGCTCGCAACCGAGCTCCAGGCGCAGGCAGAGCTCGAGGATCGCGTCGATCCCAAGCGCCTGAGGACCCTCATCGAGGAGGTGGGCGCCATCCGCGACCACCAGCTCGAGAAGTTCGGCAAGGTCGAGGGGATCGGCCGCGATCGCACCGCACGCAGCTGGAAGCCCAGGACGCGTGAAGATCTCGACGACTTCCTTCACCGGATCGAACGCGACGGACAGCTTGCGAAGAAGAAACTGATCGAGGCCAACCTGCGCCTAGTGGTCTCGATCGCCAAACGCTACGTCGGGCGCGGAATGCTCTTCCTGGATCTCATCCAGGAGGGCAATCTCGGCCTCATCCGGGCCGTCGAGAAATTCGACCACTCCAAGGGCTTCAAGTTCTCCACGTACGCCACCTGGTGGATCCGTCAGGCCATCACTCGTGCGATCGCGGACCAAGCGCGAACCATTCGCATTCCGGTGCACATGGTCGAGACGATCAACAAGCTGGTTCGCATCCAGCGCCAGCTCCTTCAGGATCTCGGGCGCGAACCGTCTCCCGAGGAGATCGGCCGGCAGATGGGCATCGCTGCCGACAAGGTGCGCGAGATCCTGAAGGTATCGCAGGAGCCGGTATCGCTCCATACACCCATCGGCGAGGAGGAGGACTCTCAGCTCGGCGACTTCATCGAGGACTCCGAGGCCGTCGTCCCCGTCGATGCCGCGAGCTTTATCCTGCTCCAGGAGCAGCTGGAGTCGGTCCTCCACACGCTCTCGGAGCGCGAGAAGAAGGTCATCCAGCTCCGGTTTGGGTTGATCGACGGACACCCGCGGACGCTCGAGGAGGTCGGCCGGGAGTTCGGCGTCACCCGCGAGCGCATCCGGCAGATCGAATCGAAGACGCTCTCGAAGCTCCGGCACCCCTCGCGCAGCCAGAAGCTGCGCGATTACCTCGAGTAGCCGCCGGCAGTCGACCGGATATCAGGTCAGTCCCACTGCGTGGCGTCGCCGTCTCCGGCGAGCCGGCTCTGGATCGTCGTCCGCGCGCGCTGCACCGCGACGAGGCTCGCGCGCGTGGCGCCGTCCACGATCCTGCGGGTCGGGGAGTCGGGCGACGTGTCCCGCATCGCGACGTTGTACCCGACGACGAACCCGATAGCGAGGCCGAAGATGAACTTCATGTCCGCTCCTTCCGCTGCGGTCGCGTAACCCTACCGAAAGCGGGCGAGGGCCCATTGGTAGACTGCCCTGGCTTCGGTCCGGGGTAGCTCAATTGGCAGAGCGGCGGACTGTTAATCCGTAGGTTGTGGGTTCGAGTCCCACCCCCGGAGCAATCGTTGTAAGCACGTCAGCGGCGCGTCCCCTGGATCGGAATGACCACGTCGTCCATCCCTGTCAACGTCTCGTCAACAAACGGAGCCGCGAACGTGTCTCCGAGCGCCACGTCGATCGCGTCCGCGGCCGCACGCGCGGGTGGGTCCGCCTGGGGGTGATCACGGAGGATGCCGAAAGCCCCTGCTCGTGATGCCGTGGCGCTCCATCAAGATGCCCTTTGCCCGCTAGGTGACGGCTCGACGACCGAAGGGCCCTCCAGATCGTGGTACTCGGCGAAGCCGAAGGACGATGTCGAAGGCGCTCTGCATCTCCTCGGCTCGCCGCTGTGAGCGATGCACGCGAAGACGCCTCGCTTCGCGGCCTCGTTGATGAACTCGCGGTCCTGCACGTCAAGGACGGCGATGACCGGACAGGCTGCCAAGACGAACGGGCACCGCCTGATCCTGATCGGCGCGAGCCCGTCCACACGGCGTCTGTTCGCGGTGACGGGGCGGAGTTCCTCCTCGACGAGAAGGAGGCCGCGAGGGTCGTCGGCCAGTTCATCGGGCGAGGCCGACCGGTCGGTTCGATCGAGTTCACTGTGACTGATGGCGATGAGTGACTGGCGAGAGCAAGAAGCCACGAACCAGATCATTTTCCGAGACATGAACGAGTGGACGGAAGAGGCGCGACGCAACCATCGGCCGGATCGCCCCATGGACACGTATCTCTGCGAGTGCTCCGCCCGCGCGGACGCCGAGTCCGCCGACGTAGTGGACGCGCTTTCCGAAACCGTGCAGTCCAGGATCTCGCGTTCGAGCTCGCGCTCGAGGTCCGCCTTCACGGACAGGAGTTCGGCGCGCCGCTGCTTGGCGTGAACCGTTAGGGGATCGAACCCGTCGAGGCCAGCCGCCACCGCCTCATCGACGATCGCATCCGCGTTCGCCGCTTGCTCGGTGACGCGGCCGGATGGCGCGCTCAAGGACGGCTCGTTCGTCGGGCTGCACGGCTTTGGACCGTAGTTCTCCTGGCTGAGCGGGCTGGATCCTCCACGATGGCGTGCGCTGGTGGGACGACGAGCGGGCGGTGGGACGGACGGCCGGGAATCTCGAGCGTCCTCGGCCGGTTGCGACTCGAGACCACGACCGAGGGGACCGAGATGGCGGGGACGATGAAGGTGTTCGGGCTCGTGGACGAGCAGACGACGGCGGGAGTGCTCGAGATTCCGGTCCCCAACCCGGAACCTGGTGAGATCCGCGTTCGGGTCCATGCGTCGTCAGTGAACGGCTACGACGCGTTTATTGCCTCGGGGATGGCGCGCGGGATGATTGAGCATCGCTACCCGGTCGTCGTCGGGAAAGACTTCAGCGGCGTCGTGGACGCGGTGGGCGAGGGCGTCGATGCCTTCGCCGTCGGTGAGGAGGTGGTCGGGATCACGCCCGCCAGCCCGGCCGTCGACGCAGTCGGCGCGTACGCCGAGTTCGTCTCGGTGCCGGGGACCGGCTACACGGCCGCGAAACCCGGCGGCCTCGACCATGAGCGGGCTGCGTCGGTGGGGCTGGCGGCGCTGACGGCGCTCGTCTCAGTGGAAGCGGTGTCGGCCACGGCCGCATCGACGGTGCTGACCGTCGGTGCGACGGGAGGCGTCGGCACGTACGCGGTCCAGCTCTCGGCCGCTCGGGGCGCGAACGTCATCGCGACCGCGCGACCCGACGACGAGACGCGGATCCGCGGCCTCGGGGCGAGCGAGACGGTCGACTACGCCCAGGACGTCGTGGGGCAGGTGCGCGAGGCGCACCCGGACGGGGTCGACGCGCTGATCATCGCCGTGCACGTTGGGGACGGCTTCGACGGGCTCGCTGGACTCGTCCGCGACGGCGGTGCGATCGCGACTACTGTCGGCCGCCCAGGCGAGGTCGGTCGCGGGATCTCGCTCACGATGGTGTTCGCTCAGGCGGAACCGGCGCCGTTCGCCGAGGTCGTGCGGCTCGCCGGCGACGGTTCGCTGACGGTCCCGCTGACGAAGACGTACGGGTTCAACCAGCTGCCCGAGGCGCTTGGCCTCGTTGGCAAGCGGAGCTCGCGCGGCAAGGTCGCCATCACGATCGCGTGACGGCCGCGTTCGGACCGCCCCTCGTCAGCCATCGAGCCGGACCCGGATTGTGCCGGGCGAGATAGGAACGATCTCGGAGCGACTAAGCCTCCGGGTCGAGTTCGAACCAGACGCTCGTGGAGTTCGCGGGCCGCTCGACGCCCAGGCCGTCGCGACGCGATCCAAAAG
>JBKOWM010000171.1:0-31668 GCA_046724395.1 Actinomycetota bacterium
AACGCGATGGCGTTCGCCACGATCGAGTTCGTCTTCGCGCCGACGTAGTCGGGATCATTGGCGACGATGAGGATGGGCGCGTAGGTGAGCGGGAGGGCGGCCGCGGAAAAGACGATCGAGTACTCGGTGACCTTGAC
Source organism: Actinomycetota bacterium (assembly GCA_046724395.1). Classification (GTDB taxonomy): domain Bacteria; phylum Actinomycetota; class UBA4738; order UBA4738; family HRBIN12; genus DATAEU01. The sequence continues at coordinate 138 of JBKOWM010000171.1, forward strand.
CGGGCGATCGTCGTAAGCACGACCCCGACGGCCACGATGACCGACGCGAGCACGACGCCATGGAACCGAGCTGCCTCCCGCGGCCGGACGTACTTCCCCCACTGCCAGCCGAGGTACTGCGCGAGTATGTACCCCGTCGAGAGCGATGTCTCGAGCGCGGCGCTGAAGATCGCAGCGAACATTCCGATGTACAGCAGCGCGAGGCCGATGGTGCCCACGGTCACGGCCACGGGCAGCGCCATCTGCGACAGGTGCTCGGGAGCGATGGCCCGCGGCTTCAAGATCAGCGCCGCCCCCGCCATGATCACGAGCGACAGGGCGCCGCCCAATGGGAACCCAAGGTAGACGTTGGCTCGGTTGAGCATGAGATCCCGCGGGGTCCAATGCTCCTCCACGGCCCCGGACGAGAAGAAGAAGACCTCGTACGGAGTCATGGCCGCGCCGAGCAACGCGATGGCGAAGAAGAAGTAGGTGGGCAGGGACTCCGATGCGGGCGGGCTCGGATGCGAGGCCGCAGTGAGGAGTGCGGACCAGTCCGGCTGGAGCTTCCACACGCCAACCGCGGTCACGACGAGCAGCAGGCCGGTGATGCCGAAGACCTTCTCCATCACCGAGAACCGCACCTTCCAGATGACGACCCAGACGGCGAACGCCGCCATGGGAACCCAGAGCAAATAGTTCACGCCGGTGACGAGCTGGATCACCAGAGCGAGGCCCGCGATCTCGGCCGTGACCGTCATGAGGTTGATGAGAAGCGAGGCGACGAGATCCGCGAGCGCGACCCGGGCGCCGAGCCGCTCCCGGATGACGTCGAATACCGGCCGGCCCGACATCGCTGCGACCCTGCCCGACATCTCGGCGTACAGGACGATGCCAATGACTCCGACCACGACGACCCAAGCGAGGCTCATGCCGAACCGCGCTCCGCGTTCGCGACGAGATCGCCCATGTCTACGAAGCGGCCGAACGCGGTGAGGATGCCGAGGAAGATTTCGAGCATCCGTTTCATTCGCTAACGCTTCACTCGTAGCGCTCGACGATGCGCTCGAGCGTCGCGCCGAGCTCTGACAGCCGAGGGGCGAGCGTGACGAGGTCGGTCAATCGCTCGCGCCGCGCCGCGCCGCGATCCGCGCCAGCGACAGCACGTCGTCGGCCTCATCGAGGACGTGCGAGAGGTGTGCGCGTACAGCGTCCGAAGCACCGTCCGGCGGCTGGATCGCCAGGAACGTCCCGGAGGCCGAGGCGGCCGCGCCCTCGGCGTCCGAGAGCGTGACAGCGGCATATGGCCAGAAGCCATTGCCCTCGCGCGCCACGTTGATGATGAGCGAGGCAGTTCGCACGGATCCGAGGACGACATCCGCCGTGGAGCCGGCCGCGCTCTCGTAGTCGCTTCTCGTCCTCGCCGGAGCAACGCATGCTGCAAGTGTCACGACGACGACCGCGACGAGCGTGGGGGGTCGCATCGCGGATCGCTTACCCGCGCGAATGTCGAGAAAAACCCAACGACTCTGCGACGCAAGGGTTACGGAACGCGGCGCCCACCGCGCCATGGCCGCGCGGATGGCCACGCGATGGCCGCGCGATGAATGGAATGCCGCGCGCCTGTCATGGGTACGACCGGACGAAGGAGGGAGGAACCATGCTTGCAGCTCAGGTAGACATCAGTGTGCTCGACATCATCGTCTACATCGTTGCCGGCCTGATCATCGGCGCGGTCGCCCGTCTTCTGCTTCCCGGCAGGCAGGACATCGGAATGCTGGCCACCATCGTGATCGGCGTGATCGCCGCTGTCGTGGGCGGGGTCCTTTGGGAAATGATCTTCCCCGGTAACGATGGCATCGCGTGGATCGGGTCCATCATCCTCGCGGTGCTCCTACTGTGGGCCTACGTCGCATTCATCGCCGGCGGCAGGGGCGCGCGCGCCCGGCGGTAGTGGCGGCCGTAGTGGCCGAGCCGAGCACGTCGGCCATTCGGAATGGACCTTTCGGCCGAGGGTTTCAGGTACGCGGATGGATCGCAAACAGGAGCTGGTCGAGGTCGCGCGGGTTCGTTGGCGTGGGCTCAAGAAGCGAGCGCGAAGCGCGAGCGGTAGCCCGACCGAGAGGTTCGTGATCTCGTGGACGGATCCCGTCCGGGCGGATGGAGGATCCGACGCTGAACGACGCCGGTGCTGTCGCCGCTCACCCGCGATCGTAAGGCACTCGGCGACCAGGTTGGGTACCCCGGTTTAACGCGGTCGCGCTCGGCGACCCCCATTGCGCCGGCCGACGCCAAGCCCCGTCCACCCGCCACGGCGATGCTTCGCGCCATCGCCGGGATTGCGCGCGGGCGCTTCCCGGCGGCGCCGACGAGCCAGGATCTCACGGAGGTCTGGGAGGAGCTCGGTTCACGGATTGCCGTCTCCGTCGAGTGCCGGGAGATGACCGCTGCGTTCGTCGTCGCGTTGGTTCTCGCGGCGCGCCGCCGTCGTCGTCGGGGCTTCGCATGTTCCGCCGCATCCCGTAACGCCCTTCGGTCGGGTGAGCGAGCCGCCGCTCGGGCCGCCGATGACTTGGGCCCGCATGGTACGTCAGAGGGTAGGAACCAGAGTCCGCCGACGAGTTGAAAGGAGCTGGCGATGAGCGCGACGCGAGCGAGCGTCGAAACGACCACCGTCGACGCGGGCGGTGCGACGCTGTACGTGGAGACGAGGGGGGAGGGCCCGGTCCTGCTACTGATCGGCGGCGGTCCGACGGACGCCGGCGTGTTCACCGATCTGGCGGGGCGGCTGGCGGATCGGTACACGGTCGTCGCGTACGATCAGCGGGGACACTCGAGAAGCCCTCTCGAGGGAGAGCCACGGGACATCTCAGTGGCGACCCATGCCGACGATGCCGCTGCCCTGCTCGCGGGCGCGCGGAACGAGCCGGCATACGTGTACGGAAACAGCGGCGGCGCGACGATCGGCCTCGAGCTGGTCGCTCGGCACCCCGACATGGTTCGTACGTTGGTCGCCCACGAGCCGCCCCTCGCCGAGCTCGTGCCGGACGCCGAGAAATGGCGATCCACGTTCCGCGATATCGACGAGATGTATCGGTCGGCGGGTGTGTTTCCGGCGATGGGGAGATTCGGCGCCGCCGTCGAGGAGGGCGGGCCGAGCTACTCGGAGGAGATGCAGCAGATGCCGCCCTCGCCGGACGCTCAGGAGATGATGGCCCGGATGACGGGCAACTTCGAACTGTTCATCGCCCACGAGATACAGGAGATCGTCGCCTACGTGCCCGACTTCGAGAGGCTGCGCGACGGTCCGACGCGCATCGTGAGCGCGGCCGGGGAGACGTCGGGCGAGCAGATGGCGCGCCGCGCCGCCGTCGCCCTTGCCGAGCGTCTGGGCATCGCCGTGACGTACCTGCCAGGCGCACACGGCGGGTGGGGCGCAGATCCGCAGGAGTTCGCCGACAGGCTCGACGAGGCCCTGCGGGGGAGCTGATCCAGGCCGCGAGTTCCTCGATCGGCGCTCGTCAGCGCATCAGCGAGAGCTCACGGCGTGCTTCCGCCGGCAACACCTGGCGGCCGAAGATCCGCGACCCGGGTTCCTGGAACCTGCCGCCGCGCGCGAGCGAGCCGGTGGCGATGGGCGTGAATCCGATCTCCTCGATCAGCGTGGACACCCGAGCGTTCGCTCGACCGTTGTCGCCAGCCACGAAGACGGCGAATCGCTGATCGCTCGGTACCGACGGCCGCGCGTCAGCGAGCAGCGTCGGGCCATCGAGCGTGTTGAAGGCCTTCACGACGATGGCGTCGGGCAGCCATTCGGCGACGACGAGACTCGATCCCTGCTTCCCGAGTTCGATGGGATCGCCCGTGTCGGTCACCGCGTTCATCGCGTCGACGATGACTTTGCCGGCGACGGCGGAAGCCGGCGGCAGGAGTTCCCGGTCGAACGGGACCGCGAGGATCACGCCGTCGCCGAAACGCGCAGCTTCCTCCACGGTCGTCACGACGGACGACGGCCCCAGACGCTCGGCGAGTGCCTTGGCCGCCACGTCGTCACGCGGGTCCGCGATGGCGAGTTGATGCCCGGCCGTCGTCAGGAGCTCTCCGAGCGCCGCGCCTCGCTCCCCGGCGCCGATGATCCCGATCCGCATCGTCCTCCGCGCCTCGCTGCCGCAGGCGGAACCGCCTTGCGAGCCCGATCCAGGAGATCCTCATGGAACGACGTCATCAGGATAGGCGGAACTCACCCTGCGCGCGAGGTTCCGACCGATGACGCTACCGAACTCCGAAACGACGGCGGAATGAAGTCCTCAGGTAAGTTCGAACAGCTGCCCGTCGTTCTCGCTGCTGAGCCCATCGTTGTCGACGCCACGATCGACAATCCAATAGTTCATCCGCCCCGAACCATCGCTTGCTGGCGCCATTGTCAGGCCGGAGATCTGCGTCAGTCGTGGAATCCCCGTCGCGTCGAGGACACGGACGAGGCCCCCGGTCTTTGTGATCTCGTAGATCTTCAACGCGGTCCGAGCCCCTAGCAGCAAGGTTGCGTGGGTCCCGTCGGATGCCAATCCTTCGAAGTCGTTCGGCCCTAGCCACCCGATGTCGAAGTGCGTTACCCGATCGTCCGAGTTCCCGAACACGCCGTCGACGGAATCGATGTCGTAGACCTCGGTTCCCTTGCCATCTAGGAAGAACAGGTGTCCGGTGACCGGGTCGAACGTGGGATCCTCGGTATCGGTGCTCCCGTACTGCCTGACATCGATCGAGGAAATGGCATCGTCTGCCGTCCCGTACGTCCCGTCGACACCCGGCGTCACCACCCAGATCTTCAGTGCGTCGTCGTCCGATACGAAGAGCGTCTGCGTGACGGCGTCGTAGCCGAGCCCGGTCGGCTCTCTGCCGTATGGGAGCGTCGTGCCCGTGTCGCTGACCGTCCCGTCGAGCCGCGTCTCCCAAAGGTTCGTGCCGTGATAACCGGCGCCCGTCGCCTCGTCGACCTCTGAGTCGCAGATCTCGAGGCGGCCTTTGTCGGGGAGGTACACGACGCCGGAGGGATCGGGTGAGGCCGGGCTCCAAAGCGACGTATCGATCCTCTGCACGAGGGTAGGGGTGACGGTGGGAACGGTAGCCGTTGCGACACGAATCCTGGCCGTCCCCCAACAGACTTCGCCAGTCGAACTGTCTATCGCGCGCGCGCGGAATCTGTCCGTTCCGCTCGTGTCCCTGACCTTCTCGTCGACCGAGAACTCACCGTCGTCGTCAGCCGTTCTCGTCCCGCGGAAGTACACGTCGTCGTCGTGGCGCAGCCGGACGCGCCACGTATCCCCGACCGGGCTGCGACGCACCTCGAACTCGGCCTCTATCCGCCGACGCAGGTGGTTCAGCTCGAGCGTCCAGCGTCCGCCGTCGCTGCATGATCCGTTCCGGAGGACGTCCGACGACGCGACCGCGGGCGGGATGCCGATGGCATTGAGCGCGAGCGTCAAACCGAGCGCGAGCACCAACGTCCGCTTCATTCCCGACGCCCTCTTCGCGACGTACGCGTGGGTTCACGGCGAACCGCCGTCCGTGCACGCGGCTCGGACGGTCGACGTCCGTCCGCCGCATGCGGCCTCCTCCGTTGGGTCCGACAATGTCGGAAGAGGAGAGCGCCGGGCAATCGACCGATAGACCATCCCGGGTACCGAATGGACTAGGGCGTCGGGACGAGTGGCAGCCGTCGCGAGCGTTTTAACGGAGGAGGACACGCGGTTCGGCGTGTCCACTCGGCAATGCACTGGGTCACACCCTTTCCGGTTCACTCTCGTCGGTACGACCTTGACACGTGACTGTTTGGTCACCTATCCTGACCGCCGTGACCGACGACGACCGGGTCTTCAAGGCGCTCGCCGACCCCACCCGGCGTCTCCTGCTCGACCGGCTCTTCGAGCGTGACGGCCGAACGCTTACCGAGCTGGAAATGGGGCTCGAGATGACGCGGTTCGGGGTGATGAAGCACCTGCGAGCGCTGGAGAGCGCCGATCTCGTGGTCACGCGCCGGTCGGGCCGGGAGAAGCTCCACTTCCTGAACCCCGTTCCGATCCGGTTGATCCACGACCGGTGGATCGACAAGTACCGGGAGCGTCAGGTCTCGGCCCTGGCCGGCCTGAAGCACGACCTCGAAGCGGAGGACAGCGCATGACGACGGCAACACAGGCGAGCGTCACCACACAGGTCTACCGCGTGTACATCAAGGCTCCGCGCCAGGCGATCTGGGATGCGATCACGAAGCCCGAGTGGAGCGAGCGGTACGGCTACGGGGGGATTGTCGAGTACGACCTACGTCCGGGTGGGCCATACCGCGCGTACTCGACGCAGGCGATGAAGCAGGCTCGGGCCGAGATGGGTGGTGCTCCGACGCCCGACGTGATCGTCGACGGCGAGGTAGTGGAGAGCGACCCGCCGCGGAAGCTGGTACAGACGTGGCGAATGCTGATGGATCCCGAGACGCAGGCGGAGGGTTTCACTCGCCTGACGTATGAGATCGCGGAAACCTCGCACGGCGTCAGCAGGCTCACGCTCACCCACGAGCTCGACGGCGCGCCGCGCCTCGCGACGTTCGTGGGTGGTGGCATGGAAGACATCGGTGCTGGCGGGGGCTGGAGCTGGGTGCTCAGCGACCTCAAGACCCTGCTCGAGACCGGGACGGGTTTCCACGCCGGATAGTTCAGGCGGCGGATGGGGCCGGTCATCCGGCCCATCCGACCGCAGGGGGGGTCGTCGCCTCGGTCGCGATCACGGCGGTGGGTGCAGCGATCGGCCTCCGTCGAGCCCGCCAGCGTGAGCCCAAGCGCGCGTTTGTGCGTCGAAGGCCACACCGGTTCGCGCGCGGTCGTCGACGCGCAGTAGCATCACGCGCGACGCCGGCCCCGCACGTTCGCCGGCTCGGGGCGACCCCGGACCCGACGTACCGACCGAAAGGCCATGGTCGAGAACGGTGTAGAGCCGGTTCGTCGGGGAAGGAGTCGCGGAGTCCCAGAGCAAGCCCGGCGTCCCGGCGCGAGGGGTACTCGGTCGGCAGACGGAGGATGGACGGCATGCGGCGAGACGCGACCCACCGCGGGTCGACCGCGATCCGCGTGATTCGGGCAGGTCTTTTGGTAGTCGCCGTGGCGAGCGTTCTGTCCGCCAGCTTCTTCGCGTTCAAGTACCTCACGCCCGCGCAGGAGCACCACAACGCGGAGACGTTGGCGGTGGCCGTGGCCTTCGTGGCTCTTCTCGGGCTCGCCGCCGTCATGTGGCTGCTGTTCGACGTGCGGGAGGCGCTTCAGTCGGTCGGGAAGAGATCGCCGGAGCCAGGACCAGCAGATCGGCAGCCGACGCGGGACGGAGACGGGTCGGTCGCCACCCGACCGCGTGCTCGGCGGACGGCACCACGCCCATTACGATGACCGGCATCGTCATCGGACGCGCCGCTCGCTCCCGAACCGGCACGCGACGTTCCGGTGAGCATTGCGACACGTCGGAGCGTCCCGCCGGCCGTTCCGGCGGCAGGTCGAGGCCGGCTAGCTCGACTTGGCCGGGACGAACCGCTTGACGAAGTCGAGCGCGGTCTGCGCGACCTTCTGCCAGCCGTGGTCGATCGTCAGCGAGTGACCACGGTTGGGCAGCTTCTTGATCTCGGTGACGCTCGGGTTGCGCTTCTGGCGGTTGTAGGAGGCATTGGCGATCGCCCAGGGAACCGTGTGGTCCTTTTCCCCGTCGAGGATCAGCAGCGGCCCCCGCTCGGGGTTCTTCGTGTCGGCCTTCGACTCGGTCCAGGGGTTGAGGTTCGCGTTGGCCATTTGGGCCAGGGCGATTCCCGACCCGGCCACGTGGTAGATGTCGTACAGGCGCTTCGCCTCGGCCTCATCAAGGGCGTTCGTCCAGGCGAATTTGAACTGGTCGAAGGTGAGCGTGATGGCGCGGCCTCGATATCGGGGGTTCAACAGGAAAGGTCCAGCGGCTCTGAGCGCCGAGAGGGGCAGCGGCAGGACGCCGCGAAACACGCCCGGGTCGATGGCAACCGTGGTTGCCGAGAGCCCGCGGCCGGCGAGCATCTGAGCGAATAATCCGCCGGTCGAGTGCCCGATCAGCGCGGGCTTCTCCTTGAGCTTGCCGATCACGTCGGCCGTGTGGTCGGCAACCTGCTTCAGCGTCTTCTTGGCAAGGACGTCGGGGTTCGCCCGCGCCTCTTCTACCGTTTCCGGATCGTCTGGCCAATCCGGCGTCAGCGGCGCGTAACCGGCCTGCTTGAAGAAGTCCACCCAATTGGCCCAGCTGCTCGGCAGCAGCCAGAGGCCGTGGATGAAGACGACCGGAGTGGTGCGGGAGGCGTTTGCCGCCTCGATCTCCCTGCTCTCCCGCGCCGACATGGACGCCATTCCGACCTCCTCTCTGTCGCATCGAAGATCACGCGCTACCGAACCGACGACGAGCTCGTCCACGCGGCGGCGATCGTCGGCCGTGACGCGCCGTTCGAGAGCTGACGCCGTTTCAGTATGGCTCGCGTTCCGGAGTATCGCCTCGTTGAGGAAGTCAGGTGCGCACGCGCGCCTCGACCTGATGGACGGTGAGGGGGGAGGTGCGGGACTTGCGTGCCTGACGCGCAAACGGCACGACGATCCTTCCGGAGCGCTCGAGCAGCGATCGACTTTTAGTCGGCGATCAGCGCGACGACATCCGCGCGCGACCAGATCGTCGCTCGGTGGGCGCCGCTTAGACCCATCGCGAACTCCTCGACGCTCCGAATGGCGACGGCGCGTGCGTCGGCCGCGGCGGCCTCTTCGCCGAGCGCGGCCCGTGTGTCCGCGAGCGCCGCGAGCGCGGGCCAGCGCGACGGGAGATGGCCGAGTCTCTCCGCCTCGATCACGGCGCGCGTCACGACCTCGGCGGCCTCCTCCGGTCGGCCCGTCGCGAGCAGCGCACGGGCGAGAGGCACACGCGCCAAGCAGTCGTACTTCGGCCGGCCGAACCGCTCGGTCGCCCTCAGCGCCGTGTGCGCGAACGAGATCGCGTCGTCGTGCCCACCTGCGAGGAGCGCCGCGTCGGCCCGAGCGACGACCAGCCGGATCGACCACAGGAACTGGTGAAAACCCTTCGCGTCCTCGACCGCCTCCGCGAGATCGGGGATGACGCGTTCGGCAGCTCCGACGTCGCCGTCCATCAGATCCGCGTACAGCAGGTCGAGTCGGGCGCTGATCGCCGCGGGCGGGAAGCCCGAGTCCTTCGCCAGCTCCAACGCCTCCTCGCTCTGGATGCGGGCGGCCTCGATATCGCCGATCTCGCGCAAGGCGCCGGCTCGCATATTCATCGCGCGCGCGGTGAACCGGAACGAGCGCTCCTCCCATTGACGCCCGAGCTCGATCGCACGGTCGAGCCACGAGATCCCCTCCTCGTGCCGCGACAGTCCCACGAGGGCGACTCCCGCGTGCGACGCGCCGACGACGGCGGCCTCCAGGTTGGACGCGTCGAGGCCGAGCTCGTGCGCCTCGGTGCCCATTTGGACGCCCGTTGCATATTCACCGGTCCAGTACGAGGCGATCGCGCGCGATGCGTAGAACCTCGCGAACGAGGCGTCGCGCTTGTCGACCGGCCAGGTCGCCGTGGCGCGATCCCAGGTCTCGATAGCCGAACGCACATCGCCCTGCATGGCCTCGGCCTCGTAGCGAGCCGCGAGCGCACGCCCCTCGAGCTCGCGATCACCGAGGTTCTCCGCGATCTCGGCGGCGGCCACGCCGTGCCTCACGACGTTGCCGGCATCGGCCGTCCAGAACGCCGCCCGCGCCCGCGCGAGGTGCGCGAGCGCGAGCTCGTGTCCCTGGGCGTCGTCGATCAGCCACTCGAGGTCGTCGATCGCGTCCGCGAATCGCGTGGCGTCGATCATCGTGGACGCCCTCGCGAGGCGCGCTCGGATCAGCAGGCGTCGATCACCGGTCCGAGCGGCGATCTCGATCGCCTCGGAGATCAGTGTGATCGCCTGCTGCTTGGCCCACGCCCGCGAGGAGACGTCTGCGGCCATCATCAGGAACGTCGCCGTCCTCTCGTCGTCGCCGGCCTCGCCGTAGTGATGGGCGAGGATCGAGGCCGATTCGCGGACGCGGTCGCCGGAAGCGTCCTCGATGAATGCCGCAACCCTTCGGTGCCGTTCGCGGCGCGCGGCGCGCGGCAGCGTGCCGTAGGCCACCTCCCTCGTGAGGACGTGCTTGAACATGAACTCGCGGTCGTTTGAGCCGCTCGACGCCGGCTGCCGCCGGATGAAGTCGCGGCGTTCGAGGTCGTCCAGCGTCGCGTCTAGGTAGGCGTCGTCCGAGAGCGCGGCGAGCGGTCCGCGCCGGAAGATGCGCCCGATGACGGCAGCGTCCTGGAGCAGCTGGCGGTGACGCCGCGGGAGCGCGTCGAGACGCGCCGAGATGATCGCCTGCACCGTGGTCGGCAGGCCGGCGACGACGTCCGCCGTTTGCTCCGCGACCGACGCGGCGAGCTCCTCGAGAAACAGCGGGTTCCCGCCGCCGGTCTGCACCAGGCGGTCGGTATATGCGGACGCCTCCTCGGTACCAGACAGGAGTGCGGCGGCGAGTTCGCGCGCGTCGTCGTCAGCGAGCGGCTCCAGGTGCACGGCGGTGTACCGAGGGAGCCCGCCGCCCCATGTGGCATGGGTGTCGAGGAGGTCCGGTCGCGCGAGCGCGATCAGGAAGACCGGCGCGTCGGTCAGTCGCGAGGCGAGCGACCCGATCAGCTCGAGCAACGCCGGCTCGGCCCAGTGGATGTCCTCGAACACGAACGCCGTGGGCTGCGCGTCGGCGACCGCCTCTACGAACCGCCGTGCCGAGGAGAACAGGAGCTGCTTGTCGGGTGTGCCCTCCTGCGAGAGTCCTAGCAGGACGGCGAGATGCGCGCGGACCTCCTCGGCGTCGCTCTCCGACACGAGAGCGACAACGAGCTCGTCGAGCTTCGCGCGCGCGACGCTGGTCGAGTCGGTCTCGAAGATGCCGGCGAGCTTCGACACCTGCTGCCCGAACGCGCCGTACCCGGTCGTCTCGCCGTACGGCCGGCAGCGTCCCTTGAGGTACCGGCCCTCACGCGCGAGTCGAGGCTCGAGCTCGCGCGCCAAACGGCTCTTCCCGATGCCGGGTGGACCGAGGACCGTGACGAGGTGCGTCCGACGGTCGGCGCGCACCTTGTCCCATATGGCGCCCAGGAGCTCAAGCTCGCGGTGGCGGCCGATCAGCGGCGCGACCGGAGCTCTCTCCTGTTCGGACCGCGGCCCGCGGACGTGCCAGATCGGGATCGGCGCCAGTTTCCCCCGAATCGTCACGGGCGGGAGCGGCTCGTACTCAAAGGCCTGCTGCGTCGAACGATACGTGCGCTCGCCAACGACGACGCCTCCGACCGGCGCCTCGTGCTGGAGCCGCGAGGCCGTGTTCATGACGTCCCCGGTCGCGATCGTCTCGCCCCGCGCGGCGTCGGAGTCGACGTCGACGACGACCTCGCCCGTCTCGACGGCGACGCGGATCGCGAGCTCGAGCGTGGGATCCTCCTTGTTGAGCTCGTCGATCGCGTGCGTGATCTGCCAGGCGGCGTGTACGGCGCGAACGGCGTCGTCCTCTCGCGACGTCGGTGCGCCGAAGAGGCCGACGACGGCATCGCCGATGAATTTCTCGAGGGTCCCGCCGACCGATTCAATCTGCTCTCGAGCTCGGGCGAAATACGGGCGGAGACGCGCCTTGACGTCCTCGGGGTCGACGCCGTCGGACTCCGCCGTGAATCCCGCGAGATCGGCGAACAGGACGGATACGATTTTGCGTTCCTCGACGCCGTCGGCCGATGGTTGAGCGGGGGACGGTTCGAGCGGGGACCCGCAGGCGCCGCAGAAACGAGCGGTCGGCGGGTTGGAGGTGCCGCACATCGGGCACGCCCGCGCGAGCGACGAGCCGCACGTCGTGCAGAAGCGCTGCTCGGCATCGTTCAGCGCCAAGCACGCTGGGCAGGTCAGCGCCGCGGTCACGGTCGCCCGAGTGTAGACGGACGAGTCGTCCCTTACCCCAAGTGACCTTCGGCCTGAGCCAGCGGAATGAGTGTGACCGATGGGGTCTCCCACGGCGACGGCGACAGGCGACCACCGGCCGTCGCGATTCAGGAACGACCGGCGGACTCGGCGAGACGGCTGTGGGCGGCACTCCTCGGTGCCGTTGTCGCGTTGGGCTCGAGCCGGTCTATCTGTTGAGGCGAAACGTCGAGGCGGCGGGTGAGGTAGGCACCACCGCCGCGCGGCCTACACTCAAGCCGAACGATGCTCCCCAACTATTCGAAGCGGGACTGATCGCCATGCGCTCAGGGTTGTGGCTGCCGCTGTTCGAGGAGCTTGCCGATCCGCGTGTGGTCGCGGAGCTGGCCGGCGAGGCGGAGGAGCGGGGTTGGCACGGCGTCTTCGTGTGGGATCAGCTCCGTTGGCGTGAGCCGATCAGACACGTGGCCGACCCGTGGATCACCCTGGCGGCGATCTCCGCTGCCACTGAACAGGTCATGCTCGGCCCAATGGTCACTCCGTTGACGCGCCGCCGCCCCGCCAAGGTGGCCAGGGAAACCGCGAGCCTCGACCTACTCAGCGGTGGCCGCCTCATCCTCGGCGTCGGTCTTGGCGGCGACCAGTTCGCCAGGGAGTTCTCAAGGACTGGAGAGGAGCTCGATGATCGAGTGCGCGGCCAGATGCTCGACGAGGCCCTTGAGATCCTTGTCGCCGCCTGGTCGGGTGAGCCGGTCAACCATCGCGGCCGGCACTACCTCGTCGATGACGTGCAGTTCCTGCCTCGGCCGGTGCAACGGCCGCGAATTCCGGTATGGACCGCGGCGTTCCCGGGAAACGCCAAGCCGTTGCGCCGCGCCGCGGGTTACGACGGCTTCTTTCCGGTGAACCTCGAGAACGTGGATCAGTTCGCACGGGCCGTGGCAGCCGTGCGTGACCTACGCGGCGACAACGCCGCACCGTATGACGTTGCGGTCGAGCTGCCCGCAGGCACCGATGTCGCGCCGTATGCCGAGGCCGGCGCCACGTGGTGGATGACGGACTTGGAACCGGGGGTCTCGCTCGATCACGTGCGCGGCGTGATTCGAGAGGGCCCGGTTCGCTGAACCGGATACGTCGCCCCAGCGTGTGCCGCAGAGCCGCTCGGCTGTCGCGGCGTCGCCCACCGTCGCGCTTGCGGACGACGGTGGCGGGCGTCGAGCGGTGCACACGTAGGATGACTCCTTCTAGGAGGCGGAGTGGAGCAGGTCTTACAAGACATCATCCGGGCCCGGCTCGACGAGGAGAAGAAGCTCGGGGAACAGGCACGCGTCGTGATCACAGCCGCTTGCCGCAGCGACGAGGCGCTCACCGCGGCTCTCGGTGGTGAAGAGATTCCCTCGGAGACTCGAACCCGACCCAAGACCCTCGACGGTCGCCACCCCGCGCTTCTTCAGTCGATCAAGGTCGAGGGATTCCGCGGGGTTGGGCCGGCAGCGACTCTGGACGTCTCACCGGGACCCGGCCTGACTCTCGTCGTCGGTCGAAATGGGAGCGGGAAGTCGAGTTTCGCCGAGGCGCTCGAGCTGCTTCTCACCGGCGACAACAGTCGGTGGAGCACGCGATCCGCCATTTGGAAGGAAGGATGGCGCAACCTTCATCATGTCGATGCGCGCATCGATGCCGAGTTCGTGTTGGAAGGGTCGAAAGGAAAGACATCGATCTCTCGTCGGTGGGGTCCCGGGGCGAAGCTGGAGGAGGCCGAGACGCTGGTCACGGTTCCCGGTTCCGAAGCCACGACGATGGACCATCTCGGATGGCCCTCCGCAGTCGAGATGTACCGTCCGTTCTTGAGTTACAGCGAGCTGGGATCGATGCTCGACGCCGGTCCTTCCGCGCTCTACGACGCGCTTTCCGCGATCCTCGGGCTCGAGGACTTGGTTGTCGCCGAGGCTCGTCTCAAGGAAGCGTCCAGGGAGAGACGGAAGCAGGCCGACGAAGCCAAGTCGTCTCTCGCGCCTTTGCTCGAGCGCCTCGGAGAGATCGAGGACGAGAGAGCTCATGCCTGCCTCGAGGCGCTCTCGGGGAAGACCTGGGACCTCGACGCGGTCGAACGGTCGGTGATCGGGCCCGAATACTCCTTGCAAGAGGAGACCGAGGGAGCGGCACTCCGCCAGCTGACGACGCTCGAGGGCCCGAGCGCGGACGAAGTTCAGATCGCCGCAGACGCTCTCGAAGCCGCATCGGCCGCCATCGATCAATTCGGTGGCACCGAGGCCCAAAGGGCCCTTCAGACCGCAGAGCTATTGGAGTCCGCGCTTCGGTTTCACGCCGATCACGGCGATCAGGACTGTCCGGTCTGCGGCAAGGGAGATCTAAACAGGACCTGGCGGGACGAGACCGAGAAAGAGGTCGCCCGGCTGCGGACCGTCGCCGAGCAGGCGGACCTTGCTCATCGGCTCCGGAACGAGGCGACCAAGAGTGCCAAGTCCCTGATGCTTGCGCCTCCGTCGCTCCTTTCAACGGCGTCGGCCCTCGGGATCAATGTCGATGATCTTTCGAAGGCGTGGACGTCATGGGCTTCAGGCACGTCCATCGATGATGCGAACTCGTTGGCGGAGCATCTGCGGACCGCACATGCCTCACTCGTGACGGACATCGAAGCAGTACGAGAGGCGGCGGCCAAGGAACTGCAAACCCGCGAGGACATCTGGCGACCGGTCGCCGCCGAGCTTGCGGCATGGCTGGACGTCGCCAAGCAAGCGGAAACCGGTGAAGCCCAGCTCGACGACCTGAAGGCTGCGGAGAAATGGCTGCGCGCAGCGTCGGCCGAGATCCGCAACCAGCGGTTCGCGCCCATCGCCGATGTCGCCCAGAGTGTGTGGGAGACGCTTCGCATGCAGAGCAACGTCGAACTCAAGAAGATCGTGCTCACCGGCGCCGGCTCGGCCCGCAAGGTCGTCCTCGAGGTTACGGTCGACGGCATGGAGGGCGCCGCGCTTGGAGTCATGAGTCAGGGAGAGCTCAACTCGCTCGCGCTCAGTCTCTTCATGCCGCGTGCGACCTTGCCGGAGAGTCCCTTTCGTTTCGTGGTGATCGACGATCCGGTTCAGTCGATGGATCCGGCACGCGTCGACGGACTCGCGCGCGTTCTCGAGAGCGCGGCTCGCTCCCGACAGGTCATCGTGTTCACTCATGACGACCGGCTGGCGAGGTCCTGCAGGCTCCTGGACATCGATGCGAAGGTGGTCGAGGTGACTCGCCGGGCCGAATCGGTCGTCGAGCTTCGGCCCGGCCTCGATCCCGTCAGGCGGTATTGCGCCGACGCGTGGGCGATCGCCAAGAGCGACGATATCGACGCCGCGGTGGTATCCCGCGTCGTCGGCGTGTTCTGCAGGTCGGCGATCGAGGCCGCATGCTCCGAGACGATCACGCGCAGGCGTCTTGCCGAAGGCGAGGAATATGCAACCGTAGAGTCTCTCTTGGATTCGACCAGGGGACTCCTGGAGTTGTTGGCGCTGGCTCTGTTCGACGACATCTCGCGCACGAAGGACGTTGTATCGAGACTCGACAAAGGGATCGGACGTTGGGCGGTGTCCGCGTATCGGGGAGTGCAGGACGCATCTCACAAACCGATCGCTCGTGAAGCGCTCTTGGGCTTGGTCGAGGACAGCGAAAGACTCGCGCGGGGACTGGTGCAGCTTCCGTGAGCGACGTCACCACGAGGGAGCTCCTCTACCGAGCGATCGACTTGCTCGAGCGACCGACAGCGGAGACGATCGGCCTTTGGCCACGGGCTACTGCGGTGCTGGCGCGTCAAGCCCTCGAACGCGGGTTGACCGAGGTTCTGTCGGCAAAGGTGGAAGGAATCCAGCGGGCACCGGTCCGGGCACAACTTCTGTGCCTCAGGATCCTCCTTGACGACACCGCAACAGCCGACGACGTGAACGTCGCATGGTGGGCGCTGTCCCGCGCTTGTCATCACCTCTCCTACGAGCTGCCGCCGACGGCGGCGGAGTTACGGGCGTGGATCGACGTCGTTGATCGTCTCGTCGAAGCGTCGTAGGAGTTTCCACATGGCCGGCCGAGTGGAGATGTTGGCATTTCTCTTCACCGACATCGAAGGGTCGACCAACTTGCTTCGCGACCTGGGCGCTCGGTACCGCACGCTGCTCCTTGACCATAGAAGCCTTCTCAAGACGGCGTTCGAGCGGTTTGCGGGGCGGCTGCTCGGTTCCGAGGGCGATTCGCTGTTCGCGGTCTTTCCGACTCCGAAGGACGCGCTGCTGGCAGCAGCGGAAGCCCAGCTTGCACTCAGCGAGGCGGAGTGGCCGGATGGCATCGCATTAAAGGTCAGGATGGGCATTCACATCGGCGACGTCATGGTCGAGGAGGACGAGTACGTCGGCCTCGCCGTCCATCAGGCCGCCCGCATCAGCAACGCCGCTCACGGAAATCAGATCCTGCTATCGGAAGCCACTCGGCTGGCTGCTGCCGATGGTCTTCCGGGTGACATCAAGTTGGAGCCGGTCGGGCAGTTTCGTTTGAAGGACTTCCCGGAGCCCCAACGATTGTTTCAGTTGCACCATCCGAGACTGCCGTCTGACTTTCCGGCTCCTCGGACGGCCGGCGGAGCCACGCACAATCTGCCGAGGACGTTCACCTCTTTCATCGGACGTGACCGTGACCTGAAGGATGTGATCGACCTTCTTCGAGAAAACTCGCTCATCACGCTGACCGGTCCCGGCGGTTGCGGAAAGACACGGCTCGCCATCGAGGCGGCGTCGGCCTCACTGACTTTGCGGCCAGACGGGATTTGGTTCGTCGATTTGGCGCCCGTTTCCGATCCCGATTTGGTGCTGGCCGCCGCCGCGGAGGCGATGAACCTGACCGAAACCCATCGGAATAATCTTGACGGCGCGACCATAGGGTTCCTTTCGAGGGGCAGCCCTCTCGTCATCCTCGACAACTGCGAGCATTTGATCGACGCGTGCTCCGACCTCGTCGAGCGATGGCTCGCTTCCTGCCCGTCAATGACGATTCTCGTCACGGCTCGGGAGCCACTCGGGATCGCCGGCGAGATCATTCGGCGTGTTCCGGGTCTCGACGTTGGACTCGCCGGACATGGATCGAGACCGTCCGAAGCAGCTCAGCTGTTCGTGGAAAGGGCCTCGGCCCACGATCCCGAGTTCGAGCCGACGGAGGATGAGCTCGACCTCATCGGGCAGCTGACTCGCCGTTTGGACGGGATCCCGTTGGCCATCGAGATGGCGGCGGGGTTGATCGGAGCGCTCGACGTGCGAGAGATCGTCTCGCGTCTCGACGATAGATTTCGGCTCCTCACGGGGGGAAGCGGCAGGACCCTCGGGCGCCAACAGACGCTGTTGGCGACGGTCGAATGGAGTCACGACCTGCTGCGACCGGCCGAGCAGATGCTGCTCCGCCGCCTCGCAACGATGTCGGGATCGTTCTCGCTCGACGCGGCGGATGCTATCTGTGCGGGCGACGGACTGGATCGTACAGAGATGGTTCAGTTGCTGCGCCGTCTGGTTGCGACGTCGTGGCTGATCAAAGAGAGAGGGGGAACCCACACACGATATCGAATGCTCGAGACGTCGCGTCAGTACGCGGTGGAGAGGCTCATTGCGTCGTCGGAGGCGGAGAGATTTCGCAATCGGCACGATGAGTGGTTCCTCGAGCTTGCGGAGAACGCGGCCGAGTTCCTTCTCGGCGGGAGCGAGCAGGCGAACTGGTTCGATCGCGTTGAGCTGGAGCTCGACAACCTGAGGACCGCGTTGGCGTGGAGTCTCGGCGAAGGCGACGCGACCGTCGCATTGAGGATCAGTACGGCACTGACGCGGTTTTGGGAAGTACGGGGCCATTGGACGGAAGCGCTCCGCTGGTTCGAGCAAGCGCTGGAACGCGCGTCGGGCGCCCCGAACCATCTGCGTGCTCCCGCGTTGGTGTCGGCATCATTCATGGCGTTCTATCGCGGAAGCTTGGATGTGGCTCGCTCCTTTGCCGAGGAGGGTCTGGCCGCCGCGCGTGAGGCGGGCGACGACGTTTCCGAAGCCCGTGGAACGCGCTTCCTTGCGGTGACCGTGCAGCGGTCTGGCAACGAGGATGCGGCGCTCGAGTTGGCGAATCGAGCGGTCGCGCTGAGCCGCAAGACGGGCGTCGGCGCGGACCTCGCGTTCGCCTTGCAGGTGTTGGGGCGCCTGACCTCAGATCCCGGTGAGGCGAGGATCATCTTCAGCGAGGGTCTCTCCGTGGCTCGAGCCGCGAAGGACGGTGTCTCGGAGATCTATCTCTTGTACGCGCTGGGTCAGCTTGCTATTCGCAGGCAGGAGGAAGCAAAGGCGCGCGAACATTTCAACGAGGCGTTGGGGATCGCGCACCGGCTTCGCGAGCGATGGATGGCCATGAACGTGCTCGTGGCGCTCTCCCAGGTGAGCGAGGAGATCGACGCCGGCTCGGCGGTGGAGGAGATGATCGGACTTCTCCGTCAGATCGGTAATCGGCTCCTGCTGATCAGATGGCTTCGTCAGCTGGCTTACCTGCGACGGATCGAAGGCGACGTCGTCGGCGCCCGGCGGTCGGTGGACGAGGCCCTCTCGGTGATCGAACAAGAAGGCACAGACGAGGCAAGGGCCCTGGGACATTTCATCCTCGCGGGACAGCTCGACGAGGGGGACGGCGATCACTCGTCCGCTCTGCGGGAATTCCAGGCCGGGGTTCGTCTCGCACATCACCTCGGTTCGAATTGGGAAACGACCTTTGGTCTCGGAGGCATCGGACGGCAGCTGGCTTTGATCGGAGACCACGCGCGTGCGGCAACGGTGATGGGAGCCGCGGAGGCGTACCGAGCGAGAGTCGGCATGCGGCCCGCACGTCGCCGGGCGGAAGGCCTCCGTCGAACCGCCGAGGAAGTGGCTCGGGTTCTCGGCGATGCTGAATTCGGGCGCCTTTGGGAAATGGGTCGACAGATGTCGTTGGAGGATGCGGTCGCGCTGGCGACTCAGGACGGCCTCTGACCTGCGTAGTCCCAACGGGGCCTGAACCCCGTGCCTCCATCTTGAGAGCGTTGTCCAGGTCCTTCGCGTACTTGCGCGTTGCCGAGTTGATTGTTCAAGGCGGGGGACCGGGCAGTCGCCGGAAGAAGTCGAACTCGTTGTAGGTGGCGTAGTCGAAATCGGACATCGCCGCAACGCGATCGCGGAGTTGCGGATGCGGCAAACGCGCTCCCGCAGATGATCTGTCGACGTTCGGAAGGCGCACCGCTCCGCTCCCTCAGTTGGGGGGTGCGCTGCAAGAAGCGGTGGGAAACGATGCGTTCCGAAGGCCTGAACGGGTTCGTAGGCGCAGGGGGGTGTGAGATGAGCGGACGTTATCGATGGGGGATTCTGGTCTTGCTCGTCGTGAGCTCGCTAGGCATCGGCGGCATCGCTGGAGCCACTGGGTCGACCGGCTCCGTGGTATCCGAGGTCATCGGCGCCGGATCGATGGCGAGCGGCGTCGGATTGGTCGCGGCCCCCGGCACGAACACGGTCGTGGCGGACTTCACGTTCGGTCCGCACTCGTCGACGGGCTGGCACACACATCCCGGCAAGACGCTCGTTACGGTTAAGTCGGGAACGTTCACGGTGTATCACGCCCGGGATTGCGAGCCGATGGTCTACGGCCCCGGCGACGCGTTCGTCGAGCTTCCGACGACAGTCCACGTGGGCCGGAACGAGACGGCCGGAACGGTGGAACTCGGTGTCGTGTTCTTCGGTGTGCCGATCGGCGGGAGCCCGCGAATCGACCAGCCTCAGCCGGCGACCTGCGACGTGACCTGATCGCCGCCGCCGCCGCGTTTCGTCGGTAGTCGTTTCGAGGAAGCGCGACTTCGGGCATGTAGCGCTTGGGGACGTCACTGACTGGTGTGATTCCGGTCCTACCCCTCGATTCTCGACTTCCCACGGGATGCACACGATCAATGTGCGGGGGAGGGGCGACAACCACCCCTCTCGTAGGACCCCGGGACTTAGCGTTGGGATCACTTCCCACGCGAGCCGGCCTATTGAGAAGGACTTCTCGTTCCCTGCTACTTGTGTGGTGCCCGGAGATCTCCCGGGCCGAGGTACGCACGCGCGCGCCAACGCTTCGCGAGGAGGTCGTCCGTGCACAGCGGACGGAGGAAGGGGAGGGCAAAGTCGGTACCCGCTCCCACCACTCTCAAGATAACGCGCACCGGGGGGCTTGCGGCAACACCCGGGTCGTGCCGGAGTATCGCCGAGCGCGAGATGAACACGCCGAACGGACGAGCACGCGATGATGCCGACCGGTTGACGCCGACGGGAGCCTGACGATGAGGGACCATGCAGTGGCAATGGCCGCGCCGGGCCGACTGGCCCGATGTTGTGGGCGGGCTGCCGCTCTAGCCAACGTCCCCGTAGTCATCGTCGAACGACGCACTAACCACCGGGTCGACGAGTCGCGAGCCGCTAGTCGGCCGTCCCGAGCTGCAGGCACATGCGAGGGACTTGCGGCGAGCCCCCGCGTCGTCCGGCAAGGGTCCGTGGCGCGAACGAGAAGCGAGACAGGCCCGACGGGCTGAAGGGGAAGGTGAACGGATGGGCGGCTACGTGCTGGATCTCGTGGAGATCGACCAGACGCAGGTAGCAGTCGCCGGCGGCAAGGGCGCGCACCTGGGCGAGCTTTCGCGGATCGAAGGCGTCCGGGTGCCTGCTGGCTTTTGCGTGACGACGGACGCCTTCCGGCGAATCATGGAGGGCGCGCCGTCGATCGAGGATCAGCTGGATCGGCTGTCGGGCCTGAACCCGGAAGACCGGGAGGCGATTCGGACGCGCAGCTCGGAGATCCGACGCACCCTCGAAGGGATCGTCATCCCTCACGATCTGGCGGCGGCGATCACCGGCCTACTCGCCCGGCTCGGCGAGCAAGCTGCCTACGCCGTCCGATCGAGCGCGACGGCGGAGGACTTGCCGGCGACCTCATTCGCAGGCCAGCACGAGACGTACCTGAACGTCGTAGGGCCCGCGACGATCCTGCAGCACATCAGCCGGTGCTGGGCCTCACTGTTCACCGAGCGGGCGGTGACCTACCGCCTGCGGAACGGCTTCGACCACCGGAGGGTCCGCATGGCCGTGGTCGTGCAGCGGATGGTCTTGCCGCAGGCGGCCGGCGTTCTCTTCACGGCCGACCCCGTCACGTCCAACCGGAAGGTGACGTCCATAGAGGCCAGCTTCGGCCTCGGCGAGGTCCTGGTCTCCGGCCGGGTGAACGCCGACGTCTACAAGGTGCGCGACGGCGACATCATCGCCAAGGCGGTCGCCACCAAGAAGCGTGCCATACGCGCCTTGCCGACAGGTGGAACACAGGAACATACGCTCGAGCCTGCGCAGCAGGAGCAGCCAACGCTGGCAGACGCTCAAGTCGTGCAACTCGCGCGGCTGGGCCGGCGGATCGAAGCGCACTTCGGCTGTCCCCAGGACATCGAATGGTCCCTGGTCGACGAAGGGTTCCAGATCGTCCAGAGCCGCCCGATCACCACGCTGTTCCCCATCCCCGAAGTCGGCGACCGAGCTAACCACGTCTACGTCTCCGTGGGTCATGCGCAGATGATGACCGACGCCATGAAGCCCCTGGGGCTCTCCCTGTGGCAGCTGACGGCGTTCCGCCCGATGTACGAGGCCGGCGGGAGGCTGTTCGTCGACGTCGCGCAGGGCTTGGCGTCGTCAGCGAGCCGCGCCGGCCTCCTCGAGGTCCTTGGGAGGGGCGACCCGCTGATCCGGGACGCCCTGCAGAGCATCCTCGAACGCGGCGACTTCATCTCGGCGCTCCCAGACGAGGGCTCCGGCGAGCCCGCCGCTGGCGGCGAGGCCGCGCCGATCGAGACCGATCCCGCGATCGTGATCGATCTGATCGGACGCAACCAGGCATCCATCGCCGCGTTGAAGCGCGACATCCGGACGAAGTCCGGATCGGCGCTGTTCGACTTCATCCTGGCGGATATCCAAGAGCTGAAACGGATCCTGTTCGATCCGCAGAGCCATCAGGTGATCATCGCGGGGATGGAAGCGATGTGGTGGCTCAACGAGCAACTGCAGGAGTGGCTCGGCGAGAAGAACGCGGCCGACACGCTCGCACGGTCCGTCCCCCACAACGTCACATCGGAGATGGGGCTGTCGCTCCTCGACGTCGCGGACAAGATCCGCCCGCACGCAGAAGTCGTCGCCTTTCTACACGATGTCGAAGACGAGGGCTTCCTGGACGAGCTGAACAAGCTCGAGGGTGGACGAGAAGCGCGCGACGCCATCCGGGCCTATCTCGACACATACGGCATGCGCTGCATCGGCGAGATCGACATCACGAGGCCCCGTTGGAGCGAGCGTCCCACCGCACTCCTGCCCATGATCCTCGTCAACATCGAGAACTTCGAGCCGGGCGCCGGCGAGCGCCGCTTCGAGCAAGGGCGGCAGGAGGCGGGGAAGAAGGAGCAGGAACTGCTGGAGCGCTTGCGGGCCCTGCCAGACGGGGAACGGAAGGCCGAGGAGACCAAACGCATGATCGAACGCGTCCGGACGTTCCTCGGGTACCGGGAGTATCCGAAATACGGCATGGTGAGTCGCTACTTCGTGTACAAGCAGGCCTTGCTGGACGAGGCCGAGTGCCTCGTGCAGACCGACGTGCTTCGCGCGAAGGAAGACATCTTCTTCCTGAGGTTCCACGAACTTCGCGATGTCGTACGCACGAAGCAAGTTGATGACGAGCTCATCCGTCGGCGCGAGCAGGCGTTCAGGTCCTATCAAGCGCTCACGCCACCCCGGGTGCTCACATCGGACGGCGAGGCCATCGCGGGGGCCTACCGACGCGACGACCTGCCCACCGGTGCGTTGGTCGGCCTGCCGGTTTCTGCCGGGACCATCGAAGGGCGAGCCCGAGTCATCATGGACATGGCGGAGGCCGATCTCGAAGCGGGCGACATCCTGGTCACGGCTCACACGGACCCCAGTTGGTCGCCCCTGTTCGTCGCGATCACCGGCCTGGTGACGGAGGTCGGTGGCCTGATGACCCATGGCGCGGTGATCGCACGGGAATACGGCCTGCCGGCCGTCGTCGGGGTGGAACACGCAACGCAGCAGATTCAGGACGGGCAGCGGATCCGTGTGAACGGAACCGACGGGTATGTAGAGGTCCTCGCCGCGACGTAACGATCTGAGCCTCGTCACGCACGGGCGATGAGATACGCGTCGTCGCCGAACTGAGATCTGAGACGAGCTACGGCATCGTGGAGTTCGACGGCGATGCGGGATGCTCTTGACACCACAACTGTGCTGCCCGAAGACTTCGACATGTCGTCAGAGGCCTCCCGGGCCCTGAGAGCAACGTTCCCGCCCGCCACCCGGGAACGCGGCGTGTCGCAGGCATCCGCCCGACGTGCGCTCCTGCTAGCGGATCTCCTCGACCTTCCAGTGCTTCGTCTTGATCCAGTCGCGTGTCCGCACGCCCGTTTAGGTACAAGGACTTCACCCGCTTGGCGACCACGCCTCGTAGCCTCGGCGCAGCGTCTATCGCAACAGCGCTTCTCCTCGTTGAAGCGCGCGTTCCCGGCTACGGCCCGTTGGGGAACGCGACGATCTCACCCTCGAGGGTGGTAGGTCTATGGGTGCTCAGGCGAGAACGCAGACCTGGACACAAAATGAGTGGCATCGTTGCCTCTGCCGTTGATAACGAAGACGCGATCTCGGCGGACGCCGTATGAGAGTGCGGCCCGGTGCCGCTCGATCACGCTGCTCGCCGGCGTCGACGTCCCGACTGGACTGGAGCGCTCCGCTGGAGAGGTCCCCGTACAGTGGCATGTGCTCGTGGCACACCAAGATGGCGGATTCCGACGCGGCGTCCTCCCACTGCGAGGGTGCGACGACGGACCGCCCTGCTGGTCGGTCACAGCCTGGCTGCTCGCAAATTCTGTTCGGCATATTTCGCCTCCGAGTGTCGGGCTTGTGTATCTCAACTTCTCTTGTTCCCACGAATCGCCTATTCGCACCTGGTCGGCGCGGACATCGAGCGCCCGGTTGATGCCCGAGGAGGACGACTCCGGCGACCGACGACGCGCCGGGTGCGAGCCGTGGTCCACAGGCGCCGTTTCGGTCCCGAAGCACAGCCCTGATGCTTTCATCGTCCCTTCATCCGCCGGTGCCATCTTGGAAGTGCCGACGCATCCGTGGAGGAGCGATGACGCAGCCCGGCGGGCACCCATTTCGCGTACGACCCCTGCTGACGGTCGGCGTCGTGGCGTTGGCCGTCGTCCTCACGGCCTGCAGCTCAGCCGGAGGACATGTCCATACGACGACGAGCGAGTCCTTGACGGCCCCCGCGGCCACGCCGTCGGAGAGCCGTGAATTGCCGGCATCGAGCCTCGCACCGATCCATGGACGCTACGCGCCGTCTATCACGCCGGCAGAGTTTGTCCAGACCATCGACAACCCGTTCTGGCCGCTGGCACCGGGGACGACGTATCACTATGTGGGCGTCCGCGGATCCACCCCACAGACCGACGACGAGGTCGTGACCCACAGGGCGAAGAAGATTCTGGGCGTGACGTGCACCGTCGTTCGCGACACGGTGTCCGAACACGGCGTCGCCGTGGAACGGACATTCGATTGGTACGCGCAGGACACGCACGGAAACGTCTGGTACATGGGTGAGCTTTCACTCGAGAAACAGCACGGTCGTTTCGTCAAGGCCAGCGACTCGTGGGAGTCCGGCGTGGATGGTGCGAAGCCAGGGATCATCATGCCGGCCGCGCCGCAGCCGGGGGACGCCTACCGGCAGGAGTACTACCCGCCGGGCGAGGCGCTCGACGAGGCTCGCGTTCTCAGCTTGAGAGGGCGGCTTCACGTGCCCTATGGGAGCTACAGCGGGCTGCTCGTTACCTCGGAGCGGAGCCCGCTCGAGCCGCAGACGGAGCAGAAGTACTACGCACCCAACGTGGGCGAGATCGCCGAGCGGGTTGTGAAGGGACATCACGAGGAGTTCCAGCTGGTTCGCGTGACACACTGAGGATTCTTCACAAGCCCGCCCTCAGTCTGAGCGGACTCGAACGCGATGAATGCGCCTCCGCAGTACGTAGGACCCTTCCGCGAGAGTGGAACGCCACCCTGCTGACAGCGACACCTAGCCAAGAGTGTGAACGCCCTCGAGACCCACCACGACAGGCGCGCGTCGGCTCGCACCCGCAGATTGCGCCGACTCATCGCATGACCGCGCACATGACCTGGCGTTCGTGCGCCGGCTGGCCGACCCGGCACGGACAAGCGGGGAGCCCGAGGTGACTGAGCTCGAGGGCTACCTGCGTCGCGTCTGGGGGAATGTCCGCGCATACGTCGACTCCCTCGGCGACCAGGAGTTCGTGACGCCGCGCGAGATGAGCGTCGACGGCGACACGCTTGGTCTGCAGTCCCGCGGAGACCTTCGCGCACGCCATGCTTCATGAACGCCAGGCACCACGGAGACGTGAACACGCTTCTATCCCACTTGGCATCGAGATCCCCATCGTGGAGTTCCGGTTCTCGCTGGCGGTTCGTCCAACGAGGCAACTCGTCGTCGCGTGGTGAGAGCGGAATGAGTTTCTCCGAGATGAGGATCGCCTTCGCCGACTCGCCCGAGGCGCCCGTTGGCGCGTCGATCGCACGCCCGGATCGAGGCGCCGAGACGGTCGGCGGGCGACCGGATGCTCGAACGCCGGCGCCGACGATCGCCGATCCCGATGCGCCGCGCCCTTTCAAATGGGCGAGTCGGGGAACGGCTCGGGCGTCCGGCGCAAGGCCCGCAAACCGAGAAGCGAAGGAGACGGATGCAGTCAACAAGGCCGTGGTTATATCGCGACCACTTGTCGGCTCTTGACCTCCAAGGGAAGATCCTGACTACAATCCGTCCCTATCGAAGTCACAACCAGATCGATCTGAGCAGAGCTTCAACCGCAGGGCCTGCGACCTTCATCGAACTCAACGTTGAACGACTTCGTCCGGCCAAGAGCCAGCGCTCAGCTTCTCGGGGTGGCCACCGAGCATCATGGTCGCCTCGGTCGGCGCTCGCGGCAGCGGCTCGATCGTGATCCAGCTAGTCGTGGCCGTCGTGCCGTTCACCCTGGGCTCGAGCGAGGGCCGCAAGGAGATCCACGTCGCCGTACTTCGCTGAAGCTCAGGCTCCTCCGAGTGCAAGCTTGCCCCTCCGTCCGTGGAGACCGGCTGGACCGGACGGCTTCGCCTTCGGGCGCGCCGGTTCACGAGGGTTCGAGTTCTTCACGCATCGCTTCGCGGATTTCCTCCTCGGCTTGCTCGAGCAGCCTGGGGAGCGTCCTGACCTCGAACTCGACCCGGAAGCGCTCCGGATTGCGTTCGAGTAACTGCTTTTCGAGCTGCTGCAGACGTTCATATGCGTCTCGATCCATCGACTTCCGCAGCGACTCGCCGTCGAACTGATCCAGGAACGCCTGTTTGGCTCTGTCGAGTCGCCGTGCAACCTCTTGCTCCAACAGGGCGTCGCTCATTCTCCGCCGAATGTCCATCACCGCCCCCTTCCGTCGGCCGCCCTCGGCGGCGATGGCCGCGAGGATCTGTTCAACGTGCCCCCGAAGGCTGCGGCTCCGGCGTGAACTCTTGCGCGCGCACTGGTGCGGAGCGTCGTCAAAGCACCGCCGCAGCGATTCCCTGGACGATCGAGCGGAAGTTCACCCACTCCGTCTCTATCTACGTCGGGATGAGAACGTCACCACTGTAGGTTTTCTTCGACATCGGGACGGTCGCACGACGGGCCTCGGCATCTGGCCGACAGTATCCGAGCGCGTCGGGCAGCGAACGGGGGATGCAGCTCGCTCACGCCGCTGCTTCGCGCCCGCAGTTGACCTTGGCGGACCCGGCGCGCAGGATTCGAGGATGGAGTTGCGCTGGATCGCTGAGGCTCATTTGCCAGGCAGCAATGGGCAACCAGACACCCTCGGCGGAAGCACGCGCGACGACCTGAACGACTGGATTCGCGAGAAGCGAGCCCTGGGCTATGAGATAACGATCAAGCAAGCCCCGCCACGATAGTGTCACGGCGCCCGTTGGTCTCTCGGATTGGCGGGCCGCAAGCACGGCGACTCTCTTGGCGAACGCGCCGAATTGCCACGCGGCTTGCTCTGAGCGAGCTAGACTGTCCTCGTTCTTCCGGACGAAGCATACGATCGCCGCGATGATGACGATCAGCATGATGACGTACGACGATGCCGCCTCAAAGCGCCGCAAGCACGTTTGCTTGCTTGTCGGGTGTCGATTCGCACTCGTTCAGCGGCGAGGCGACGCGGAGCCTGCACGACGCTGTTGCAGAAAATGAAGATCGCTCCCACGATTCCCTGCCATGCCAAGCGGGAGAGGAGCGATTCGCGTCCGCACGAGTTACGACGGTCACCGAGCCGCGCCGACCCGTGCTTGGGATGAGAAGGTTTACGCCTCGCGGAACGTACGGAGGAGGTGGCCTCCATACCGAATCGCGGAAGGGAAGTGGGCCATGCTTCAAGTCACCGACGCCGCAGTGTCCGTGTTGAAGAGCGAAATCCTGCATGAGGGAGACCGGCGGCAGGCCGTCCCCGCTACGGCGATCAGGATCCGGCCCGTTGCGACGGACAACGGTCGACCCAGCTTGACTCTTCAGCCGGTGATGGGTCCCGAGCCCGGTGATGCTCGCGCGGAGGCGACGAACCTCGACGTGTTCGTCGCGCCCGAACTCGTCGGCCGGCTGGATTCCTCCGTACTGGATGCCCAGCCGACGCCCGAGGGTCCCGAGATCCTCCTCCGAGAGCAGCCCCCCACGACTTAGTCATACGCCGGGCAGATCCGTGCGAGCTCCGAATCGACGGATTCCGGGGTAGTGATGTGACGGAGGGAGCTTAAGGGCCTTGAACCTCGCGTACTGCTCGGCATCGCCGATGAGATGGCGAGCGCTGACGGGCGAGCGTTAACCAGAGGCCGTTCCATCGATCCTCGCCGCGCACGCTGCGTCGAATCCTTCGTCAATCAGACCGGCACGCGAGAGATTACGAGCTTGAACGTTCGGGCCCGGTTCTTGCCGAGGTGGCACGATCTCTGCGAGCGGGTGCTCGGCTGGCAGCTCGACTCCGGACCCGATCTCGAGCGGCTGCACGCGATCGGAGATGCGCTCGTGGGGTATGGGGGAGCCGGAACGGCTCGATCGTCGCGCAGCGACTGCGCCATCGCCGATCCCAGAGCACGTGGGCGTCGAGATGGCTATGTGGGCGGTGCCGAGCCCTGTTCCGCGCCGCCCTTACCTCCCTCGGCCGCAGGAACTGCGCGTCCCATGCAGGTGGTCTGCGTGATCTTCAACGGGGCTAGAGGATGGGCAAAGGGAGGCCGTGCACCGGCCGACCCACGGCGTGACGCGACCCCGCGCGAGTTCCCAGCCAGGGATGTTGGGATCCCCGGGCGCCTGGCGCTGATGGTGTTACCGAGACGCGACGAGCGCCACGGACCGATCCGGGGGATCGATCCCGCTCGCCCGCCCTGGGCCCTCGGCTCACGCGAGACCCTCGGCTCAGCGCCGGTCGGCCGTACCAGCTCCGGGCGGCGATCGGCTGAGCGCGCTCGTGGTCGGCGGCGATCGCGAAGCGCCCGGCTGGGTGCGAACGCCGTCGCAGAGGCGGCGCCCGAGAGTTCGGTCGCGCGGCGGATGCCGATCTCGTCGACGCGGGCTTGTGATCGTGGACGAGAACTCCCGCGTCAGGGAGCCGTCGTGCCGAGCGTGCCGAGCTCTGGTGCACGCCCCGGACGACTGCGGTCGGCCGACGCCGCGCTCGTCGAGCCTAGGCTTGAAACCGTCTGCGTCTCCGCGATCGAGTCGTCTCCATCACGAGTCTCGCTTTCGCCGGAACCCCGTCTACCGAACGAGCCACCATGCCGATCGCGACCCTGACGGCCGAACGGGAGCAGTCTGCTCGCTGGTGATCGGGCGGCTTAGACCGGCCTACCGCCTGTCGACGTGCTCGCTGCGACGACGTACGCGTCGAAGCTGGACTACGCGGGCGGCGCCTGCTGCGACGACGATGACGCCGCCGAGCGTGGCAGCGACGAGCAAGGCGACGCCAAGCGGGGGCCTGCCGTGGAAGACGAGAAACGAGACGGCCACCGCCTGAAGGTTTTGCAGGATGAAGACGAGCACGAGCACCAGCGATGCGACCAAGACGACCACGGCCGTCCACACGGTGCTCGTGCGCGTTCGGCTCCCCGGGTGTTCGGCGGACGTTCGCGGCGCGCCTTCGGCCGGCGTCTCTGGCGAAGAGGCTGGCTCCGTCCCGTCAGATTCCGGCTCATGCCGCACGTTCGTCATTGTCGGTTTACTACCCGATGGGTCGCCCCCGAACCGGCCATTCGCTGATGCAGGCGAGCCGCCGGGTCGTCCTCGACAGCGCAGCCTGTCGCCGGACGGCGCAGTGCGTGAGCAACGACTGCGGCAAGGAATTCACCGAGATTTCGCCGTCCAGCTTCGCTATCAGCCTGTATAGAATCGCAGTGTGATCTCCCCCGTTGGGCAGACTCAACGGGCTGTGCGAGTTCGCAGACGGGAGGCCGCCTGCGGATAATGTGGGATCGACGTCCGCACCCAAGGGGGTGACGACCCAGTGGTTATGCGCTTCGACCCGTTCCGGGATCTGGACCGCCTCGCCCAGCAGGGGTTCGGAGGAGTCGTTCAGGTTCGATCAATACCTATGGATGCCTACCGCAGGGAGGACGCGGTCTTCCTGCACTTCGATCTCCCTGGGATCGACCCGAACACGATCGACCTTACGGTCGAGCAGAACGTGCTCACCGTGACCGCCGAACGACTGTACGATCGGAGAGAAGGCGACCAGATAATCGCCAAGGAGCGCCCTGTGGGCGCGTTCGAGCGCCAGATGTTCCTCGGCGAGCACCTTGACCCCGATCGCCTCCAGGCCAGCTACGAACAAGGCGTTCTCACCGTCCAGATACCGGTTGCCCCGGAGGCCAAACCGCGACGGATCGAGATCCGGGCTGGCGAAGGAAGCACGGAGCGACAGACGATCGACGTCGAGGGAACAAAGACGCGGCAGAGCGGCTGACTCCCCGCGTCTCAGCGGCACTCCCGGCTCGCGGCAAGGGTCATAGTTCAGCAGCTTTGAATCGTGGGCTCTCGGTACCGTCGATGGGCTCGGAGCGAGCGAGGGCGTATGGCTAGGCCCTGAGCCGGGAGATCGAAAAAGCCGCACAGGCGGCCGCGTCGCCGTTAGGACGCTCTCCGACCGGACCTTGTCACGGCTCGTTTCCGTCCTGAGACCATTTGGCGGTGCCGTGATCTGCGCTCGGACCCGAGCCGACGGCAGTGGCGAGCCTGCCGAGGTTTGCCGAGGGGTGAATCACTACACTCCCTGAGTGGATCTGCGGAGAGGGGTCGGTGCCGAGACGAGATGGGCGAGCACGCGCAGATGGATCGAAAAGGTCTGGTGTTCTTGCGCGATGGGCGCGTTCGGGTTGCCGACGCAGAGGACGTTAGCCTCTTGCCTCACGCCGTTGAGGTCCGGCTTCGCCGGCGCGACCCAGCCGACAGGACCCCGGACCTGGACGTATTCCCATGGGGAGAAGTCGCCCGCGTCTATATTGGGATCGCTGTGATGAGAGAAGGGCATTGGCTTCCTGAGGTCGACCTCGCCGACAAGACGTGGGGGAGGGTGGACGTAGTCTAGGGAGCCGGCCAACGACAACTGTGAGACCGCGCCCACGGCGGGAGTGGTTGAATGGTGTTTTTCGTCGTCGCCGCCTACCGCGCGCGGAAGCTACCGGCGCCGGTTCTCCGACCCGGGACGGGCGGGGGCTCATCGGGCCCCGCTACTGCGCGACTCGACCGTTAAGGGACTCGCCCTTTCGTATGTCATGATGTGGTCCTAAGGAACGCCCCGCGTCGTTCGCTCCCGGCTGAGTTGCGGCCGTCCGGTCGGCGGAGGCGGAAGATCATCAGACGGGCGGCCTGATCTGGACATCGTGAACGGGCCATGGTGCCGTCCCTCGATCGGGTGCGCCGCGCACGGCCTTCGCGAGCGGTCCCGCTGACTCTCTGCAACCAGTCGCTCACTCGCGGCGGACGGCCCGGCAGCTGCCCACTCCTAGTCCGCCAGGCGCCTGAGGGTCATCCGGCGGAGTCGGCGACACGCTTCTGGACGCGTCGCGCCGGCTCGTCTCAAGCTCGATCAGGGGCGATGGGCTTTCTCGCTCGAGTGACGACCACAGTTCCTCGTTGGCACTCGACAACGAGAAGACAACCGCGCGAGCGTTGGCAGGCGTGAGAGCGAATGGGACCACCCGCCGCCTTCGGCAACCGAGTACACTAATGGTGCAGGTACCGAACCTGCGGTTCGCGAGCAGCGACCGACCCGTGGCCCAGCGGCCCACCCGCCTCTCGCCCCCACGAATCCTAAGGATCCGGAAGGAGGCGGCCCCGTGGTCAGGTGCCCCGTCTGCA
>JBKOWM010000143.1:0-10735 GCA_046724395.1 Actinomycetota bacterium
ATTCCAGGTGTTCACGAAGCGCTGCAGGACCTCCAGCGACCCAGGCGCCTTTGGCCTGCCTCCAGGCTCGATCTGCTCCCCAACCTGTCGCTTCTCGCGTTCGTCCATGACCTCCCCTTGACGCGGATGCGAGACCAGCATAACGTTTATGATGGTCATCGAAAAGAGCTTCGAGAAGAGCAAGGGCGACGACGACTTGATGCCGTTTTGGGACATCGAGAATCTTCGGCGTACGTCACGGCAGCTAGCGTCGAAGGCCGAGGTAGCGCGTGATATCGCCGGGTCACACGCGACGGAACGCCTCGCCCGCCGACGGGCGGCCGAGCTGGGAGCGTCGCTTCTACGCCGGCTGTTCTCTCGATCGAAGGGGCGTCCACACGCCCTCCCGGTCGAGGATGAAGTCCAGCTCGAACGGCCGCGCGAGCACGATATCGGCCGTGTAGAGCGCCACACGAACTCCTCAGCCCGCGATCGCGGAAACGACCGCGGCGGTATTCGTGTGGGAGACCGGTGACGGGATTGCGGACTTCGATGAGGTGACCCATGCAGTATGCCTTGCTCGGAAAGACGGGACTCCGCATCTCCAAGGCGTTCCTCGGCGCGATGACGTTCGGCCAGGACCGTACGGTGGGAGCCCCGCGCGACGAATGCCGGCGGATGCCGGACGGTACGCCGATGCCGGCGGCAACGTAATCGATACGGCCGGGAGCTGCTGCCGAGCTGAATCGCTCGGCATGACTGTCGCGGCGTGGTCACCGCTCGGCGGCGGCGTCCTCTCGGGGAGGTACACACGTCAGCCAGCTGGAGGGCAATCTGGGCGGCTCTCCAATGCGAGGTGCCGCCGGAGGCCGTTACCCGTCTGGAAGCGGCGACGGAGTTCGACGTCGGATCCCCGAGCGACTTCATCGCCGAAACCGCGCCATGGGTAGTACTCGGCGAGGCCGATCGAGTCGAGCGAGTTGGCGGATGGCGTGACAGTGGATAGGCGGCCGATCTTGAAGCGTCGCATGCGCTCGAGAGTCGCGGACGGGGAAGGGGGAGGTCGTGAATGATGAAATCGCACTCAGCGATGACTTCGTCTCGCTGGCGGGTGGAACAATGCATTTCGTCGACGCCGGACGCGGCGGCGACATCGTCCTGCTGCATGGATGGCCGGGGTTCTGGTTCGACTATCGCAAGGTGCTGCCACTCGCCGCACGGATCGGGCGCTGCATCGCACCGGACTTCTTGGGATTCGGAAGCTCCGATCCTCCCGCCGGAGATCCGGTCGACGGCGCCGATGAAGAGGCGTTTGCTCGCGACATCCTTGAGCTACTCGAGTCCGCCGAGATCGACTCTGCAATCGTTGTCGGCCACGACATCGGATCCGCGGTCGGCCCGGCGCTCGCAAGACTGGCACCCGAACGTGTCCAGGGGCTCGTGCTGATGAACCCAACGCACCCCTACATCGGCGCAAGGCGTCAAGCAGCCGACGCTCAGCAGGAGGCGTGGTATCAAGCCTTCCACCGGCTGCCCCTCGCCGAGCAGATGCTCGACGGCAATCGACGCCTACTGAAGATCTACCTGACGTACTTCTACGACCACTGGGCGGGACGCACACGCATCACGCCGGACGATATGGAGGTCATCGTGGACGCCTATGCGCGACCGGGCGCGTTCGCCTCGAGCATATGCTGGTATCGAGCTCGAGCCGCGCGCCGAAGTCGCCCCGCCCCCACCACCGTCGACATCCCGACGATTGCCTTGTGGGGTGATCGCGACCCGATGCGACCGCTGGACCACCGAGAGGGGTTCGAGCGCGCATTTCCCCGATCCTCAAGCAGGGTGCTCCCCGGCATCGGCCACTTCGTCCCGTTCGAGGACCCGGACGCCGTCGTGCGGGCGATAGCGGAGTTCTTGTAGTAGGGGCTTATAGGGCACGCCCGTCTGTGCTGAACAGAGGCACGGGCTGAGCCGACTCGTGGTGGCTCGCGGTCGAGGGGTCCAGCAATGAGCGCCGACTTGCGTCGGCGACGTGGGACTCCTGATCGTACGACTCAGGTACGCGCGCTTTGGAGGTAGCGTCCCGGCGTGAGGCCGACCATGCGCTTGAACTGCCGAGTGAGGTGCGCCTGGTCGCAGAAACCGACCTCCGCAGCGACCATAGCGATCGGCCACCCGGCTCTAAGGAGGGACTTGGCACGCCGTACTCGAACCTGCGTCTGGTACGCATGGGGGGTCATCCCCACAGCCCCGTGGAAGACTCGACAGAGATGGAAGGGGCTGAGGCCAGCGATCCCGGCCAGACCCTCCAAGGTCACGTTCTGCGCTGCATGCTCCTCGAGGTACTCCCGACTCAGGCGGACGGCCCTGTGCTCCCGCCCAGGCACTCGCGCGTCCTCCGAAGACACCGTATGGCGGCCGACGAGCAATACGAGCGCCTGCAGGAGATAGCTCGCCCGCTCGAGGGCGCTCGATCCCGGCCGCTCCGAGAGTTGGTGGAACCGCATGAGACGAGACACGACCTCCCGATCTCGTACGACATCGCCGCCGAACGCAGGCACCATCGCGCTGTCTCGATCCCAAAAGGAGCCAAGTCCATGCTGACCCACGATTGGGCGACGCTGCTTACGGATGCCAGAAGGGAGGCGCTGGAGTTTCTCGAAGGCCTGCCCGGCCGGGAAATTCAGCCGTCGGCCAGTCTGTCGGAGCTTCGCGAGAGCTTCGGAGGTCCGCTTCCGGAGGGGCCCAGCGATCCGAGGGCGGTAGTCGCCGAACTGGGGAAGGCCGCCGACCGGGGGCTGCTCGCAACGGCCGGAGGGCGCTTCTTCGGCTTCGTCATGGGTGGGGCTCTTCCAGCCTCCGTTGGCGCCGAGTGGCTGACCGCGGCCTGGGATCAGTGCCCGGCATTCCACGCGCTCTCTCCGGCGGCGGCGGTTGCCGAGCAGGCGGCCGCGTCGTGGCTCCTCGACCTGTTCGATCTTCCCCGGCACGCCTCCGTGGGATTCGTAACGGGGACGCAGATGGCCCACTTCACGGGCTTGGCCGCCGGCCGGAACGCCGTCTTGCGCCGTGCCGGCTGGGACGTCGAGACAGACGGTTTGGTGGGTGCGCCACCCGTAAGTGTGCTGGCCGGGCGGGAACGGCATGTTACGGTCGATCGAGCCCTGCGGTTCCTGGGCCTCGGTACGGCCCGCCTTCGAGAGGTGGAGGCGGACGAGCAAGGGCGGATGCGGCCCGACGCGTTGGCCGCGGCGCTTCGCGACGTCGCCCAACCCATCGTCGTCTGCGCTCAGGTGGGCAACGTCAACAGTGGCGCCCTCGATCCCGTTGGCGAGATCTGCGAAATCGCCCACGAGCGGAGCGCATGGGTGCATGTCGACGGAGCGTTCGGGCTCTGGGCGGCTGCGAGCCCGTCCCTTCGTCCCCTGACCCGAGGGATGGAGCGAGCCGACTCGTGGGCCACGGACGCGCACAAATGGCTGAACGTCACCTACGACTCCGGCATCGCCATCTGCGCGCACCCGGACGCCCACCGCGCAGCGATGACGGCGGCGAGCGCCAGTTACTTTCCACAGGCCGGGGAGCGAGACGCCATGGAGTGGAACCCGGAGCTGGGGCGGCGGGCGCGCGGGTTTGCGCTGTGGGCGGCGTTACGTTCTCTGGGGCGCTTGGGGGTCGCCGATCTCGTCGACCGGTGCTGCTTGCTCGCCCGTCGATTCGCCGACGCCCTGGCGGCCACAAGCGGCATCAGCGTCCTCAACGATGTGGTCCTCAATCAGGTGCTGGTGCGCTTCGGCGACAACGATGAACTCACCCGCCGCGTCATCGCCGCGGTACAGCGAGATGGAACGTGCTGGATGGGCGGAGCCACGTGGCGAGGTAGGCATGTGATGCGGATCTCGGTCTCCAACTGGTCGACCGACCAGGACGACGTGGACCGATCCGTTCAGGCCATCCTCCGATGCTACGCGAGCGAGCGGTGAACATTACGAGAGCGAGCGATGAAGTGGCCGTTCACCAAGACACGCGCACGCAGGCAACCGTGACGACGGCAACGCCCGCCGCACGCGCTGCAACCGCCCTCAGAAGGAGAGCCGTTCCGCCAAGTACTTCAAGCTGATCGGGTACCGGTACTCGATCCCCATGTGTGTCGCGTCGAAGAGCTCGAAGAAGTAGTCGGTTACGCCCACATCGTCCAGGGCGCGTCGGAAGGCCTCGGCACCCAGGTCCAGGTAGAACTCGTCCTTCTTGCCCGCGTCGATGTAGATCGCGCGCATGGACCGAAGCTCGTCTGCGTGCTTGGACACCATCCGCACCGGATCCTTGTCCAGCCAGCGCTCCCAGATCTCCGGGATCAGCTCGCCGGTCGCCGTGTCGTATGGGAGGCGGACGGTGCCGTCTGCGTCGGTCGAGTAGCAGGCAGCCATGCACCAGTCATTCAGGAGATGTCCGTCGGAATCCTTCGACATCGCCGGGCGGCTGCGGAATTCCTTCCAGAAGTTGTCGAACGAACCGTCGTAGTCGTTGCGGAGCGCGCGGGCCGACTCGCGGAACTCAGGCAAATAACATGTCTCGAAGAGCGCATCGCCTGCGTGCGTTGCCAGTCCGGCCCAGAGATCCGGCCGAAGCATCGGCACGACCATCGCGCCGTAGCCACCGCTGGACTTGCCCTGGATCCCGCGGTGCTGGCGATCCGCGAGCGTTCGGTATTTCCCGTCGACGAATGGAACGATCTCGTCGCACAGATACGTCAGGTAGTTGCCGGTGCCGGGAGAGTCAAGGAACTGGCTTCCTCCGAGCGACGTCCAACAATCGACCCAGACCACGATCACGGGCGGCGCCTCGCCGCGCGCGAACAGTTCGTCGGCGAGCTCGGGGAAATTCTTCCGAAACGCCGTTCGGTTCCGCCACATGTCGAGCTGCCCGGTGAGTCCCTGAATGATGTAGACACACGCGTACCGGCGATCGCGCTCGTCGCCGTAGCCAGGCGGCGTGTACACCCAGACCGGACGCTCGTGCGGATCCCCGAGCGGGTTTGCACGGAGCTGCTCGCTGACGAGCGTGTGCTCGTCGAACCGGCCCTTCAGGTCGAACGACCACGGCTCCATCGCTAGAGGCCCTCCTTCGTTCGAACGGGTCATGACAGGTTACGACCGCGTGGTTGAACGGCGGATTCCGAGCGCTCCTCTTCTATCAGGCGCGCTGCCAAACGCGCGCGTCGTGTGCGAAGTAGACGTTCGTTGGATCCAGCGACCGCAGCAGTTCCACCGAAGCGCGGTAGTCGGCTGGCAACGGTGCCGTAGCCGCGCCTGAGACAGCCGCGTCGGTAGCTCCCTCCCACTCGGCGTTCGACTGCACCGCTTGACCGGCGAGGACGATCGTTCCCTCTGGTGCATCGATCACAAGCGACTGGTGGCCCGGCGAGTGCCCGGGTGTTGGGATTAGCCGAAGTCCGGGTGCGACTTGGGACTCGCCCTCGAGCACTTCGTAGATCAAGTGTGGTGCATCGACCCATTCCACAACTGTGTAGTCAGGCTCGTGCACCATCGCCCATTCGCGACGCTGCACGAAGATCGGGATGCCTTTCAACCGTACATTCTGACCGCTGTGATCGAAGTGCAGGTGGCAGTTCGCAGCGCCAGTGACCTCGGCGAGCGAGACCTGATGCTCCGCCAGGATATCCTCGATCGGTCGAGCTCTCGGTGAGAACTGGGAGTCGACGTCGGCGTTGCCGAACCCAGCGCCGTTGTCGAATAGGAACACGCCGTCGCGATGCACGACGGCATACGCGTACGACGGCCACCACTCTCGCCTCAACAGCGTCTGCTCGTCGGCCGCCAACTTTACCTCGGATACGAGAAACGAAATCACGCGAACGTCGTCCATCGTCTTAGGAGACCATACGACGCGGCGGGCGGCCACCCTCCTGAGGTCTCGCTGACGAGATTGGCTCGTCGGCATTATCGCGGCGTCTCGGTGGGGCTCTGAACAAGCGACCCCTGCATCCGATTCGCGTCGGCCATGAATCTTCCACTGAAGGTTCCACCTCCGCGTGATGTGGCCTGGCCCGCACGATTGCTACGGTGCCAGTGTGACAAGGCGACGAATGCACATCGAACGGCTGAAGCATCGCCGAGAACGTCCATGGCTCGATGTGCTGCCGCTCGATGCGCGCGACCGCGAAATCGCTCGAGCAAAGGCAGCCGACGAACCGCGCAAATGGGGGACACGCGTCGGAAGACCCCTGCGACCGGAGGCGCCTCGAAGGCGTCGCTGGAGCGAGGGATCCGTCCCTGGCCTGCGCTGGGCGGGCGACACCCGAGCGCGCAGGGACGCGTAGTTGCCCGGCGGCCGGGGACGGATCCGCGCTCACTCGCCCGAGACGCTCTTTTGGCGCGGAGCGCTCGCCGCCCGCATCTCCCGTATTTGGCGTTCCCAACGGCTCGATCAGTAGGAGCTGACACACGTCGGATGCCACCGGACAATGTTCGGCTCCCTTCGGCACGACCAACAGGTCTCCGGCCTCGAGCGCCACATCGCCTTCCCGCGTCCGCATCGTCAGGTGACCCGTGATCACGAAGAACAGCTCGTCGGTGTCATCGTGCCGGCGCCAGACCAACTCGCCTTCACCCTTCACCAGCTGCACCTTGTAGTCGTTCATCTCAGCGACGATCTGTGGTCTCCAAACGTCGTCGAACCGACGAAGGCCTTCGGCGACACGTACCTTGCGCATCGGTCCCTTCCAGATATCCGAGCAACGGATAGGCGCGGTCGAGGACGAGCGGCACCATGGTGTTCCGTTGGTCGAGCGATCTGCAACCGCGTGTGCAGAGAAGCCGCCGATTTTCCACCGGAGGTTCCACCTTCGCGTGAGGCCGCGAGCGAAGGCCGTCCCTACAGTGCATCCACAGCGGACTCCCGATTGGTGGTGCCAGATGACGATGACGACGACCACGCTGGTGCGGTACCAGATGATGCGAGCGCGCCAGGAGGAGCTTCGGCGGGTGGCGGCGCGGAAGCGACTGATGGCTCCGGCCCAAGTGCGAGCTCCGCGCAGACGCTTGCGTCGATCCGCGCACTCACGCGCCTGCTCCTGGGCGCGACGCGGACCGGACGACGGCCGCGTTCCGCACAAGCCACCGAGGTCGCCGGTTTGCGGGACGTACGCGACCCGGTCCTGAACTCCCAGCACCCAGCCACGGAGGTCTCGAATGGCCCGGAGTGAAGCGTGGGGGATTGCCCGGGAGGTGATTCTGTCGAAAGGCGTCATCCGTTACCGCGAGCGAGGCGACGGCCCGCCGGTGGTCTTCGTGCATGGCCTGCTCGTGAACGCGGACCTGTGGCGTGGCGTCGTCCCGACGGTCGCTGAATCGGGCCTACGGTGCATCGCCCCGGATTGGCCGTTCGGCTCACACGAGGTTGCCGTGCCGAACGCCGACCTGTCCCCGCCCGGCGCGGCAGCGCTGGTCGCTTCCTTCCTAGAGGCGCTCGACCTCTCGAACGCGACGATCGTCGCGAACGACACCGGCGGCGCGATCACACAGATCCTCATGACGGAGCATTCAGACCGGGTCGGCCGCGTCGTCCTCACGTCCTGCGACGCCCTGGAGCGGTTCTTTCCGCCCATCTTTGCGTCGCTCCCGACTGTCGCTCGTGTGCCGGGATCGATGTGGATCGTGGCGCAGGCGCTACGCCTGCGCGCGTTCCAGCGCTCGCCCTTTGCGCTCGGCTGGGTGGCCAAGCGACCCATCCCGTCTTGGATCGTGGACTCGTATCTGCTCCCCACTCGTCGGGACGCCGGGATCCGCCGTGATCTCCGCAGGTTCCTTCGCGCGGTGCACCGCCGTCACACGTTGGCCGCGGCGAGGCAGCTCGCCGGCTTCACCAAGCCGGTTCTGTTGGCTTGGGCCAACGAGGATCGCCTGTTCCCTCTCGAGCTGGCGCATCGGCTGGCCGCCCTCATCCCGCGGGCCACCATCGCAACCATCGAGGATTCGTACACGTTCGTGCCCGAAGACCAACCCCAGCTGCTCGCCGCGCTGGTTGTCGACTTCGCCGGCGCGCATGCCCCGACGCCGTATCGAGGTGCCCCATGAACGGATCGCGGTTTCGAGGGCGGCGCACTGGCTGGTCGGCGGGGGCGTGCGAGTACGCGGGCTACCGTCAAGCTGCCGTTCTTGGTCGCCTTGGCGGCCACGCTAGCGGCGTGTGCGAGCAATGACGACGATGCCGGCGCGGCCTCGACGGCGGCGCAGGCGACCCCCGATGCGCCCGCAGATCGATCATGGGAGCGCGTCGTCCCAGGCGGCGGTGAGTGCGCCGATGGCTCGCAGTTCTGGTTCTGGGTGCGCGAAGCGAGCCCGGAGAAGGTGTGTCCCCCCACAAGACCGCGGCGCATGCTTTTCTGCCGAGACGTGCGCGCCTGAACGGGACCTCTACAACACCCAGATCGAGGACGCGGGCGTGAACCTGCTCAGCTTCGTCGCGCCGGGCGTCGTCGTGCTCATCGCGGACCCACAGTAGCCAATCCCTCCAGCCGTCATCGAATCCGGCAGGCAGGTGGGCACGGCCCCACCTGACCCAACCTAAAGTCCGTGGCAGATGACGATTGCTGCATGCACGCCGCCTCCGAGAAACGCGGCCGGACGCTCTGTGATCGTGGTGCGCGACGACCCTTCGTTGCGTGTTGGTGGGTCTATCTACCTGGCACTCGGCATGTCCCGGACGATCAGCGCGATGATCCCCGGCGGCGTCGCTGTCGCTCCGCTGCTCGGAGTTCTCGTCCAAGATGGAGTAGCGCAAATGGTCACGCCATTTGCCGGCGACCTTTAGGTACTTCGGGCAGTAGCCCTCTCGCCGGAAGCCAAGGCTCTCGACGAGACCAATCGAGGCCGCGTTGTCCGGCTGGACGTTCGCTTCGACGCGGTGCAGGTCAGTGGCCCGAAGGCGAGGCGCCGACGTGGAGCAGGGTGTCCCCTGGCGCTATTCGGGCGTTGTCGAGAACGTGCTCGCGCATCGGCAACAGGTAGTCAAGCGCCTTGCGCGAGCAGGACTTGGTGCGCGGCGTTGGTCATGACCGCCGTGGCCCGGCACCGGTTACCCGCGGCCCAGCCGGGTAGAAGAGGCGCGTCGCATGGTTGGGAGGGACATATGGTTGGGGCGATCGACTACCAGCAAGGCCTCGAGGATGCCTGGGGAAACGTTGTCACCTTCGCGCCCAAGCTCCTCGGATTCCTGCTGATCCTGCTCATCGGCTACTTCGTCGCGAAGGCGCTGTCGAAGCTGACCAACACGATCCTGGAGCGGATCGGGTTCGACAGATGGGTCGAGCGGGGCGCGATGAGGGCCGCGTTTGAACGCAGCAACACCGATGCATCCGACCTCATCGCTCTGATCGTCTTTTGGGCCGTGTTCCTGATCGCGCTTCAGCTTGCATTTGGCCTTTGGGGACCCAATCCCATTACCGATCTCATCGAAGGGATTCTCGACTATCTGCCGAACGTCATCGCCGCCGTCATCATTCTGGTGATCGCCGGTGTCATCGCCCGTGTCGTGACGGAAGTGCTGACAGCGGCCCTAGGCGCCGTGCGTGGAGGTGACTGGATCGCCAGGGTCGCCGGGATCGCGATCCTGATTGTCGGGATCTTCGCCGCACTGGACCAGCTCGAGATCGCACCGGCGATCGTAATCGGACTGTTCTACGCGCTTCTTGCCGTCGTCGTCGGATCGCTGATCGTGTCCTTCGGTGTTGGCGGGATTCCCGTCGCCCGCAGGTACGTGGAACGCTGGGGCGGACGCGTAGATCAGACCGTCGACCAAGTTCGTGCATCGG
Source organism: Actinomycetota bacterium (assembly GCA_046724395.1). Taxonomy (GTDB): domain Bacteria; phylum Actinomycetota; class UBA4738; order UBA4738; family HRBIN12; genus DATAEU01. The sequence continues at coordinate 9,815 of JBKOWM010000143.1, forward strand.
GCAGCGCGCAGGTCGCTCGAGACCGCGCTCAGGAGATGCGTGACGTACAACCAACGCCTCCGCCACCACCGCTCGAGTAGGAATCTGTTCGAAGGATCGTCGTCCGAAAGTTATACCCCTTATCGACGTGGCGGCCCTCTGCGGCATCGGCCGCTCGGGCGCGCCGCGCCGCCTCGCCGTCGTACGTGAGCGGACTCTAAGCGATCTTGTCGTACGGGAAAGACTCTCCGGCCGACGTGCGTTCGGGTGATTGCCTTGGGACGCGCCTCCCCCCAAATCACTGCGACCAAGGGGGGGCTGACACGTGTCCACGTCGTTCCCGCCGCCCTGAGGCGCGCCCACGATCGAAGCCGTTCTGGAACCGTTGGTGGTTCTGCGTGATTGCGATCGTACTCGTCCTGGTCGCGATAGGTGTGGCGACCGGTGATACCGACAACACAACGCCCTCGACAACGCCCACGCAAACCGTCGAACCGGCGACGATGCCGAACCTCGTTGGACTGACTATATCCGGAGGCTCTGGAAGCCATAGAGCCGTTTGGAATCCACACGATCGGTACAACTGAACGGCCTTCCGTAGGCCAGAAGACACCGTCCTGAGTCAGGACCCGCCGACCGGTAGCGAAGTATCCGGCGCGACGTTCGTCACCGTCGTGGTGGCAACGCCGTTCCCGCGAGTCCCGAGCGTTGTCGGCGACGACATCACGAAGGCGCTGGACGTTGAAGGAGGCTGGGTTCGGCGTCACCGTAAAGCAGCAGCAGTCAAGCAAGCCGAAAGGGACAGTAACCGCGCAGTCTCCGAAGGGTGGCACGTCGGCCAAGCCCGGCCGCACGATCAACCTGGTCGTCGCGAAGCCGCCCGTAGTCGCGACGACGGCCTCGGACGACTGCACGCCGGGCTACTCTCCGTGTCTGATCTAC
>JBKOWM010000119.1:0-8852 GCA_046724395.1 Actinomycetota bacterium
TCTCGTGGGCTCGGAGATGTGTATAAGAGACAGCCTCGAGGGCGGGAGGGGCCGGCACGTGATACGTCCACTCCTCGAGGCGGTCGCTCTCGTGCAGGAGGTCGAGGATCGAGTACTCGGAATACTCGAACTCGGGGCTCCAGAACAGGGCATCGAACGGGCAGACCTCGACGCAGATGCCGCAGTACATGCAGAGGGAGAAGTCGATGGCGAAGCGGTCGAGGACCTTGACGGACCGCGCCTTGCCGCCCGAGGCGGGCGGGTTCGTCTCCTTGTGCGCCTCGATGTAGATGCACCAGTCAGGGCATTCGCGCGAGCACTTCCAGCAGACGGTGCAGTTCTCCTGCTTCAGCGCGATCACGCCGCGGCTGCGCGGCGGAAGGTCGGGCTTGACCTCCGGGTACTGCTGCGTGACGGCCGGACGCAGCATGTGCTTCAGCGTGACGCCCAGGCCCTTCACGAGCCCCACGCCGAACGGAGCGGCGGCGCCGTCGCCGCGGCGAACGTCGCGCCCGTCGATGGCCACGCTCAGGCCCCCATCGCGATCTGCCACACGCCTACGAACAGGATCTGGAACAGCGCGACGGGGATTAGCGTGAGCCACGACACGCGTTGCAGCTGGTCCTCACGAAGCCGCGGGTACGTCGCGCGCAGCCACACGACGACGAACGATAGAGCGCCAATCTTCGCCGCCATCCAGAGCGGTTCGGGGATGAGCGACAGACCGGGCAGCGGGAGGTATCCGCCGAGATAGAGCACGGATGCGATCGCGGACAGCACGACAATTCCGCCGTACTCGGACAGCAGGAAGAACGCGAACTTCAGGCCCGTGTACTCGGTGAGCGCTCCGAAGATGATCTCGCTGTCGGCCACCGGCATGTCGAACGGCGGCCGGCTGAGCTCGGCGAGCGAGGCGGTGATGAAGATGACGAAGCCGATGGCCTGCCACGGGCGGACGATGTTCCACAGCCCTTCCTGCGATTCCACGATCCCGACCATCGAGAGCGTCCCCGCCTGCATCACGACGGCGGCGGCAACCAACACGAGCGGGAGCTCGTAGGCGATGAGCTGAGCGGCCGCACGAAGGGCGCCGATGAGCGAGAACTTGTTCGCGGAGGCCCACCCCGCCATCAGCGTGCCGATCACGCCGATCGAGCTGACGGCCAGGACGAAGAAGATCCCGACGTCGAGGTTCAGCGCGAAGATCTGGGACGAGAACGGGATGACGACGAGGGTCACCACGTACGGCACCAGCACGACCGCCGGGGCCATCGTGTAGACCCACGGATCCGCCGCCGCGGGTACGACGGACTCCTTCTGGATGAACTTCACGCCGTCGGCCAGGAGCTGCGCCCAGCCGTGGAATCGTCCCGCGTACATCGGCCCGAGCCGGCTCTGCATGTGCGCGAGCACCTTGTGCTCCATGTAGCCGACGAGCAGCGGCGCCGTCAGGAAGAAGCCGACGACCAGCGCCGTCTTGACGACGAGCACCAGCCAGTAGCTCGAGAACCACTGGTCGAAGACGCTCGTGGCCGCCTGCGCCGTCAGCGCGCCGATCACTCCTCCTCTACCTCCTCGCCCTCGACCGCTCCCGGCCACGGCTTGGCTTCCCGGGACATCAGGGCGAAATCTTTGCGCAGGGGGTACCCCTCGAACGGCTCCGACAGCAGCAGCTTGACGGGGAGCGGGTGGCCGGCGAACTGGATGCCGAACATCTCCATGGTCTCCCGCTCGTGCCAGTTGGCACCCGCGAACAGGTCGGAGATCGTCGAGCACACGGCGTCGTCCTTGGGCAGGGCGACCTTTACGCGCACCTCGTGGTTGTTCGAGAGCGAGTGTAGATGGGTCACGACCTCGAACCGGTCGTCGAAGTCGACGGCCGCGACGAAGTCGAGATAGTCGAACGACAGCTCGGGCTCGTCACGAAGGAATTGCACGAGGTCGTGGTATCGCTCGCGCAAGATCGTCCCGACGGCGTGTCCGTGCTGGTCGTCGAAGGCGGTGACGGCGTCGCCGAACCGCGCACGCAGGCGGGACTCGATCTCAGGAAGCGGAAGCGGGCGCGGTGGCCTGGCCACTCCACTTCTCCCTGATGCTCTCGCCGGCGATCTTCTCCTGGAGCTTCATGATTCCCTGCAACAGCGCCTCGGGCCGCGGCGGGCAGCCGGGCACGTACACGTCGACCGGCAGCATCTGGTCTACTCCCTTCGTCACGCAGTACGAGTCCCAGTACGGACCTCCGCAGTTGGCGCACGATCCGAACGAGATGACGTACTTCGGCTCGGGCATCTGGTCGTACAAGCGCTTCACGACCGGAGCCATCTTGTCCGTGAGCGTGCCGGCGACGACGATCAGGTCCGCCTGGCGCGGCCCGTGGGCGAACGGGATCACGCCGAACCGGATGAAGTCGTGCTTGGAGGCGCTCGCCGCGATGAACTCGATCGAGCAGCACGCCAGGCCGAAGTTGAAGACCCACAGCGAGTACCTGCGACCCCAGTTGAGGATGAACTTGACCGGTTGGATGTCGCCGAGCGGCGTCTTGTCGATCACGCCCACCGCAGGACCCCCTTGCGCCACGCGTACAGAAGACCGACACCAAGGATCCCGATGAACACCGCCATCTCGACGACCGCCTGGTATCCCAGGCCATCGAACACACGCGCCCACGGGAACAGGAACACCGATTCGACGTCGAAGATGACGAACAGGAATCCGTAGATGTAGTAGCGGACCTGTGTCTGCGCCCAGCCCTCGCCGACGGGGTCGATGCCGCACTCGTACGTGAGGAGCTTCTCGGGAATCGGATGTCGCGGCGCGACGACCCTCGCGGCACCGAAGGCGACGGCGACCAGCCCGACGCCGGCCACGAGGACGGCCAGCACGACGCCGTAGGACTCGTAGTAGTTGCTCACGCTTGTGAACGCTTTCTCAAGCTGCGCGATTCTATCAACGGACGTCTCCCCGGCCGGCGTCGGCGCCGCACCGAACCGCGAGGTAGTCGGCCAGGGTGAGCAGCGCCCTACGTGCCGATGCCTCGGGCAGCTGCTCCGCAAGCCCGCGGGCCCGGGCGACCTCGGAGGAGACGGCGTCGCGCGCGTGCGCGAGCGTGTCGGGCGAGCGGACGATCTCGAGGGCCCGCTCGAGCCGTTCGGTCCCCGGGGCGCCGTCCGAGAGCAGGGATCGCAGCTCAGCGCTCTGCCGTCCGTCGTGCAGCGCGTGCAGAACCGGGAGGGTGTAGACGCCCTCCTTGAGATCGACGCCGGGCTCCTTGCCGAGCTCGTCCTGCGTCGCGACCACGTCCATGATGTCGTCGGAGAGCTGGAAGGCAAGGCCCAGCGCCTCCCCAAACCCCTCGAGCACGTCCAGCGACCACCGAGGAGCGTCGGACAGCATCCCGCCGAGGCGACACGACGTCGCGATGAGGGCGCCGGTCTTCCGGCGGATGATCTCGAGGTACGCGCCCTGCGTCTGCTCGACCCTGCCCGACGCTTCGACCTCGCGGATCTGACCGTCGCAAAGGGTGGCGATCGTGCGCGCGAGCAGTGCGCAGACGTCGGTGCCGAGCTCGGTCGAGATCTCGGACGCGCGCGCGAACAGATAGTCGCCGGTGAGGATGGCGACCGTGTTGTCCCACCTCGCGTTCACGCTCGCAACGCCGTGCCGCGAGGCCGCCTCGTCGATCACGTCGTCGTGGTACAGCGTCGCCGCGTGGACGAGCTCGATGGAGACCGCGCCGGGTACCAGCCGCGGGTCGGTCGGATCGCCGAAATACCCGGCGAGCAACACGAGCATCGGGCGGAACCGCTTGCCGCCGGCTGCCAGCAGGTACGAGGCCGTCTCAGCCAACATGTCGGACTCGGCGCGCACGGACTTCTCGAGGCTCGCCTCGACGTCCTCCAGCCGCCGGCGGATATCGGCCTCGAGAACCGGGTCTGGCGCCTCGAGCCCTGGGATCACGCGCCTGCTCATCGGGGCGATGCTATCGGGGTCGGCCGCGTGGTCACCAACGGAGCACGGATGCGCTGTCCAGGACGTCGAACAAGAGACCGGGTGCCACGCCGAACAGCAGCGTGACGCCCGCGACCGCCGCCACGGCGACGACCGGCGGCGAGGCGTCGTCCGCCTCGAACTCGCCCTCCGGCTCCTGCATATACATGAGCACGAGCACCCGGATGTAGAAGTACGCGGCGACGACACTGGCCAGGACGCCGATCAACACGAGCGGCCAGTGGCCTGCCGAGATCGCGGCCGAGAACACGCCCACCTTGGCGATGAACCCGGCCGTCGGGGGGATCCCGGCCATCGACAGCAAGAACACGGTCATCAGAGCGGCAAGCAGCGGGCTCCGGCGATACAGCCCCCGGTACGACGCGAGCGCCGTGCGCTCTTCCCCGTGGCCCGACACGAGCATCACGACGCCGAAGGCGCCGGCGATCATGGCGGCGTACGCGATCAGGTAGAACAGGGCGGCCCGGATCCCCGCCTGGTCGCCCGCCGTGAGCCCGATCAGGATGAACCCGGCATGCGCGATGCTCGAGTAGGCCAGCATCCGCTTGATGTCCGTCTGCGCGATGGCGAGCAAACTGCCGACGACGACGGTGACGGCGGCGAGCCCCCACAGGATCGGCGTCCAGTCCCAAGTGAGGGGCTGGAAGGCGGTGAAGAAGACGCGGATGAGCGCCGCGAACGCCGCGACCTTGGTCCCGGCCGACATGAACGCCGTCACGGCGGTGGGCGCCCCCTGGTACACGTCCGGCGTCCACATGTGGAACGGCACCACCGCAACCTTGAACGAGAAGCCGACGGCGAGCAGGACGAGCGCCGCGACGGCGAGCGCGTCGTTGGCCGTCAGCCCCGACAGCGCGCTCGCGACGTTCGACAGGCTCGTGCCCCCCGTGGCCCCGTAGGCCATCGCGATGCCGAACAGGAAGAAAGCGGAGGAGAACGCCCCGAGGAGGAAGTACTTCATCGACGCCTCAGTCGCGGCAAGCCTCGGCGAGAAACCGGCGAGGACGTACAGCGACAGCGACAGGATCTCGAGTCCCAGGAAGATGACGATGAGGTCCGTGGCCGATGCGAACAGCGTCATCCCGGCCGTGCAGAACAAGATCAGCGCGTAGAACTCGTGCCTGGGCTCCCCGAGCCGGTCGAAATAGTGGTGGCCGAACACGAGCCCGACGACGGCGACGCCGAGGAGCACGAGCCGCGCCACGACCGCGAACCGATCGGTCGCCACCATTCCGTTCAGGACGGTGATCGCCCCCGACCAGTCCCACAGCCGAACCGAGAGCACCGCGGCGCCGACGACCCCCACCAGCGACACGGCCAGCAGGGCGTCGGACGCCCGCCGGCGGACGAAGACGCCACCGAGGAGCACGAGGATCCCGGTCCCGACGAGCGCCAGCTCCGGTGCGATCGGAGCCCAGTCGATCTTGGGCGACGCGGCGAGCATCAGGGGGTCCCCTCGGCCCGGACGACGGTGTCGCTCTGGACCTGCTGGACGACCTTCGCCGTCGTCGGCTCGACGCGGTCGAGCACGAGCTTCGGGTACACGCCGAGGACCAGGATCGCTGCGAGCACCGGCGCGAGCAGCGTGGACTCACGAACCGACAGGTCCGGGTGCGTGGCGTGAGCCTCGACGACGGGTCCCTGCGCCATCCGCTGATAGGACCAGAGGAGGTAGATCGCGGCCAGGACGACGCCGACGGCGGCGATCGAGCCGTAGACGCTGTTGGACGCGAAGGTCCCGAGGATGACGAGGAACTCCCCGACGAAGTTGTTCAGCCCCGGAAGACCGAGCGAGGACAACGCCGCGAACAGGAACACGCCCACGAGCCGCGGCATGACGCTCGCCAATCCGCCCATCTCTCCGAGGTTCCGCGTGTGCGTTCGCTCGTACAGCATGCCGACGAGCAGGAACAGCGCACCCGTCGACAGGCCGTGGTTGACCATCTGAAGGACGCCTCCGGCCATGCCCTGCTGCGTGAAGGCGAAGACGCCGAGCACGACGAATCCGAGGTGTGACACGGACGAGTACGCGATGAGGCGCTTGAGGTCGGTCTGCATGATCGCGACGATCGCGCCGTAAACGATTCCGATCAGCGCGAGGATCTCGATGGCGTCCGAGAAGTACCGCGAGGCATCGGGAAACAGCGACAGGTTGAATCGGATGAGGCCGTACGCTCCGATCTTCAACAGGAGCGCCGCCAGGATCACCGACCCCGCCGTCGGGGCCTCGGTGTGCGCGTCGGGCAGCCACGTGTGGAGCGGGAAGATCGGCACCTTGACGGCGAACGCCACGAAGAAGGCGACGAAGAGCCAGCGCGCCGTCGTCGCCGACAGGTCGAGGCCGACGATCTGCCGGACGTCGAACGTCCCCGCCTTCGCGTACAGCACCAGGATGGCGACGAGCAGGAACGCGGAGCCGAACATCGTGAACAGGAAGAACTTCACCGCCGCGTAGATCCGCCGCTCGTATCCCCACCCGCCGATGATCAGGTACATCGGGAAGAGCATCGCCTCGAAGAACAGGAAGAACAGCAGCAGATCGAGCGACAGGAACGTGCCGAGGACGGCCGTCTCGAGCAGCAGCATCGCGATCGTGAACCCTCGTACGTTGCGCTGAATGGTCCAGGACGCGAGGAGCGCCACCGGGAACAGGAACGTCGTCAGCAGCACCATGAACAGGCTGACCCCGTCGACCCCGACCAGGTATTGCAGGTTGAGCGGGGCGACCCACTCCGCCCTCTCGATCATCTGGAACCCGGCGACGGAGCCGTCGAAGCGCCCGAGCATCCCGAGCGACACGATGAACGTCGCGATCGACGTCACGATCGCGACGCCACGGGCGACGTCGTTCGCGATTCGCGGCCACAGGAGCAGGACGACCACGCCGACGATCGGCAGGAACGTCGTGAGCGTCAGCCACGGCATCAGAACCGCACTCCCGCATACACGAGGATCGCGACCGCGCCGAGCAGGAACGCGAGCGCGTAGTTCCGGACGAGGCCGGTCTGCACTCGCCTGCCGAGGGCGCTCAATCGCGTGACGAGCGCCCCGACAACGTTCACAAGCCCGTCGATCAGGCCTCGGTCAACCCCGAACGCGAGGACCCGTCCACCCGCCTCGGCGGCCGGAACCAGGAGATGCGCGTATGCATCATCGACGTACCACCCGCGCGCGAGGAACCGCCGCTCGTCGGCGAACCGCCCTCGAAGCGCCATCCAGTCCACGCGGCCGGATCCCCAAACGAACCATCCCACCAGGACGCCGAGGAGCGCGACCGCGACGGAGATGATGGTCAGGGCGGTCTCGGACAGGCCGTGCACCGGCTCGGCAACCTCGCCAAAGACCGGCGCCAGGAAGCCCGGGAGCCGCCCGGTGACCGCGTTCAACGACAGCAAGCCGCTGAGGAGCGCGCCGGCCGCCAGGATCCACAGCGGGATCGTCATGACGGGTGGGGACTCGTGCGGGTGCCGCTCGGTCCGGGAATCGCCGAAGAACGTGATGAACACCTGCCGCGTGATGTACAGCGTCGAAAAGAACGCGGCGACGAGCATCACGATCCAGGCGAACGTGTGCTCCGTTTCGTTCGCGGCCGCCAGGATCTGGTCCTTGCTAAAGAAACCGGCGAACGGCGGGATGCCGGCGATCGCAAGGGCACCGACCATGAACGTGGCGAACGTCGCCGGCATGAAGCGTCTCAGCCCGCCCATCTTCATCATGTCGGTCTCGCCGTCGAGCCCGTGCATCACCGAGCCCGCCCCCAGGAACAGCAGCGCCTTGTAGAACGCGTGCGTGACGAGCAGGAAGATCGCCGCCCCGTACTGCTGAAGGCCGAGCGCGAAGAACATGAAGCCGAGCTGGCTGATCGTCGACCACGCCAGCACGCGCTTGATGTCGTCCTGCCCGAGCGCGCACGTCGCGGCGTAGATGGCCGTGATGAGGCCGACGATCAGGACCACCGTCGAGGCGACCCCGCTGATGTCGAAGAAGACGTGCGACCGCGCCACGAGATAGACGCCCGCCGTCACCATCGTCGCCGCGTGGATCAGGGCCGAAACCGGCGTCGGACCCTCCATGGCGTCCGGGAGCCAGACGTGCAGCGGAACCTGAGCCGACTTGCCGATTGCCCCGGCGAGCAGGAGCAACGCGATCACCGTGAACACGCCGGACGGCTGCCGCGTCGCGATCTGATCCGTCAGCACCCTCGAGAAATCAAGCGAGCCGAGGCGGAGGAAGATCACGACGATGCCGATCAACATGAACGTGTCGCCGATCCGCGTCGTGATGAACGCCTTCTTGGCCGCGTTCGCCGCCGAGACGCGCTCGTACCAGAACCCGATCAGCAAGTACGAACAGAGGCCGACGCCCTCCCAGCCGACGTAGAGGATCAGGAAGTTCTCGGCCAGGACGAGCGTGAGCATGAAGAACACGAACAGGTTCATGTACGAGAAGAACCGGCCGAACCGCGGGTCGCCGGCCATGTAGCCGATCGAATACAGGTGGATCAGGGTGCCGATCCCGGTGATGACGAGGATCATCGTGACGGACAGGGGGTCGATGCGAAACTGGACGGGGACCCGCAGGCTCCCCACCGTGATCCACTCGTACAACCGAACGAGCCCAACCCGGTCCTCGCCTGGAAGCGAAACCAGATCGCTCAGCACACCGACGGATACGACGAAGGACGCGGCAACGACCAGCGTCCCCACGACGCCGGCCCAGCGACCGAGACGCCGGCCGGCGAACAACGTGACCACCGCGCCCGCAAGCGGCAGCGCCGGCACGAGCCAGACGAGATCGATCACGCTCTCACCACTTGAGCAGGCTTACGTCGTCCACGTCTGCGG